>NZ_JBFRDN010000002.1:0-342102 GCF_052113785.1 Phyllobacterium sp. TAF24 | reverse complement strand
CTACCATATCTTCAGAACTGTCCATTCCCGTTACCGCGGCTTTGGGGAAACGGGCAATCAGAACTTCGGTGGAATTACCGGGTCCACAGCCAATGTCGACAATAGAGCGGGCATAAACACCCGGAACCGCAGCCAGGAGATCACGCACGGGACGTGTGCGCTCATCTTCGAATTTGACATATTGATCAGCGGACCAGCTCACGACAGGCCTCCCGCACGAATAATGGCTATCGGACCGGCAGGGGATGGGAGGGCGTGGAGCATGCTGATACCTCAATCGTAAAATTGTATGTTGGCAGAATAACCTCCTCGCCCTATGATTTCCAATGCATGGTTTTGGCAATTTTAATACTTAAAAGGTATGGCTTTGATTGATCTGCGGCGGTTGCGAGCCTTTGTTGCTCTTGCAGAAGAAGGGCATGTAACGCGTGCGGCGGAGCGATTGGGTATGCAACAACCGCCGCTGACACGGCTCCTTCAAAGTCTTGAAGCGGATCTTGGGGTTCTTCTGATGCACCGTCTGCCGCGCGGTGTTCGCCCGACAGAGGCCGGTAAAGTGCTGCTTGACGAGGCGAGGATCATTTTAGCGCGCGCCGATGGCGTTGCCGACATGGTTCACCGGGCAGCGCGCGGCGAGCAAGGTCACCTTGCCATAGGATTCACCAGTTCTGCTGCCCTTCACCCTATTGTGCCGAAGATGCTGCGTGCCTTTCGTGAAAACCTTCCACAGGTCTCGGTTTCGCTTGAAGAAGCAGGCACTGCTGAACTGGTGGATGCGCTTCTGCACGAACGACTGGACGCCGCCTTTATTCGCTCGCCTGTTGGTCGTACACCGGGTTTGCGGATCGAATCAGTACTGGAAGAGCCAATGCTCGTTGCACTCCCGGTCGGACACCGGCTTGCAACGGATAGCGCGTCACGATTGCTGCTGACGGAATTGGCCGGTGAGCCTTTTATTCTTTATCGCCGATCGGCGGGGCCGGGCCTTTATGACACGATCCTCACGGCGTGCCGCGAAGCTGGATTTAGCCCTGTTGTGGCACAGGAGGCGCCGCGTTTAACAGCGACGCTCAGTCTGGTCGCCGCGGGATTCGGAATTTCTCTTGTGCCCGCATCCATGCAGCGTCTGGGTGGAGAAGGTATTGTCTATAGAGCGGTTGCAGGAAGCTCAAGATTGATAGCGCCCCTGCTTCTGGCCATGCGTCAGGCCCATCCTGTGCCCGCGCTTGCGCAGTTTCGCAGTCTCGTACAGCGCATAGTCGCCGTGCAGCGCCGAGAGAACTGAGCCCTTGAGGTAACGATAAAAGAAAAACGCCAAGAACCGTCAAAATCGAGTGGTCAAAACAATGCGTCCGCGTTAGCTTCCGCGAGTTTTTTGACGGAGCGCCCGATGACCTTCATTCCAGAATGGCCGATTATCCTGCAATTTGCGATTGCGACCTTTGTCTTGTCCATTACACCGGGACCCGACATGACGCTTTTTGTTGGCCGGGCCCTATCCGAAGGCAAGGCCGCGGGTTTTGCCTGCCTGTCGGGTGCCAATTGCGGGATTGTCGTCCATACGACGATGGTAGCGCTCGGGCTTTCCGCACTGATTATTGCGTCGCCGACAGCTTTTTTTGTTCTCAAGATTGTAGGTGCGGGCTATCTTGTCTGGCTTGCATTTCAGGCTATTCGCAAGGGTTCTGCGTTTTCGCCGGAAAAGAAAAGTGGCCCCTCGCATACGCTGTTCCAGAACTGGTTGACCGGGATTGGCATTAATTTGCTCAACCCAAAGATCATCCTGTTCTTCATGACCTTCCTGCCGCAATTTGTTTCCGCAAATGATCCGCATGCGCCGGGCAAGCTCTTCTTCCTCGGCCTGCTTTTCATTCCGCTGTCGCTGCCTGTTGTTACGCCGATGATTCTTGCGGCTGATCGCTTTGCTGGCCTTTTGAAAAAGAATCCAACAGTAACCCGCGTGACCGACTGGTTGTTTGCTGGCGTGTTCTCGGCGTTCGCCGCAAAAATTCTGATGGCGCAGGCGAAATAGAAGCTGCGGTTTTAAGCGCGAGGATCGCTTGGCCGGGTTGGCAAGACCAATCCGGCGCTGCGTCCTGAAACGAGCCAGTAGACAAAACCGCCAACAACGCCTGTCGCAAGAATTGCTGCAAAAGTATCAATATCTTCCGTTTGCGGGCGCCACTTCCAGACGATGACGACCACAGCGGTTGCCGCACCGCCAAGCGTATAGAAGAGCCAGTCGCGCCAGGCGGTCAGTTCTGCAAATACGATGAGAATGAAAGCCGGTATGAACACGCTATAACCGATGACCACGGCGAAGGCTGGAACGGTGAGATAAAGAAACGGGCCATCGCTGCCAATCAACTCCGAGCTGCCGAGCAGCAACAGGTTGAGAAAGAGCGAAGCTGCGAAAATAGCGCAGACAAAACCGAATACGATCAGGGTAAAGCGGAAGAGGTAGAGGGCGAACTGGCTCAATCTTCGCCGTGCCCAGCGATCATGGCCGCTTCAAAGGCGAGACGGTCAGTCTTCTTCATCCGTTCCGATTCCGATTTCAATTGTCCGCAGGCCGCCAGAATATCGCGGCCGCGCGGTGTGCGGATCGGCGAGGCATAACCGGCATTGTTGACGTAATCGGCAAATTTTTCGATCTGCTCCCATTCCGAGCACTGGTAGTTAACGCCGGGCCATGGGTTGAAGGGTATAAGATTGATCTTGGCCGGGATGCCCCTGAGCATACGCACCAATTCCTTGGCATCTTCAAGCGAGTCGTTAACACCCTTGAGCATCACATATTCGAAGGTAATGCGTTTGGAATTAGACAGGCTGGGATAGGCGCGGCAGGCATCAAGCAGTTCCTTGAGTGGGTACTTCTTGTTGATGGGCACCAGCATGTCACGCAGATCATCATTTACTGCGTGCAGGGAAATAGCGAGCATGACGCCGATTTCCTCACCGGTGCGATAGATTTCCGGAACAACGCCTGATGTGGACAAGGTAATGCGGCGCTTCGACAGTGACAGGCCATCACCGTCAGAGGCGATCAGCAATGCCTTCTTTACGTTCTCGAAATTGTACAGCGGCTCGCCCATGCCCATCATGACGACGTTGGAGACCTTGCGGCCTTCGGCAGGCACAATGGCGCCATCGGGCGTGTTGCGATCCGGGAAATCACCGAGCCGATCACGCGCGATCAGAAGCTGCGAGAGGATTTCCTCTGCGGTCAGGTTGCGGACCAGCTTCTGTGTGCCGGTATGGCAGAAAGAGCAGGTCAGTGTGCAACCAACCTGACTGGAAATGCACAGCGTGCCGCGGCCTTCTTCGGGAATATAGACGGTTTCGATTTCTACCGGACGTCCCGCGCCGCGCGGTGGAAAGCGGAAAAGCCACTTACGGGTACCATCAGTGGAAATCTGTTCCTCGACAATCTCAGGCCGGGCAATGGTGAAATGGCGATCCAGCAGTTCGCGCATGTCACGGGAAATGTTGAGCATATCAGCGAAATCCGACACGCCGCGCACATAGAGCCAGTGCCAGAGCTGTGCGACACGCATTTTGATCTGTCGTTCGGCCACGCCGATCTCAGCCAATGCTTCGCCCATCTCGGCGCGTGACAGGCCGATCAGTGTTGGCTTGCCATTCATAGCGGCAAGCATGGCATCACGGGATTTGTCCCGGGCAAACGACTGGGTCTCAGGCAAAACGGACATAGGATTTTCTAACATTCTTTCGTGAAGCGCGGCTCATACCACGTTCTGGCCGTGCCGTCACCTCCACATGCAAAAAGGCCGGACAACTGTTGTCCGGCCTTTCCATAGGGGAAGGGTCGATAGACCTATTTGCAGGTGGCGATGGCCTTGAGCGCAGCCGAAACGCCTTTGAGCGAATAGGTGTAGCTGGTCTTGGTGCCGCGCTTGGAAACCGCATTGATGGACATGGTATGACCAGTACGAAGGGCTGCAACCAGCTGCGGTTCTTCAGCCGCGTTTTCCATCCAGCCATGGCTACCATTGGTGAACATGGAGAAGCTGCGCGCATCGATGGTAACGGTGACCTTCGAATTCACCTGAAGATCATAACCCGCCTTGAACTGTGGTTCGAAGCTGACGTTCTGTCCGGGCTTCTGGCTGACCATGAAGAAGTTGTCGCCGTGATCGAGCTTTACAGGCTGCTTGTCAACAGGCACGGACAGGACATAGCAAACCTTCCCCTTGCCCTGCTGATAGCTATAGGCGCCCCATGCGTTGAACTGGCTGATTTGACTTGGGGTCTGGGCAAGAGCCGTCCCTGTCAGCCCAAGCATGAGCACAGAGGTCGCTACGATTGATTTTCCAAACATGTTACCTACCAGTTTTTGTCGTTCACTTCATAACTTACGAACCGGCAAGAGCTGTGAAGCCGCATTGTCCAGTTCGCTTTCTCTTAATTTGACTTAATCTGGGTTACCAAACGGTGAAGATGGGGTCAAAAAAGCGATTTTTGTAAGCGAGAAGATCACGTTGTTTATCCAAAATTTCGCGGCGTCACTCCAGCGGAATAAAAGCGGCGACACTTTGACATTTCATCCTATCACGGGGATGTGATGGAAAAACACCCCGACAAGAGGCCCAGTTCGGCCAGATTTAAGCTCAGTTACCCTTGTCGAGATCCTCGATCGCTTTCTTTGCCGCCTCACGATGTGCCGGTGTGATGTGGTTGCGTATGGCGTTCAGCGCCGCCATGAGCACGGCCACGTCATCGGTGAACCCGAGGCCGAAGATGAAATCGGGAATAACGTCGAACGGCATGACGAAATAGGCAAGCGCCGCAAGCAGTATGCCGCGAACCCTGAACGGAGTGGAAGGGTCGAGGGCGCAGTAATAACCCGCAATGACCTCATCGAGAAAGGGGATGGACTTGGCTGCTTTACGTGCAGTTTTCCAGAACCGCGCACGCACGGTCTCCTCGCGGGAGCGCTGATCATATTCGCTACCCGGCTGCAGAATTTCACCAATTTTGACGTTATCCATTCCTCTTCCTTCAAGCTGTTGAATGCCGGAACACAGATTTATAGGCCCGGATACAAAGGAAAACATGGTAAGAGCTGGTCACGGCTACAAGACTTTTGCCAATAATATCGTCAATTGGCGGCAAAACTGTTCATGGCTTCGGCCATTGTGACATCAAGCTTTGTGATGCCATCTGCATCATGGGTGGCCAATGTAACATCAACGCGATTGTAGACATTGAACCACTCAGGGTGATGGTCCATCTTTTCGGCGATAAGAGCGACGCGGGTCATGAAACCGAACGCTGCGTTGAAGTCCTCGAACTTGAATGATTTATGAATAGCTTCGCGATCTCCCATTTTGGACCAGCCGGTCAGTTCCTGCAGGGCTTTATCAAGTTCGCTGGCATCTAACCGGTTGCGTGCCATTATGGGTTTCCTCATATACATCAAATCATTTTCCTCCAGACCATAGTGCAACCGCCCATGAAAACCCATCCGCTTCGCTCTGTTCTTTTTGTCTGTCTGGGCAATATCTGTCGCTCTCCGCTGGCCGAAGGCGTGTTTCGCTCGGTGCTTGCCGAGGAAGGAAAAGGGCAGGGGTTTCTCATCGATTCCGCGGGAACCAATGGCTATCATACGGGCGAAGCACCGGATGAACGCTCGATTCTTGCAGCGAAGCAGCATGGGATTGATATTTCCGGCCAGCGCTGCCGACAGCTCAAAGCTGAGGATTACTCGGACTTCGACCTGATCCTTGGTATGGATCGCGCCAATGTGGCAGCCATCGAGGCTCGGCGTCCGGCAAAAGCGACGGCGAAGACCGGTCTGTTCAATGAGGTCGCACTTGGTGAAGCCAGTCAGATACCCGATCCCTATTATGGAACCGGGGCAGACTTTGAGCGTGTCTATCTGATGGTTCTTAAGGCTTCCAAAGGCCTCTCAAAACTCTTCTGATAGGTGCGAGGTGATTCCAGAGGCCAAGCCTCCTCAACGATGTAGGGGCCTCCCCCCACAGAATCGCGCGACGACATCAGGACAAAGCGCCCGATGTTGAAGGGCATCGTAGAGAAATTACCGCGTGAGGCGAGATAGTGCGCGACTTCCTCGTTGCGGGCATTGCGCAACCGCGCCAGCGTGACATGCGGTGTGAATTTGCGCGGATCAGCCGGCAGCATCAGCCGTTGGCAGATGCGCTCGATTTCGCCGTGCAGCGCCTGAATGTCTGGCGATGGTGAAACGGCGGCAAAAACGCTATGGGGCTTCTTTGATCCGAATGCATTCACGCCCGAAAGCTGAAGTGTGAATGATGGTCGCCTTATACGGTCGAGCGCATTGGCTACCTCATCGGCCACATGGCCTTCGACATCACCGATAAAGCGCAGTGTGATGTGATAGTTTTCGACATCGATCCAGCGAGCGCCTGGCAAACCACCGCGTAAGAGCGATAGTGAGAGAGCGGCGTCCCTCGGGATCTCGAGGGCAGTAAAGAGACGCGGCATAAAGCATCCTCCCCGAATCGAGTTGTAACCTCAGGGAATCATTGAATGAGTCCAAGAGCAAGGCACAATTTCACATTCTTTTGCGCCGCGACAAATAAGACACGCAAGATGTGGTGTTAAGATGACAACATTGTGGATAGCTTGCCCCCAAGGTTAAGGAGCATCCGGGTGGTCAGTCAGGCCCGTGGCTGGTCTTGTCGCGGGCTCTATGCAACCTTACTGATCGGTACTATCCGATGTATCTGACGTAACCGTCGGCTGCTTGATTGTTTTTTGCATGATCGGAAGGAAACCCTTCACCATCACGGCGACACCTTCCGTCGTCGGATGCATGCCATCGGCCTGTAGCAGCGATGCCTGTGTCGCGATGCCATCCATGAAGAACGGATAGAGTGGAACGTCATATTTCTTGGCAAGATCGGGGAAGATTGCATTGAACTTCTGTTCGTAATCGCCGCCCATATTTGGCGGAGCGAGCATTCCGGCAAGAATAACCTGAATTTTGCGCTTCTGCAGTTTCTCAATCATCTCAGCCAGGTTCTTTTCGCTAATCTCTGGCGAGATGCCCCTCAACGCATCATTGGCACCAAGTTCGAGAATGACGAGATCAGTACCATCCGGAACGGACCAGTCGAGACGTGCAAGGCCGCCCGTCGTCGTGTCACCGGCGACACCGGCATTGGCGATTGAAATCTCAACACCCTTGCCTTTCAGCGATTTTTCCAGCTGTGCGGTGAAGGAGTCCTGCACCGGTAATTCAAAGCCTGACATCAGGCTGTCGCCAAATCCGACGACGGAGAGCGCATGACCGGACACGGCATTTTGATTGGCCAAGGCGAGGGATGGCAGGGCAACAAGGCCGAGCGACACAATGATCTTTATCAATGGTTTGAATATCATCTTCGGGTACCCATATCTGACCGGATGCGACTAAAGTCAGTGTCGACCATATCGTAAAGGATCTGCTTTCGTGACTAAATCCGTCATCACGCTCGATCACATTGAGTTGACTCTGGGGTCGGGTGCTTCCTCCGTCCACGTTCTCAAAGGCATATCGCTTGCCATTAATAGCGGGCAATCGGTGGGAATTGTCGGGCCATCGGGTTCCGGAAAGTCAACCTTGCTGATGGTTCTGGCCGGGCTTGAACGGATCGATTCCGGCTCGGTCGAGATTGCCGGGCAAAAGCTGGAGACGATGACCGAGGATGCCACGGCAGCCTTTCGCGGCACGAATATCGGTATCGTTTTTCAGTCCTTTCATCTCATTCCGAATATGACCGCGCTTGAAAATGTTGCTGTTCCGTTGGAGCTGGCTGGCAACCCCGATGCGTTTGCCATCGCCGAGCGTGAACTGGCAGCGGTCGGACTGGCAGATCGCGTGACCCATTATCCCGGAGAATTGTCGGGCGGCGAGCAACAACGCGTGGCCATTGCCCGCGCCCTTGCACCATCGCCGAAAATCCTGATTGCCGATGAGCCTACCGGCAATCTTGATACGACCACCGGCCGGCAGATTGCCGACCTTTTGTTCCAGAAACAGAAAGATCTCGGCCTCACCCTCGTGCTCGTCACCCACGATCCCGCACTATCTGCACGGTGCGATCGCGAAATTCGTGTTCGTTCCGGATTGATCGAGGCGGATGAAGATGCACCGGAGTTGAAGAAAACCGCATGAGTGCGACCAGTTCTCCCAAGTCGCCGTCTTTGCGATTGGCGCTGCGTTTCGCTCTGCGCGAGATGCGCAATGGCCTGTCAGGGTTTTACATTTTCCTTGCTTGCATCGCCTTGGGCGTTGCCGCCATTGGCGGGGTCAACTCCGTTGCCAATTCGGTGACATCAGGCATTTCCACACAGGGCCAAAGCATCTTAGGTGGCGATATCCGTTTTCAACTCAACCAGCGTGAGGTCAATCCTGATGAGCGCGCCTTTGTAGAAAGCAAGGGCCTTGTTGCGGTCAGCGCCAATATGCGATCCATGGCCCGTCTGGCTGATGGCTCTGATCAATCGCTGGTGGAAGTGAAGGCGGTTGACAGCACCTATCCGCTCTATGGCGCGCTCGATACGGCGCCGACGCTGGACAGAGATGCGCTCTTTGCTGACAAAAACGGAGCATTCGGCGCCGCCGTGGCACAGATTTTTCTCGATCGGCTTAACCTCAAGCTGGGTGATCGGGTATTGCTCGGTTCTGCAACATTCGAGTTGAGGGCTGTGATCAACAACGAGCCGGATGTTCTGTCGGATGGTTTTGGGTTCGCGCCGCGTTTTCTGGTGTCGCTTGATGGATTGCGTGCTGCCGGACTGGTTCAGCCGGGCAGCCTGGTCGAGCACAGCTACAAGATTGCCCTGCCAGCAGGTGCCAGTGAAGGTGATATCACTGCTATTCGCAACGAGGCGCAAACGAAGTTCCCGCAGGCAGGGTGGACCATCCGCAGCCGTACCAATGCCGCGCCGTCTTTGAGTGCCAATGTCGAGCGGTTCTCGCAGTTTTTGACACTGGTTGGTCTAACGGCGTTGATCGTCGGAGGCGTAGGCGTCGCCAATGCGGTGCGCGCCTATCTCGACGGCAAACGCGGCGTCATCGCCACCTTCAAGTCGCTGGGTGCACCGGGTTGGTTTGTTATTGCCGTTTATCTGATCCAGATTGTGCTGATTGCTCTTATCGGTATCGCAATCGGGTTGGTTCTCGCGGCAATTATTCCTTATGTGGCAGGCTACGCCCTGCAGAGTGTGCTGCCAATCGCGGCCAAGGGCGGCTTTTATCCCGGAGCGCTCGCCTGGGCTGCGCTATTTGGCCTGTTGACTACGCTCGCCTTTGCCATTCTGCCACTGGGCCGGGCGCGGGACATTCCGGCAACTGCCCTGTTCCGCGAGCAGGGTTTTGATCAGCGCGGCTGGCCGAGGCCCGTCTATATCGCTGTGGCGGTCGCCCTTGTCGCCATCCTTTGTCTGTTGGCAGTGTTCTTCGCTTACGACCGGCGTATAGCAGTCACATTCATTGGTGCCGTTGCATTTTCGTTCCTCGTGCTGCGCGCAGTTTCCAGCCTCGTGCAATGGCTTGCGCGCCGCGCGCCACGGGTTCGCTCCACGGCACTTCGCCTTGCCATCGGCAATATTCACCGACCGGGTGCGTTGACGCCGTCGGTTGTCCTGTCGCTTGGTCTGGGTTTGACACTTCTGGTGACACTCGCCTTGATCGACGGCAGCCTGCGCCAGCAGTTGGCAGGTAATTTGCCAGAAAGAGCGCCAAACTTCTTCTTTGTCGATATCCAGAGCACGCAGGTCGACCAGTTCACCAGCCTTCTGCAGAAGGCCGCGCCACAGGGCAAGATCGTCAGTGCACCGATGTTGCGTGGACGTATCGTTGCCTTCAACGGCACGGATATTGGCAAGCTCACCATACCGCCGGAAGGGGCATGGGTATTGCGCGGCGATCGCGGCATTACCTATGCGAAGAAGATACCTGAGAATTCGGTCCTTACAGCCGGCAATTGGTGGCCGGAGGATTATGCGGGTGAGCCGCTGGTGTCATTCTCGGCGGAAGAGGCGCGCAATCTCGGCCTTAAATTGGGCGATACAGTCACGGTGAATGCGCTTGGTCGCAATGTTACGGCACGGATCGCCAATTTCCGGCAAGTTCAGTGGGAATCTCTGGCAATCAATTTTGTCATGGTTTTCTCGCCCAATGCCTTTGCCGGCGCTCCTCACGCATGGCTCGCCACTTTGACTGACCCTTCGGCAACCACGCAGGAAGATGCAACGGTCATGCGTGACGTTACCCGTGCCTTTCCGGCTGTCACATCTGTGCGGGTCAAGGATGCAATTTCAATTGCCAATGAACTTGTGGGCCAGCTGGCCGTTGCCATCCGTGCGGCGGCATCGGTGGCGCTGATTGCCTCGATCCTTGTGCTTGGCGGAGCGCTTGCCGCTGGTAATCGTGCCCGTGTACACGATGCGGTGGTATTGAAGACGCTTGGCGCGACCCGGCGCACGCTCATAAAAGCTTTCAGCTATGAGTACGTGATCCTTGGATTGGCAACGGCGACCTTTGCGCTTTTCGCCGGCGGGCTGGCTGCCTGGTACGTGATTGTACAGGTCATGAAGTTGCCTGCTTCATTTCAACCCGAAGTGGCCATTTCAACAGTGGTGCTGGCTCTGGTTTTGACTGTAGGATTCGGTTTGGCGGGAACATGGAGAATCCTAGGTCAAAAGGCTGCGCCAATCCTGCGAAACCTCTGAAATTGTTAAAAAAGCGTAATATTTGCACGTTTTACGCCCGTTTGGTGGCCCAACACGCGATCTTGAGCAAAACAGGACTTGTTATCGCCCTGTTGAGTCCCCATAATTCAGCACAAGGCATGCTGGGGTCCCGCCAGCGGCGCCTGGGAATAACCCCCGACACCCGACGGGACGTAGCAATGAGGAAAACCATGGCTGACTATCGCAACATCCAGGCCCGTACATCGGCCGGAGTGCGTGTGGACGCGGGGATCGATCAAGGTCTGCGCAGCTACATGCTGAAGGTCTATAACATGATGGGGATCGGTCTCGCAGTGACCGGTCTGGCCGCACTCGCAATCGTTTATCTCGCAACCACCAATGATCCTTCCCTTGCCGCAGCACAAATGTCAAACGGCAAGATGCTGACGAGCTTCGGTGTTGTTTTCTATACATCGCCGTTGAAATGGGTTGTCATGCTCGCACCGCTCGCCGCAGTGTTCTTCCTGAGCTTCCGCATTGAAAAAATGTCGGTTCCTGCAGCCCAGGCAACATTCTGGGTTTATGCTGCGCTTGTAGGTCTTTCACTGTCGACAGTCTTTCTGGTGTTTACATCGGGCAGCATCGTCCAGACATTCTTCATCACCGCTGCATCTTTCGGTGCTTTGTCGCTCTACGGCTACACAACGAAGCGCGATCTCTCCGGAATGGGCTCGTTCCTGTTCATGGGCTTGATCGGCATTCTGCTTGCAGGTTTGGTCAATATCTTCCTGCAGTCGAGTGCTTTGCAGTTCGCAATCTCGGCGATCGGTGTTCTGGTCTTTGCTGGCCTGACTGCCTATGACACGCAGAGCATCAAGGAAATGTACTACGAGGGTGACAGTTCAGACACTTATGGCCGCAAGGCTATCATGGGTGCGCTGCGTCTCTATCTCGACTTCATCAACATGTTCATGTTCCTGCTGCAGTTCCTGGGCAACCGTAACTGATCGCAGACGACATAAACGGACGAACGAGGGCAGCGGAAACGCTGCCCCTTTCTTTGGACGTTGCGAAAAGCATAGTGCGTGGTTCGACAAGCTCACCATGAGGGAGAGGGGTGGGCTGCAATGACAATAGCAAAAGTTGCAGAATATAACTCCCCTCATCCTGAGCTTGTCGAAGGGCCTCATGGTGAGCTTGTCGAACCACGCACACCATAATCTTATGTTTACAAACCGATTGTGCTCCATGACCAGCCTCCATATCCGTCCTGCCCAGCCCTCCGACCTACCCGCAATCACTGCTATCTATCGCGATGCTGTTTTGTATGGCACCGCCACCTATGAAATCGAACCACCTGATCTGACCGAAATGACGCGCCGGTTTCACACGATCACCAGTGACGGCTTTCCCTATTGTGTGGCGGAGATCAACGGTGTGGTCGCCGGTTATGCCTATGCAAGTTATTTCCGCACCCGCCCGGCCTATTGGTGGAGCGTGGAGGATTCGATCTACATCGCACCCGAAGCCAAGGGCAAAGGCATCGGCAAAGCCCTGTTGCAACGGTTGATTGTCGATTGCACGGCGCTTGGCTTCCGCCAGTTCATCGCTGTCATTGGCGATGGCCACGACTCATCGGCATCAGTGCGTCTGCACGCAAGTTGCGGGTTCAAACATTCAGGGATAATCAAAGGTTCCGGTTTCAAGCATGGCCGCTGGCTCGATACGGTCCTGATGCAGCTCGACATGAACGGCGGTACGGATACACTTCCAGGTACAGCGCCCCTGAAAGGTTGAGTATGTCTAGCTCTTCACGATCCGCAGGGATTTGTCGAAAATCTTCAAGACGCGGTCGAGTTCCATGCCACGTTTGAGAATAAGGCCGCTTGCGGCAATCACGCTATAGGCACCTTGCTTGCGCGCCAGTCGCGGATTCTTTTCAATACGGTACATCGGCACTTCGCTGGTGCGGCGAAACACGGAAAACACGGCGCGGTCACTCAGATGATCAATGGCATAATCGCGCCATTCACCTGACGAGACCATAAAACCATATATTCTGAGGATTTGATCAAGTTCCCGCCGATTGAATGTAACGGGTAGATCGCGTGCGCTGGAGAGTGAAATGAGTTTTGCCTGCTGTTGCGATTCGTCGCCACCTGCATTGCTGTCCATCAATCAATCCGCCTTTAGATTTGCTGTATGACAACTGGATGACAGAAGGGTGACCTGTTCCGCCCATATTTACAAGGCCGTATCGCGCAACGCCTCGATAAATGAACATAAAACCTGTCGCCAGAGGACTTTCTCACGAAGCAATACGTGTTGTTTCGATTGGTGATACAGGGTCACACTTTCGCCACTTTACCTTCGCATTGCCGCCCGATTCCAGACCGAACTTGCACGTGTTGTCTGAGACGGTTCGGCCTTGAGCGGTCCGATACCCCAAGCCCCCCGCCCAAACGGGCTGTTCTGGCCGAACCATTCAGTCTCCCAGATGACAACAAGCCCCAAGACTCTAGGCTGGTTCTACCCAGCCTTTTTTCTTTTTCAGGAATAGCTTTTAAAATCAGGGCTTTGTCATGATCGATGCGCCGATAATCGGGCCCGGTTTGCCCTCACCAAGCATCTCCTGCAACAGGACAGCGCAGCCCGAGGCCTTCTTGCTGGCGATCTCGGTCAACGGAATTTCGATCTTCTGTGATTTGCCATCCCACATACCAACCGTTTCCATGGCGCGCACACTATTGGCATAGCTCACATTGCGTCCGCCATTCTCCCCATCGGGGATGGAGACAATGGTTTCCTTGTTGAAATAGGCAAGGAGAACGCGCACCGGATTTTTTGCGGCCGGACCTTCACCAATATTGATAATCAGCCGATCAGGCGCCGTTTTTTCGATGGAAACGGGTACGGTCAAGCCAGAATCATTACTGCGCATCTCATCGATTCGGCGGCGGATACGCGTGCCATCCTGACCATTGACGTGTTCGCGGCCATTGAGGATTGCTTGAGGTGTATAGACACCTGTCAGGCCAAGCGCCTTGCGATAGGCATTCTGGCGCGCGGTATTTTCGGGCAATGCGAGATTGTCGATCCAGCCACGATAGTCCCAGTAGTCCACGTGAAAAGCCAGAGCGACGACCTTGCCTTCCGCAACCAGTTGCTTGAGCACAGCATCGGCGGGAGGACATGAGCCGCAGCCCTGCGACGTATAGAGTTCGACCACGCCATCGGGTTTCTTGCCAATGTCCTCAGCGCAAACTGGCCAAGCAAACGCAGCAGCCGCAACGAGCGGGCTGGCGACGAGAATGGCTTTGAACAGAGGGCGCAGGGTCAAGGGTACGAGCTTTCTTCCCGAATTCTTCTTCGATCTTCTATGAGAGTGATTGCCAGATAATTGATAGGGATGCGTTATATCAAGAGGAAGTCACTTTGAGGTGAATTCAATCACGTTTACAGGCAAAACCTTATAAATATTGGATAAACCGCGCAAAAAAGGCCGCCGGTTGCCCGGCGGCCTTTCATTTCTTCATATATTCGCTGGTTTAAGCAGCAAGATCTCGCAGAACGTATTGGAGGATGCCGCCGTTCTTGAGGTATTCGAGTTCATCGATTGTATCGATGCGGCAGATCAGCGGGACCTGTTTGACGGCGCCATCGGCGAACGTCACCGTGGCATGGGTCTTCTGGCGTGGCTGGATCGTGGCAAGCCCCTCGATCGAAACCATCTCGTCACCTTTCAACCCAAGTGACTGCCAGCTGGTGCCATCCTCAAGCACGAACGGGACAATGCCCATGCCGACGAGGTTCGAACGATGGATGCGCTCGAACGACTGGGAGATCACCGCGCGAACACCGAGAAGGTTGGTGCCCTTGGCCGCCCAGTCACGCGATGAACCGTTGCCATATTCAATACCGGCAAAGATGACCAGCGGGACATTCTCGGTGCGGTACTGCATGGCCGCATCATAGATCGGCATTTCCTCTTTCGAGGGGTAATGGATCGTGTAACCGCCTTCACGGCCGTTCTCGCCGAGCATGTGGTTGCGGATGCGGATATTGGCGAAGGTGCCACGCATCATCACTTCGTGATTGCCACGCCGTGTGCCGTACTGGTTGAAGTCCAGCGGTGCCACACCATGATCGGTAAGATACTTGCCCGCAGGCGAAGCCGCCTTGATCGAACCGGCCGGAGAAATGTGGTCGGTGGTGATCTTGTCGCCGAACAGACCAAGAATGCGCGCACCCTTGATGTCATTGACGATGCCCGGTGTCTTGCCCATGCCGACAAAGTAAGGCGGGTTCTGCACATAGGTGGAATTGTCGTCCCATGCATAGGTCTGGCCTGCCGGAACCTTGACGTCCTGCCAGTTCTGATCGCCCTTGAACACATCCGCATATTTGGCGGAGAACAGCTTGCGGGTAACGTTTTTGGTGATGAACTCCTGAATCTCATGCGAAGACGGCCAGATGTCCTTGAGGAACACCGGATTGCCGTTCTGGTCTTCGCCGAGCGGTTCTGTCGTCAGGTCCTTGGTGACCGATCCGGCCAGCGCATAGGCAACAACCAGTGGCGGTGAAGCCAGATAGTTGGCCTGCACATCAGGCGAGACGCGACCTTCAAAGTTGCGGTTGCCGGAAAGAACAGCCGCCGCAATCAGACCCTTGTCGTTGATGGTTTTGGAAATCGGCGCCGGCAGCGGACCCGAATTGCCGATGCAGGTGGTGCAGCCAAAGCCAACCAGATTGAAGCCAAGCTTGTCGAGTTCAACCTGCAAGCCTGCGCTTTCCAGATAGGCAGCCACAACCTGCGAACCGGGAGCGAGCGAAGTCTTGACCCATGGTTTTGACTTCAGGCCCTTGGCAGCAGCATTGCGGGCCAGAAGACCAGCTGCAATCAGCACGCTCGGGTTTGACGTGTTGGTGCAGGAGGTGATTGCCGCAATGGCAACATCGCCATGACCGAGATCATAATCCTCGCCTTCAACCGCATAGCGGGCGTCAAGCTGGGTGGTCTTCTTGTATTCCTTCTGCAGCGACTCGCGGAAACCGGCAGCAATGCCTTCCAGCGCAATGCGACCTTCCGGGCGCTTCGGACCAGCCATGGATGGAACAACAGTGCTGAGTTCGAGTTCCAGCGTATCGGTGAAGACAGGATCGGCGGAACCCGGCTCACGCCACATGCCTTGTGCCTTGGAGTAGGCTTCAACCAGTGCCAGACGCTCTTCATCGCGGCCGGACATGTGCATGTAGTTAATGGTTTCGCGGTCAATCGGGAAGAAGCCGCAGGTCGCACCATATTCCGGACCCATATTGCCGATGGTGGCGCGGTCAGCCAGCGTCATGCTTTCAAGGCCGGGGCCGAAGAACTCGACGAATTTGCCGACAACACCCTTCTTGCGCAGCATCTGCACGACGGTCAGCACCAGATCGGTTGCTGTCACGCCTTCCTTGACCTTACCGGTCAGGCGAAAGCCAATAACCTCTGGCAAAAGCATGGAAACTGGCTGGCCCAGCATGGAGGCTTCGGCCTCAATGCCGCCAACACCCCAGCCAAGCACGCCAAGGCCATTGACCATGGTTGTGTGCGAATCGGTGCCAACGCAGGTATCGGGATAGGCAACGGTGACGCCGTCTTCTTCCTTGGTCCAGACGGCCTGTGCCAGATATTCCAGATTGACCTGATGACAGATACCGGTGCCGGGCGGAACTACGCGGAAGTTCTTGAATGCCTGCTGGCCCCACTTCAGGAAGCGATAGCGCTCGCCATTGCGTTCATATTCCAGATCCACATTGCGCTTGAATGCCTGCGCATTGCCGAATTCATCAACGATGACCGAGTGATCAATAACCAGATCGACAGGCACCAGCGGGTTGATCTTCTCCGGGTCACCACCCAGATTGACCATCGCATCGCGCATGGCAGCCAGATCAACAACCGCCGGAACACCGGTGAAGTCCTGCATCAGAACCCGCGCCGGGCGATAGGCGATCTCCGCACCCGCACTCCCGCGGTCAACAAGCCATTTGGCAACGTTTTCAATGTCCTTCTTGAAAACCGAGCGGTCATCTTCAAAGCGAAGCAGGTTTTCGAGGAGGACTTTCATGGAGAAAGGAAGTTTGGAAATGCCTTCCAGGCCGTTTTTCTCAGCTTCGGTCAAGCTGTAATAAACATATTCCTTATCCCCTACGGTTAGGGTTTTACGGCATTTGAAACTGTCGATTTGAGACATGTTGCGTCGTCCTTATGCTACTGGCCTCACCCGGGACGAACGCCTTTGCCGCGTTTCAAGGACGCGCTAAGGTGCGGGTGCAGTCATTTCCGCTGTCCGTCCCGCTACAGGTCCGAAAAGGTGCCCGTATGGAGATCGGCCAAAAATGGTTTCCACACCGACCGCTGGTATGGTTGACTGCTATATAGAGATTTTCGTCGATCTGTGCCAGACCGACATTCGTCAAAAATACGGGCTGCGTCGAAATGCACATGCGCTGGTCCAGATTCAATAAAGAGCGGGAACTTCATGCGGTTAGTCGCCGAAAATCTGGCAGGAGAGCGGGGCGGGGAGATTTTATTTTCCGGGCTAAACTTCACCATAACAGGCGGAGAGGCGCTGATGATTACCGGACCCAATGGTGCGGGAAAATCTACACTGCTGCGAATCATTGCAGGACTTCTGGAGAAGGCAGAGGGAAGTATCCGGCTTGATAATGCACCTGCCGGTTTCGAGAGCCTTGTTGGTGCCTGTCATTATCTCGGTCACCTCAATGCCATGAAGCCGGTTTTGAGCATCGAAGAGAATTTGCGTTTCTGGCAGTCATTTAACGGCGCTGGACAACACACACTTCGCGAGGCGCTGGACCGTGTCCAACTCGGTGATATCGGACATCTGCCTTTTGCTTATCTCTCAACCGGGCAAAAACGACGGGCAAGTATTGCACGGCTATTGATCAGCCATCGGCCGGTCTGGTTGCTGGATGAACCGACGGCAGGTCTCGACAAGGCATCGGAAGAGCAATTTGCCGGATTGATGCGTGGGCATCTGACGAGCGGAGGAATTGTAGTTGCCGCGACTCATTTGCCCCTGGGGCTTGGCGACGCACAAGAGCTCGTGATGGGAGGCAATGGGCAGAATCATGCCGGAAGTCGGGAGTATAGCGCCTGATGCTCTCGCTCTTTCTACGCGACACACGATTGGGTCTGCGCGCCGGTGGTGGTGTTCTTATCGGAATATTATTCTTTCTGGCAGTCATTGCTGTTGTGCCATTCGGTGTTGGGCCGGATCTCAAGCTGCTAAGTCGCATCGGCGCAGCCATGCTATGGATCGGTGCATTGCTGGCAACGCTGCTTGGTCTTGACCGGTTGTTTCAGGCGGATCGCGATGATGGCTCTCTCGACCTGCTGATCATGGCTTCAGACCGGCACATCTTGGCTCTGACCGTTCTCATCAAATGTCTTGCGCACTGGACCACCAGCGTATTGCCGCTTGTTATAGCTTCACCGCTGCTCGGCCTTTTCATGAATATGGAGCCCGCCGCCATCGGCGCTACTACACTGACGCTGCTTGTTGGTACGCCTGCAATCACGTTGATAGGGGCTGTCGGTGCGGCGGTCGCTGTGGCACTGCCGCGAGGCGGTCTGCTCGTATCGGTGATCATCCTGCCGCTGACCATTCCAGTGCTGATTTTTGGCGTATCGGCGGCCTATGGCGCTGTGGAGGACCCTGCGCCTTTTGTCGCGCCCTTCCTTATTCTGATTGCAATTACACTGTTCTTTGCCGTCATTGGACCATTGGCTGCGGCTGCGGCGCTGAAATCGTCAGCCGATTGACATGGGTGAACAGGCGCACGATGTGATGGTGAATTGCGAAACAGAGCGGGGGAAGCTACAAAATCGCCATGAGTGAAGCAGTGTCAAAGGCTCGCCGCTGGGTCGATCTGGCTAATCCCACCCGGTTTATCAATTTCGCGGGTATCGTTCTGCCATGGCTTGTCGGAATCACCTTGCTGGTTCTGGCTGCGGGATTGTGGATGTCGTTTCAGGCGCCTGATGATTATCAGCAGGGCTCGACCGTCAAGATCATGTTCATCCATGTGCCTTTCGCGTGGCTGTCGATGATGTGCTACACGGTCATGAGCATTTCCGCGATTGGAACGCTGGTGTGGCGTCATCCCCTGGCGGATGTTTCAGCCAAGGCGGCAGCGCCTATTGGTGCTGCTTTTACCGCACTCGCCCTGATAACCGGTTCGCTGTGGGGTAAGCCCATGTGGGGTACCTGGTGGGTCTGGGATGCGCGTTTGACGTCGGTTTTCGTGTTGTTCCTGATGTATCTCGGCATTATTGCCCTGACACGGGCGATGGACGATCCAGCGAAATCCTCCAAGGCAACGGCTATCCTGACGCTGGTCGGTTTCATCAATATCCCGATTATCAAATTCTCCGTCGACTGGTGGAATACGCTACATCAGCCCGCTTCCGTTATTCGGATGGGCGGGCCGACGATACATCCGTCATTGCTCTGGCCGTTACTGGTCATGGCTGTTGGTTTCACGTTGCTGTTTTTCACGCTGCACATGATGGCCATGCGCAATGAAATCTGGCGCAGGCGCGTCGTTGCCATGCGCCGTATCGCGGCCCGCAGTGCTGAGCGGAGGGGAACGCAATGATGACCCATACCGGCTTTGTTGTGGCGTCTTATGGCGTTTCCATTGTTGTGCTCGTGGCGCTTGTCAGCTGGATATTGATCGATCAGCGGGCTCAACGGCGCGCATTGCAGGAACTGGAAACGCGCGGCGTGCGCCGTCGTTCCGAGGCTCGAACGGACGGCGCATCGTGAGCGGACCTGATATTACGGAGCAGGCACCCCGCAAGCGCTTCTCGCTGTTTGCCTTCCTGCCTCTGCTGCTTTTCGTGGTTCTCGCCGGTATTTTTGCCTTTCAGCTCGCGCTGGGACGCGATGAAAGTGTTATTCCATCGGCATTGATCGGCAAGCCGGTGCCAAAGCTGACGCTTCCGGCGCTGGCAGGTTTAACCAAAAACGGTCAGCCTGTTCAGGGGATCGATCCCGCATTGTTCAAGGGGCAATTGACGCTGGTCAACGTGTTCGGTTCATGGTGCGTGCCGTGCCGGGCTGAACATCCCCTGCTGATGCAACTGTCTAAAGACAAACGTTTCCGCCTTGCTGGTCTTAATTACAAGGACAAAGACGAGAACGCGCTGCGTTTCCTTGGCGAGCTGGGCAATCCGTTCGACGTGATCGGGGTGGATGCAAGCGGTCGGGCGGGAATTGAATGGGGCGTCTATGGCGTGCCGGAAACTTTTCTTGTCGGCCGTGACGGTACGATTCTTTACAAGCACGTCGGACCATTCAGCGAGGTCTCGATCCGGGACGATCTGATGCCCGCGATCGAGAAAGCTCTGAAGCCATAAATCCGTTATTCGCTGTCGAGCATCGCGTAACGGCGGACCCATCCGTTTGCGCGCGAGGCGGCTTCCGCCGTGCTGTCATAGGCATGGGCCAACGGCACCTCAATCATCCGGTAGCCGAAGGAGGTTTTCTGCGCGACGGTTACGGGGGCATCAATGGGCGTGCCCAGTGCGATGGTATCAAGTGGTCGATCCGGTGCGGGCTGGGGAATAGCAAATGAGCGGCTTGCGACCAAGGTTGACGGATGTTTCGCCTTGATGGTGCAGGTCGCGGTCACCAGCGGATAGCTTGCCCCTGCAGTCTTGCGAATCTGATTTTCAAGATCTGTCCGGCAATTCTCGACGCTGGTCCAGCCCGCATCTGCGGTCTTGATGTATTCGCAGATTTTCGCATCGCAGTCGCAACCCATGAGGGTCATGACGATGAGGGCCGTTTTCATGGTTCGCGCTCTTTCCGGATAGAATTGCCGTAAGTGCGATATCTGAGCCAGGATCGCGGCGGGATTTCGTCGCGATCTGTCAGGAATTGCGGTTCTTTTCAGCTCAATTGTGGCAGCTATTTTTCTTTGCGTTTGTCCAGCAGCGGCTCAAGCGAATGTCTCATCACCAGCGGCATCTGCGCGAATGTGAAAAGCAGGGTGATCGGCATGGTACCCCAGACCTTGAAAGCAACCCAGAAATCCGTGGAGAAACTGCGCCAGACCACTTCGTTCAATACAGCCAGAAACAGGAAGAAAATGCCCCAGCGCATGGTGAGCTTGCGCCAGCCCTCTGCGTCAAGCTTGAAGGCACTGTCGAAGACATAGCCAAGCAAGGATTTGCCGAAATAGAGGCCGCCAAGCAGAATAATTCCGAACAGCGCATTAACGATGGTTGGCTTCATCTTGATGAAGGTTTCATTGTGCAGATAAAGCGTTAGCGCACCGAAGATCAAAACGACAATGCCTGAGATAAGCGGCATGATCGGCAGGCTGCGCGTCATTATCCAAGATGTGATCAGCGCAATGGCGGTCGCGGCCATGAACAGGGCCGTAGCGATAAAAATCGGCTCACCAATAGTAGACAGCACTGGAAATCGCTCGATCAGCCATTCACCGCGGGCATTGGCAAAGAAAAAGACCATCAATGGCCCGAGTTCAAGTGCCAGTTTGAGAAGTGGCGCGACTTCCTTACGGGAGGGATCGGAAGGGTCACGTTCGAATACGGATTGGTCCATCAAGCAACTCCTGCGATGGCTTTGGCAAAATCTTTGGCAGCGAAGGGTTCGAGGTCTTCGACCTGCTCGCCGACACCGATGAAATAGACAGGTAATTTATGCTTGGCCGAAATGGCAACAAGAATGCCGCCACGCGCCGTGCCGTCCAGTTTGGTCATGACGAGGCCGTTGACACCGGCAATGTTCTTGAAAATTTCGACCTGATTGAGCGCGTTCTGGCCTGTGGTGGCATCAAGCGTCTGTAGCACCGTGTGCGGCGCTTCCGGATCGTTCTTCCCGAGAACGCGGACAATCTTTGCGAGCTCGTCCATCAGTTCCGTACGGTTCTGCAGCCGTCCGGCTGTGTCGATAATCAGGACGTCACTTCCAGCTTCTTTCGCCTGCTGCCATGCATCATAGGCAAGGCCTGCGGCATCAGCACCAAGCTTTGATGAAACCACCGGTGCGCCCGTCCGTTTACCCCAGATATGCAGTTGTTCAATAGCCGCCGCGCGGAATGTATCGCCTGCGGCCAACATGACGCTCAGACCGCCCGCGGTCAGTTTTGCAGCAAGCTTGCCAATGGTCGTTGTCTTGCCGGTGCCGTTGACACCGACGACCAGAATCACGTGCGGCTTGTGCGACAGGTCAAGTTCCAGTGGTTTTGCCACTGGTCCGAGCACCTTTTCGATTTCCGTTGCCATGATGGTTCGGACTTCTTCCGTGCTGATGTCCTTGCCATAGCGGGTCGCGCTCAGGGATCCAGTGATGCGGATAGCTGTTTCCATGCCGAGATCCGCCTGGATCAGCACATCTTCAAGGTCTTGCAGCGTGTCTTCGTCAAGCTTGCGCCGCGTGAAGATGCCGCCGATGGAATCGCCCAATTGTTGCGATGAGCGCGCAAGACCCTTGCGCAGACGTTCGAACCATGAAAGCCGTTTTTCCGGTTCGGCAGCAACCGGCTCCTCAGCCTGCTTTTCCTCAACCGTCTTGGTCACGGTTACTTTTGACGAGGCAGGTTTTGCCGGTGCTATTGGTTCAACCGGTGCCGGTACGTCTATGGCGGGTTCAATCTCGGGTACGTGGACCGGCGGTATGACCGTCTCGGCAATGGTCTGTTCGAAAGGTTCTTCCGGCAAAGTGATTGGAACCGGGCGATCTTCTTCAACAACTGGTTCTAGTTCTGGTTCCGGTACCGCTACTATTTCGGGTTCTGCCGGAGGTGCCGCAGGTACAGGCTCGGGCAGGATTTCCGGTTCAACGGGTTGCTGAAGTTCTGCCGCGGTTTCGGGTTCCGGTTCCAACACTGCAGGTGCTGGTTCTTCTGTGATAGCAGGCTCTATCACAATCGGCTCTGCTTCGACCAGCACCTCCGGCTCGGCCGGTTGTTCGACGAGATTTGCTTCTGCTACGGGCGTGGGCTCGTCTTTTGGTCCGGCTTCGATGATCTCAGTTTCAACAGGTTCTGGATCTGTCGAAAGGGGCAATGATTCCTGCGCAGTCGTGTCTTCATAGACCTGTTCGGTTGTCTGATGAATGGGCGCTTCGAGCGCTGCAACGGGCACTTCCGCCGGCGCCTCTTCGACAACTTCCTTTTTGCCGAATGAAAATATCTTCTTGATAAAACCCAGAGCCATGAATGCTGCTTTGCTCGTTGTGATTACGCTGCGCGCCGGTCGCTGTCTGCGGCCAGCAGCTTGTCGCTATCATGTCCGCTGATCGGCCGTTCAATAATTTCACCCGGAGCACCGCCATTCAGGCCGACAAGGGTAAATCCTTCCGAACGGCCAAGACCTTCGCGTTCGATGAGTATTCTTTGGGTCGTACCGACAAGACGGTCGAGATGGGCACGATAGGCTGTCTCGCCAGCCGCACGCAGCCGGGCAGCGCGGGCCTTGACGATTTGCCTGTTCACCTGCGGCATGCGGGCAGCCGGTGTGCCTTCGCGCGGGCTGAAGGGGAAGATATGCAGATGTGTCAGTCCGCATTCTTCGACAATGCGGATGGAATTTTCGAACATTTCATCGGTTTCAGTGGGAAAGCCAGCGATAATATCAGCGCCGAAAACAATGTCGGGCCTGATATTGCGAACATTCTCACAGAATTCGATGGAGTTTTCGCGCAAATGACGCCGCTTCATCCGCTTCAGAATCATGTTGTCACCCGATTGCAGCGACAGATGCAGGTGCGGCATCAGGCGGCTTTCCGTCGCCAGTGCTTCCATCAGGTCATCATCTGCCTCAATGGAGTCGATGGATGAGAGGCGCAGGCGTTTCAGATCGGGCACTTGGCCCAGCACTGTTTTTACCAGCTTGCCAAGACGCAGGCTACCCGGCAAGTCGGGGCCATAGCTGGTCATATCGACGCCTGTCAGAACCACTTCATTATAGCCATTGCCGACGAGCCGCTTGACCTGTTCGACAACACCGCCCATCGGCACGGAACGGGAATTGCCGCGGCCATAGGGGATGATGCAAAAGGTGCAGCGATGATCGCAGCCATTTTGCACCTGAACAAAGGCGCGGGCACGGCCCTCGATGGCATCGACCATGTGGGAAGCCGTTTCGCGCACTTCCATGATGTCGTTGACGCGGACTTTCTCGAACTGGTTCACACCAAAATCCGGCAGCATACGATAGGAATTGGATTTCAGTTTTTCTTCATTGCCGAGAACGAGATCGACTTCATCCATGGCGGCGAACTCGTCGGCGCCCGTTTGTGCGGCGCAGCCGGTGACAATAATGCGTGCCTGCGGATTGTCGCGGCGTGCCTTGCGGATGGCCTGACGCGCCTGACGGACTGCTTCGCTGGTGACGGCGCAGGTGTTGAAGATGATCGCGCCATTTTCCAGCGTGCCAAGTCCGGCTGCATCGGCTTCGCGCTTCATCACCTCGGATTCATAGGTGTTGAGGCGGCAACCAAAGGTAACGACGTCCACAGCCATCAGGCAGCTCCCTGCGATGGTGTTGCTTCGTCGCGCTGCCATTCGCCGGTATGCGGATCAAATGAGCCGGAGAATTCCCATTCAGCCGGGCCGGTCATCAGAACGTGATTGTTTTCCAGCCACTCGATTACGAGCGGACCACCGGGGACAGTGACTGTCACCGTGCGTTCGGTGCGGCCGGTACGGGCAGCCGAAACAGCTGATGCGCAGGCAGCCGAGCCACAGGCGCGTGTAAGGCCGGCACCGCGTTCCCAGGTACGCAAAGTAATTGCGTTGCGGCTGGTCACATGGGCAATCGAGATATTGGCGCGCTCGGGGAAAATCGGGTGATTTTCGAGCAACGGGCCAAAACGCTCCAGATCATAGGTCCAGACATCCTGATCGACCCAGAAGATCGCATGCGGGTTGCCCATGCTGACAACGGAAGGTGAATGCAGCACAGGCGCATCGATGGGCCCGATCTGCAATTCGATCTTGCGCGTGTCGTGGAAAGGCTCAGCCAGCGGAATATCCTGCCAGTCAAAACGCGGCATTCCCATATCGACGGATATCAAGCCATCGGGATGCTCGTGGGCTGTGATGATTCCAGAAATCGTTTCGAAAGTGAATTCCCGCTTGCCGGTTTCAGTGGCAAGCGCCTGCACGACACAGCGCATGCCATTGCCGCAGGTCTGCGCCTGCGTACCATCCGAATTGATGATCTCAATGTAGGCATCCGCATCTTGCCTGCGTGGTGCGTGGATCGCCATGATCTGATCGAACTTTGTCGCAGGATCATTATTGAGCGCTATGGCTGCACCGGGTGCAACATGGTCGGTATGGTGACGCATGTCGGCAACGATTATCTCGTTACCAAGTCCGTTCATCTTTGCAAATTGCGCGCGCACTGCCATGCTTCCGTCAGCCTGTATTGCCATTCTGATGTCGATAGAGGGCTTATATGGCGGAAAAGGTGAAGAATTGCCAGTACCAGCCTTATCAAAGCTACGAAACTGGCAATCAGATACATCTGCTATCAGGCGACGCGGATGACCAGCTTGCCGAAATTATGCCCTTTCAGAAGCCCCATAAAAGCTTCGGGCGCATTGGCGAGCCCATCAACAATATCTTCGCGGTATTTGACTTCACCGCTACGCAACCATCCACTCATGGTTTCAAGGAATAAGGGCCGCTGATCGACAAATTCGCGCTGGATGAAACCGCGTACCGTCAGGCTCTTCTTCAGAATGTCGCGCATGAGCACGGGCAGGCGATCCTTGCCCGACAGGTCAAGTTCGTCATATTGCGCGACGAGACCGCAGACGGGGATGCGGGCGAAGGTGTTGAGCAGCGGAAAAACCGCATCCCAGACGGCGCCACCGACATTTTCGAAGTAGACGTCAATGCCTTTTGGGCAGGCCAGTTTCAACTGCGCTGAAAAGTCAGGCGCCCGGTGATCAATGGCGACATCGAAACCAAGCTCATCGCGGATGTAGGCGCATTTTTCCGCGCCGCCCGCAATGCCAATGGCTCTCGCCCCTTTGATTCGTGCGATTTGACCAACCGTTGCCCCAACTGCACCGCTGGCAGCCGCTACAACAACTGTTTCTCCGGGCTTGGGCTGACCGATGGTCAGAAGGCCCGCATAGGCGGTGAAGCCGGGCATGCCGAGAATACCGACAGCGGTCGAGAGGGGAGCGGCGTTCGGGTCAAGCTTGCGCAGGCCAACGCCATTGGAAATGGCGTAGCTTTGCCAGCCGGAGTGAGAAAGAACGATATCACCGGGATGAAAATCGGGATGCCTGCTCTCGACCACCTCGGCAACAGTCCCGCCTTCCATCACGGCGTTGACGGCGACTGGAGCGGCATAGGATTCTGCATCATCCATGCGACCGCGCATATAAGGATCAAGGGACAGGAACAGGATCTTGAGTAATATTTCGCCGTCACCGGGTGCAGGTATCTGCTGGGTTTCGATGCGGAAATTGTCAGGCTTCACAGGGCCACTCGGCCGGGATGCAAGCACGATACGGGTATTTTGCGGCTGAGACATCGTTTTGTCCTTATGGGGAGGGCGTCTACCCTACCCCAGCACTGTCAGCCCGGCAATGTAAGTATATGTCAGTGGGGTTCGTGTGCGTCAGCAACGCCGCGCAGCCAATAGCCAGCGGCCTTCACCCATTCGCTGTTGAAGCCGCGCTCTTCAACGAGGTGATTGCGCACCGATTTCGAAATCCCGCTTTCACAGGCGATAAAGGCATAGCAATCGCCTTCCGGCAGGGCGAGGCTTTTGACGGTTTGTAGCAGAAGATCGTTATTGCCCGCTTCCGCTCCGTTGCGGTGAACCCAGATGATCTCGGCCTTGGCGCTGGTCTTGATATTCTGTTCCTCGGCTTTGTCAGCGACCTCAATAACCGCAACGACGCGCGCCGATGCCGGTAATTCTTCCAGTCGGCGGCTGATAGCGGGCAGGGCCGTTTCATCACCTGCGAGGAAATACCAGTCATAGGCATCCGGAATGATCATCGAGCCGCGCGGCCCGCCGATGACAATCTGCTGGCCGGGTTTTGCCTGTGCTGCCCATGTGGAAGCCGGGCCGTCACCATGCAGCACAAAATCGACATCGAGGGTGTTGGTTGCCGGGTGATAGTTTCGAGGTGTGTAGTCACGCATTTCCGGACGTGGCTTGTCTTCCGGAAAGCTGATGCCATCGGGACCCAGAACCGGGACAATCGGTCCGCTGCCGGCGGGCGGGAAGAAAACCTTGATATGATCACCGTAACCGGCGCTGACAAACCCATCCAGCTGATCACCGGCGAGTGTCACGCGCACCATGAGGGGCGTCAGATGTTTGACGTCCTGCACTTCAAGGAGGCGCAGGCGGGTTTCGTGGCGGATTCTTTGGGGTGTTTTATTTATGAGTGTCATACTCAACAAATACCTTTCGGTCTTGCGGACTTCAATGGGGTTCTTCACACATTTGCGTCATCAGTCGTTTGCGCCATCATAAGACTTTATTCACCTTAAAATGATTGACTTGAAACAAGCGTATGGTTTCCACCAATCGGAAACAGACCTGAACAGTGTGGCGATATTGCCAGTTCGGCAAGTTTTTGACGCTTCTGCCACGGGCATCGGCCGCAAACAGGCCGGTTTTGCCGCGTGGCGGGTTGAAATTTGGCCGCGATACCCTTTTATCGTGGTTAATAAATGCCAAGTCGAATCGCATTTTTTCTGTTTGATGCGTAGATGGAGAGTAAGACTATGGGGACTTTGAACGTCAATTTGCTGGCCGTTGCCGCTGTCGGCATGGTTCTGGCAGGATGCCAGAGTACGCGTTTTGACAACGATATGGACCGTGTCACACCCTCACCCGCCCCGTTGCAATCTGCGCCGGCCGGATCGGTGACCCAGAGCCAGTTGCCGCCTCCCGGCGGCGCCAACCAGTTTCCGACAGCGCCGACTACGGGCAACGGTGCAGCACCAGGTGGTCAGGGGACGCAGGTTGCATCGCTGCCGCCGGCAAATGCACCTGATGTTACGGCCAGCAGCGTCGCAGGCGTGTGGAATGCTTCGCTTGGTGGCCAGAGCTGCAAAATTGCGACGCCGCAGACAAAGTTTGGTCAGGGTTATCGCGCCGGTCCGTTGCGCTGTCCGGGTGAGCTTGCAAACCTCACATCATGGGCAGTCAGCGGCAAGCAGCTCACCCTTTATGATGCAGCGGGTGGCACTGTCGCTCGGCTCTATTCATCCGGGTCGTCGCGGTTTGATGGTCAGACCACTGGTGGACAGAGTGTGAGCCTGTCACGTTAAGCCCAAAATGGGAGTGTGCAGCACAGGTTCGCCCGCCGCACACGTCCGGAGACTGCAGTTCGCATGTCGCACGATAATCTGAAAGTGTTCCCCTCCGTGCGCGAGCGCTATGATTCGCTCGTGCAAGCCGGGGATATTGATGCGGACCCAGCCCAACAGCTTCTTGCAAGCCGGTTCGACCGGCTGATCCGTGAACTGGCGACAAAGCGGCTTGCGACCAAATCCAGCGCGCTGGGCTGGCTGTTCAGCCGCCGTTCGCCGCGCCACGAGGTGATCAAGGGTCTTTATATTTTCGGTGAGGTCGGGCGCGGCAAAACCATGCTGATGGACATGTTTCATCAGCTCGTTCCAGCCAAACGCAAACGCCGTGCGCATTTTCTCGATTTCATGGCCGACGTGCACGAGCGCATCAATGCGCATCGAAAAGCGCACAAGAATGGCGAGACCAAACAGGATGATCCTATCCCACCCGTTGCCGATGCGCTGGCGGAACAGGCTTGGGTACTGTGCTTCGATGAATTCACCGTGACTGATATTGCTGATGCAATGATTCTGTCACGGCTGTTTAAGGCATTGTTCGAGCGCGGTGTTGTCCTCGTCGCCACATCCAATGTGGAACCGGACAATCTTTATCGGGACGGGTTGAACCGGCAGCTTTTTCTACCCTTTATCGATCTCTTGAAAACCAATGTTGACGTTATCAATCTGGACGCGCGTACGGATTACCGGCTGGAAAAACTCAACCGCATGCCGGTTTATCTCTCACCTCTGAGCGAGGATACAACGCGCAAAATGGATGACGCCTGGCATGCGGCGACCGATGGGGCGACCGTTGCCGAAGACAGTTTCAAGGTCAAGGGCCGCACGGTTATTGTTCCGCAGGCGGCCCGTCATGTGGCGCGTTTTACATTCGCTGATCTTTGCTCAAAGCCATTGGGTGCCTTGGACTATGCAGCCATTATTTCGCGGTACCAGACAATCTTTATCGATGACGTTCCGATTCTTGATTACTCAAGGCGCAATGAGGCCAAGCGGTTCATCATCCTCATTGACATTCTCTATGACCACCATGTGCATGTGGTAATTTCCGCGGCAACTTCGCCTGACAAGCTTTATGAGGCCAATCGCGGCACGGAGGCTTTCGAGTTTGACCGGACAGCTTCGCGCCTCTTTGAAATGCAGAGCGCGGACTATCTCGCGGAAGCAGCACCGGCGCCTGAAGAACCAAGACCCGCAGAGGCCTGAGTTCGCTATCAAATGACTGTGATGCGGGTCGCCCTTATTTCATCATTTTGATATGTTGCCTATGTTAGATAACTCCAGAAAATCCTTCCTCAGGCTAAATTCAATTGACGTTTACGTAAATCCCATCAAATCTAAACGATTGAATTTATTGGGGGGAAAATTTTTGGTTGAGTTATTTTTGAAAGAGGAATATTCGAACGTCCCAACGCAAAGGCGCATGGTCATGGGCTCTGCCCAACGTCGTTGTTGTCCTTTGGCGTCCGTCCAGACTTCAGATCAGGGAAGTAACCAGCATGGCACGTAACAAAATCGCCCTCATCGGTTCAGGCATGATCGGTGGAACATTGGCACATTTGATCGGGCTCAAGGAGCTCGGTGATATCGTGCTCTTCGACATCGCAGAAGGCACTCCTCAGGGCAAAGGGCTCGATATTGCCCAGTCATCACCGGTTGATGATTTTGACGCCAAGCTCGTCGGCGCCAATGATTATTCGGCGATCGAGGGTTCGGATGTGGTCATCGTGACCGCAGGTGTACCGCGCAAGCCCGGCATGAGCCGCGACGATCTGCTCGGTATCAACCTTAAGGTCATGGAACAGGTTGGCGCGGGCATCAAGAAGTATGCACCCAACGCTTTCGTCATCTGCATCACCAACCCGCTCGATGCGATGGTCTGGGCCCTGCAGAAGTTCTCCGGTCTGCCAAAGAACATGGTTGTCGGCATGGCTGGCATTCTCGACAGCGCCCGCTTCCGTTATTTCCTCGCCGATGAATTCAAGGTTTCGGTCGAAGACGTCACCGCTTTTGTTCTCGGCGGTCATGGCGATTCGATGGTGCCGCTGGCCCGTTACTCGACCGTTGCCGGTATTCCGTTGCCTGATCTCGTCAAGATGGGTTGGACCAGTCAGGAAAAGCTCGACCAGATCATCCAGCGCACCCGTGATGGTGGTGCGGAAATCGTTGGTTTGCTGAAGACCGGTTCGGCCTTCTACGCACCGGCTTCCTCTGCGGTCCAGATGGCTGAAGCCTTCCTGAAGGACAAGAAGCGCGTTCTACCTGTTGCCGCGCATCTTTCCGGTCAGTACGGCGTCAAGGACATGTATGTCGGCGTGCCTGTGATCATTGGTGCTGGCGGCGTGGAACGCATCATCGAAATCGATCTCAACAAGACCGAAGAAAAGGCCTTTGAAAGCTCAGTGGCTTCCGTCGCTGGTCTTTGCGAAGCCTGCATCGCCATCGCGCCGAACCTCAAGTAATTCGGCCTGAACATTCTGAAACGATCCAGTGTTTGTGCCGGATTTTTCGTAGAGGAAGTTAACTGATGAATATTCACGAATATCAGGCCAAGCGCCTGCTCCACTCCTTCGGTGCGCCGATTGCCAATGGCGTTGCCGTCTATTCCGTCGAACAGGCGGAAGAGTGGGCAAAGACGCTGCCCGGTCCGCTTTATGTGGTCAAGAGCCAGATTCATGCCGGCGGTCGCGGCAAGGGCAAGTTCAAGGAACTCGGTCCTGATGCGAAAGGCGGCGTTCGCCTTTCAAAGTCGGTCGAGGAAGTTGTCGCCAATGCCAAGGAAATGCTGGGCAATACGCTTGTAACCAAGCAGACTGGTCCCGCTGGCAAGCAGGTCAATCGCCTCTACATCGAAGATGGTGCGGACATTGACCGCGAGCTTTATCTGTCGATCCTCGTTGATCGTACGGTTGGCCGTCCGGCTTTCGTGGTTTCCACGGAAGGCGGCATGGACATTGAAGCTGTAGCCCATGACACGCCGGAAAAGATCATCACCGTGGCGATCGATCCGGAAAAGGGCGTGACAGCGGATGATATAACGAAGATCAGCGATGCTTACGGCCTGACTGGCGAAGCGCGCACGGACGGCGAAACACTGTTCCCGATCCTCTACAAGGCTTTCACCGAAAAGGACATGAGCCTGCTCGAAGTTAACCCGCTGATCGTCATGACCAATGGCCGTCTGCGCGTTCTCGATGCCAAGGTTTCCTTCGATGGCAACGCATTGTTCCGTCATCCTGACGTGGTTGAACTGCGTGACACCACGGAAGAAGACGCCAAGGAAATCGAAGCATCCAAGTATGATCTCGCCTATGTCGCCCTCGACGGCAATATTGGCTGCATGGTCAATGGTGCCGGTCTCGCCATGGCCACGATGGACATCATCAAGCTTTATGGCGCCGAGCCTGCAAACTTCCTCGACGTTGGCGGCGGTGCCAACAAGGAGAAGGTTACTGCTGCGTTCAAGATCATCACTGCCGATCCGGCTGTCGAAGGCATCCTGATCAACATTTTCGGCGGCATCATGAAGTGTGATGTGATTGCTGAAGGTGTGATCGCTGCGGTCAAGGAAGTGGGCCTCAAGGTTCCGCTGGTTGTCCGCCTTGAAGGCACCAATGCCGAGCTCGGCAAGAAGATCATCAATGAAAGCGGCCTCAACGTCGTTTCCGCCGATGATCTCGATGACGCGGCTCAGAAAATCGTCAAGGCTGTGAAGGGAAACTAAGGCATGTCTATTCTTGTTAACAAAGACACCAAGGTTCTCGTTCAGGGCCTGACCGGCAAGACCGGCACATTCCATACCGAGCAGGCTCTGGCCTATTACGGTACCCAGATGGTCGGTGGTATTCATCCGAAAAAGGGCGGCGAGACCTGGGAAGGCAAGTTGCCGACCGGTGCTGGCGCCCAGTTGCCGATCTTCGCATCGGTTGCCGAAGGCAAGGATCGCACCGGCGCCAACGCCTCGGTGATCTATGTGCCGCCAGCAGGCGCTGCGGAAGCCATCCTTGAAGCAATCGAGGCGGAAATCCCGCTGATCATCTGCATCACCGAAGGCATTCCGGTTATCGACATGGTTCGCGTCAAGGCTCGCCTCGACCGTTCGACGTCGCGCCTGATCGGCCCGAACTGCCCCGGCGTCCTGACCCCTGAAGAATGCAAGATCGGCATTATGCCGGGCAATATCTTCCAGAAGGGTTCGGTGGGTGTTGTATCCCGCTCCGGCACACTTACCTATGAAGCAGTGTTCCAGACAACGAATGAAGGCCTTGGCCAGACAACGGCAGTCGGTATTGGCGGTGATCCTGTAAAGGGTACCGAATTCATCGACATACTTGAGATGTTCCTGGCTGATGAAGCAACAAAGTCCATCATCATGATTGGCGAAATCGGCGGCTCGGCTGAAGAAGACGCAGCACAGTTCATCGCCGACGAAGCCAAGCGCGGTCGCAAGAAGCCAATGGCCGGTTTCATCGCCGGACGTACGGCTCCTCCCGGACGCACCATGGGCCATGCCGGCGCTGTTATTTCGGGCGGCAAGGGTGGCGCAGAAGACAAGATCGCTGCCATGGAAGCTGCAGGTATCCGCGTTTCGCCTTCACCGGCGCAGCTCGGCAAGACATTGGTTGAAGTCCTCAAGGGCTAAAACCTCAGCCGGGCAGATTTCTGCCCGGATTGCAGACCAAGACAGATCGGGGCGGCTGTTCGCCCTGATCAATCCACGGGGATTTCCCGGCAAGGGCCGGAAACCTCAACCCAGAGTGTTCTTGGGTCACGATGATCCCGGACGCTCTCATCAAGGGAGACGGAGCGGGTGCTCCGGTCAACACACATGGCACGTCAAGAACAGGCCAACGACATTTTCGCGCTCACATCATTTCTCTATGGTGGCAATGCCCATTATATCGAGGAACTGCATGCGCAGTATGAGAAGGACCCGGCATCGGTTGGTCCCGAATGGCAGGAATTCTTTGCCAATCTCAACGACACCAAAGCCGATGTCATCAAGAACGCTCAGGGCGCATCCTGGGAAAAGCCAAACTGGCCGATCGCTGGCAATGGTGAACTCGTCTCCGCGCTCGACGGCAATTGGGGTGAAGTTGAAAAACACATCACTGACAAGCTGAAGGCCAAATCCACCAATGGCGCAGCAAACGGTGCGGCAGTATCGGCTGCCACAGCCACGGCGGACATTATCCACGCGGCCCGCGATTCCGTACGCGCCATCATGATGATCCGCGCCTACCGTATGCGTGGTCACCTGCATGCCAAGCTTGATCCGCTTGGTCTTGCCGAGGTGAAGGAAGACTATAACGAGCTGTCGCCCGAGAGCTATGGTTTCTCGCCCGCAGACTATGACCGCAAGATCTTCATCGACAATGTGCTGGGTCTCGAATACGCGACCATCCCGCAGATGCTCGACATTCTACAGCGTACCTATTGCTCGACCATCGGCGTCGAGTTCATGCACATTTCCGATCCGGTGGAAAAGTCGTGGATTCAGGAACGCATCGAGGGCCCGGACAAGGGCGTTGCCTTCACCGCTGAGGGCAAGAAGGCCATTCTGTCGAAGCTGATCGAGGCTGAAGGTTTCGAGCAGTTCATCGATGTCAAGTATAAGGGCACGAAGCGTTTCGGTCTTGATGGCGGTGAATCGCTCATCCCGGCGCTGGAGCAGATCGTCAAGCGCGGCGGCTCGATGGGCCTCAAGGAAATCGTCCTTGGCATGGCGCACCGCGGCCGTCTCAACGTGCTCAGCCAGTTCATGCGCAAGCCGCACCGCGCGATCTTCCACGAATTCAAGGGCGGCTCCTACGCGCCTGATGATGTCGAAGGTTCCGGTGACGTGAAGTACCATCTGGGTGCGTCATCGGACCGTGAGTTCGATGGCAACAAGGTTCACCTGTCGCTGACGGCCAATCCGTCGCATCTGGAAATCGTCAATCCGGTTGTCATGGGCAAGGCCCGCGCCAAGCAGGATCTGCTGGCCGGTCGTGACCGCGACGATATGGTGCCGTTGTCCGAACGCGCCAAGATCATGCCGCTGCTGCTGCATGGCGATGCCTCGTTTGCCGGTCAGGGTGTGGTTGCGGAATGTCTTGGCCTTTCCGGCCTGCGCGGTCACCGCGTTGGCGGTACGGTGCATTTCATCATCAACAACCAGATTGGTTTCACCACCAATCCGCGCCTGTCGCGTTCTTCGCCTTATCCATCCGATGTGGCCAAGATGATCGAGGCACCGATTTTCCACGTCAATGGCGACGATCCGGAAGCGGTTGTTTATGTGGCGAAGATTGCCACCGAATACCGCATGACATTCCACAAGCCGGTTGTCATCGACATGTTCTGCTATCGCCGCTTCGGTCACAATGAAGGCGACGAGCCTGCATTCACACAGCCGCTGATGTACAAGACCATTCGTGGCCAGAAGACAACGGTTCAGCTCTACTCTGCCAAGCTGATCGAGCAGGGTCTGCTTGCTGAAGCTGATGTCGAGAAGATGCGTGCCGCGTGGCGCGAAAACCTCGAACAGGAGTTTGAAGCCGGCCAACACTACAAGCCCAACAAGGCCGATTGGCTGGATGGTGCGTGGAGTGGTCTGCGTACGGCTGATAATGCGGATGAACAGCGCCGCGGCAAAACAGGGCTTCCGTTGAAGACAGTCAAGGAAATCGGCAAGAAGCTTGCCGAAGTTCCAGCTGGTTTCAATGTACACCGGACGATCCAGCGCTTTCAGGACAACCGGGCCAAGATGGTCGAAACCGGTGAAGGTTTCGATTGGGCCATGGCTGAAGCTCTGGCTTTTGGCTCGCTGGCCATTGAAGGTCATCCAATCCGTCTGTCGGGTCAGGATGTCGAGCGCGGTACATTCAGCCAGCGTCATTCGGTTCTCTACGATCAGGAAACCGAACAGCGTTACATTCCGCTCAACAACCTGCAAAAGGGTCAGGCGATCTACGAAGTCATCAACTCGATGCTTTCCGAAGAGGCAGTCCTTGGTTTCGAGTATGGCTATTCGTTGTCCGATCCGCGTGCGCTGACCCTGTGGGAAGCCCAGTTCGGCGATTTCGCCAACGGTGCGCAGGTTGTGTTCGACCAGTTTATCTCGTCGGGCGAACGCAAATGGCTGCGTATGTCAGGTCTCGTCTGCCTTCTGCCGCATGGCTATGAAGGTCAGGGTCCGGAGCATTCATCGGCTCGTCTCGAACGCTATCTGCAGCTTTGTGCGGAAGACAATATGCAGGTGGCAAACTGCACCACACCTGCCAATTACTTCCATATCCTGCGCCGCCAGATGAAACGCGACTTCCGCAAGCCGCTCATCCTGATGACACCGAAATCACTGCTGCGTCATAAGCGGGCTGTGTCCTCGATCAGCGACTTTACCGGTGATTCTTCGTTCCACCGCCTGCTGTGGGATGATGCGCAGCTCCTGAAGGATCAGGTCATCAAGCTGCAGAAGGATTCAAAGATTCGGCGGGTCGTCCTGTGCTCGGGCAAGGTCTATTACGACCTTTATGAAGAGCGCGAGAAGCGTGGTATTGACGATGTCTATCTGCTGCGTGTCGAACAGCTTTATCCTTTCCCGGCCAAGGCGCTGATCACTGAGCTGTCCCGCTTCCGCAATGCGGAAATGGTCTGGTGTCAGGAAGAGCCCAAGAACATGGGTGCCTGGGCCTTTATCGATCCTTATCTGGAATGGGTTCTGGCGCATATCGATGCCAAGCATCAGCGCGTTCGTTATACCGGACGTCCTGCCGCTGCGTCGACTGCAACAGGCCTCATGTCCAAACACCTTGCACAGCTCGAAGCATTCCTTGAAGATGCCCTCGGCTCCTAAACCACAACAAACAGAAGTCATCTGACGATCAACGGAAGAGCAAGATCATGGCAACCGAAATTCGCGTCCCAACGCTGGGCGAATCCGTTTCCGAAGCGACCATTGGCAAATGGTTCAAGAAAGTCGGTGAGGCAATTGTCGCCGACGAGCCGCTGGTAGAACTCGAGACCGACAAGGTAACACTTGAAGTTCCGGCTGCCGCTGCCGGTGTTCTTGAAGAAATCACCGCCAAGGAAGGCGATACGGTCGAGGTTGGTGCCTTGCTCGGGATGATCGGTGCAGGTGGTGCTGCCCCGGCTGCCAAGAAGGAAGAAGCCAAGCCGGAAGCCGTTGCACAGGCATCAGGCGCAGCCGGCGCATCTTCGGTCGCTGAAGCTGAAGCAAAGGCCGGCGAAGTTGCAGGCAACACACCAGTAACCGCGCGCAACGAAAGCGAAATGCCTGCTTCCCCGGCGGCTTCCAAGCTGCTGGCTGAAAAGGGTGTTTCCGTTTCGCAGGTCGATGGTTCCGGCAAGCGTGGTCAGGTGCTCAAGGGTGATGTGCTCGATGCCGTTGCCAAGGGTATCGCTGCACAGCCAGCCGCCGCTCCTGCACCGCAGGCCGCCCGTCCGGCCTCTTCGGCGGATGATGCGTCACGCGAAGAGCGGGTGAAGATGACCCGCCTGCGCCAGACCATTGCGCGCCGCCTCAAGGATGCGCAGAGCACTGCAGCGATGCTGACCACTTACAACGAAGTGGACATGTCGGCGGTGATGGATCTGCGTAACCGCTACAAGGAAATTTTTGAGAAGAAGCACGGCGTCAAACTCGGCTTCATGGGCTTCTTCACCAAGGCTGTGACCCATGCGCTGAAGGAAATTCCTGCGGTTAATGCGGAAATCGACGGCACTGACATCATCTACAAGAACTTTGCCCATGTCGGCGTTGCTGTCGGTACGGATAAAGGTCTGGTTGTTCCGGTTGTGCGCAATGCTGATCAGATGTCGATTGCCGAAATCGAGAAGGACATTGGCCGTCTCGGCAAGGCAGCCCGCGATGGCGCGCTTTCAATGGCTGACATGCAGGGCGGTACATTCACCATCTCCAATGGTGGCGTTTATGGCTCACTGATGTCCTCGCCGATCCTCAATGCACCGCAGTCCGGCATTCTCGGCATGCACAAGATTCAGGACCGTCCGGTTGTTGTCGGCGGCCAGATCGTCATCCGCCCGATGATGTATCTTGCCCTGAGCTATGACCACCGCATCGTTGACGGCAAGGAAGCCGTGACCTTCCTCGTCCGTGTCAAGGAAAGCCTGGAAGATCCGGAACGTCTGGTTCTCGATCTCTAAGGACAGCAATCGTCGGCCCTGTTCCATCAAAGGAACGGGGCTGCACTTTGTGGTGTGGTGAATCGGATCAGGTTGAGTTAATTTCGCTACCCGATCACAAGGCCGGTGCCTCTGCGGTCGATACGTCTGGTATCCATGTTTTGCCGATCTTCGGAAGAACGGCATGAGATGAAAGGCAACGCAAATGGCTTTTGGACCGAACTTCCCACCCCTTGAACCTCATATCTGCGTCAAAGGCGGCCTTGAAGCGATCGCCTTTTACGAAAAGGCCTTTGGTGCTGAAAACACATTCACGCAGTTGGCCGAAGATGGCAAACGCGTCATGCACGCCAATATTCATCTCTTCGGTGGTTCGTTCATGCTGCATGACGAGTTTCCTGAGTATAAGAATCAGGGCGGTGAGAACGATGTGATGTCACCGCTCACCCGTGGCGGAGCCAGCGTTGCGCTCAATGTCAACCTATCCAAGCCAGCCGATGTTGATGCAGCGGTGGACCGGGCAGTCAAGGCAGGCGCGACCCTGATCATGCCGGTTGAAGATACGTTCTGGAATGCCCGTTATGGCCGTATTCGTGACCCGTTCGGTCATGTCTGGGCTTTTAATGCCGCCCTTGAGGCTGCGGGAGAATAATAAGCATGTCGCATTACATGTATGAGTTTCTCGGCCTCATGGCGGTCTTCTCGATCATGATCGTTTCTCCGGGTGCCGACTTTGCCATTGTTGTACGCCAGAGCATCGTGCATGGCCGTCGTAGCGCCATCATGACCAGTTTTGGCATCGGCGCTTCACTGCTCTTTCATATCAGCTACACCATTCTCGGCCTTGGCCTGCTGGTGTCGAAATCTCTGTTCCTGTTCGGCATGTTGAAATGGGCCGGTGCGGCCTATCTCTTCTATCTCGGCGTCAAGGCACTACGTGCACCCGGAATGGAAGCGCCTGCCATTGTCGCGGGTGAAAAGGACAAGAATATCTCCGATTGGCGTTGTTTCCTGATGGGCTTCGTCACCAATGCGCTCAACCCAAAGCCTGTTTTGTTCTTCCTGTCGTTGTTTTCGGCTCTCGTCAGCCATGAAACGCCAGCGCTGGTGCAGGCAACCTATGGCCTGTTCATGGCGATAGCGCTGATCGCCTGGTTTGTCGCGGTTTCAACGTTCTTTACCATGCAATCCGTGCGCGACCGGTTTGTATCTTGGGGGCGCTGGTTCAACCGTGTGACCGGACTTGTCTTCATCGGGCTCGGAATCAAGCTCGCAACCCAGCAAGCGAGCTAGAGCACTGATGATCTTGTCCTCTCGCCATCGTCTGGGAAAATGCGCTGCCGTTCTTGCGGTGTTCGGTGTGCTGGTGTCGCAACCGGCTTTTGCCGCGTGCCTGCAGGATCATGCCGTCTATACGGATAGGGACGATGATTTTACGCTGACGTTCAAAAGCGCCCCGGATGACGGACCGGCGGTCATGCCGAATGAATTCACAATCCGGATGAATGACAGCGATCTCAAGCTTGATGGTGTTGTTATGTGGGACAAAGACGGTGGGAGGCCCAATGCCACTGTCATGTACAAGTGCCCGGCGGGTGACGTAACCGGCGACGAGTTGCAGCGATGCACTGTCTGGAAAGGTGTTGTCTATGCCTTGAAGGAGGGCGCTGACGCCGAACTTCTGCCAACGGCCAAGGAGCCTTCCGCACAGGCGCTGCTCCTGCCGGATTTTTCCGGCGCGATGAGCAGTTTCAATTTCAAACTCGAAAAACCCCTTGAGACTTTTCCATGGGAAGTCTTCCGTTTCAAAGAATGCGTGCCCGAACAGTAGTTTCGAGTTGCGTCACAGAAGAAGGATTTAATCATGTCATATGACGTCGTCATCATCGGAACAGGTCCGGGCGGTTATGTCTGCGCGATCAAGGCTGCGCAGCTTGGCCTGAAGACCGCGGTGATTGAAAAGCGCGATACGTTTGGCGGCACCTGCCTCAACATCGGTTGCATTCCCTCCAAGGCATTGCTGCACGCTTCGGAAGTGTTCCATGAAGCAGGTCATTCGCATGCGACGCTGGGTGTGGACGTTGGTACACCAAAGCTCAATCTGAAGGCGATGCTTGCGCACAAGGATGCAACGGTTGAATCCAACGTCAATGGCGTGGCCTTCCTGTTCAAGAAGAACAAGATTGATACATTCAAGGGTACCGGTAAGGTCGTTGCGGCGGGCAAGGTTTCCGTGACCGGCGATGATGGCAAGGTACAGGAAATCGAGACAAAGAACATTGTCATCGCCACCGGTTCCGACGTTGCTGGTATTCCCGGTGTCAATGTCGAATTCGATGAAAAGGTCATCGTTTCCTCGACCGGCGCGCTGGAGTTTACCAAGGTTCCGGAAACGCTCGTGGTTGTTGGTGGCGGTGTTATCGGCCTCGAACTGGGTTCGGTCTGGGCGCGTCTTGGCGCCAAGGTAACGGTCGTTGAATTCCTCGACAAGATTCTCGGACCGATGGACGGCGAAGTATCGCGTCAGTTCCAGCGCATGCTGGAGAAACAGGGCATCGAGTTTAAAATGAGCGCCAAAGTGACCGGCGTTGAAAAGTCCGGCAAGGGTGCCAAGGTTACATTTGAGCCAGTCAAGGGCGGTGAGGCCCAGAGCGTTACGGCTGATGCGGTACTCGTTTCAACGGGCCGCCGCCCCTATACGGACGGTCTTGGCCTGAAGGAAGCCGGTGTTGAGGTCGATAATCGCGGACGCGTTGCCATCAATGATCATTGGCAGACCAATGTGGCTGGTATTTATGCCATTGGCGACGTGGTTCAAGGGCCTATGCTCGCGCATAAAGCTGAAGATGAAGGCATCGCTGTTGCGGAAATTCTGGCCGGTCAGGCCGGTCATGTGAATTTCGATGCCATTCCGAGCGTCGTCTACACGCAGCCGGAAGTGGCCTCAGTCGGCAAGACGGAAGAAGAGCTGAAAGCAGCCGGTATTGATTACAAGGCGGGTAAATTCCCGTTCACGGCCAATGGCCGTGCCCGCGCCATGCTGCACACGGACGGTTTCGTCAAAATCCTTGCGGATAAGGCGACTGATCGTGTGCTTGGTGTTCACATCGTCGGTTTTGGCGCTGGCGAGATGATCCATGAAGCGACCGTGCTGATGGAATTTGGCGGCTCATCGGAAGATCTGGCTCGCACAACGCACGCACATCCAACCATGTCGGAAGCAGTGCGCGAAGCGGCTCTCGCGACCTTTGCCAAGCCGATCCATATGTGATCCGGACTATAGACGAATAAGAAAAAGGCCCGGAATACCGGGCCTTTTAGTTTCATTACCTATCCGGCATTAATTGTTGCTAGGAGCCGGTGTGGTTGGAGCCGGAGCCGGCTGAGCCGGGGCAGGCGTTGCTGGTGCTGTGGATGCCGGTGGCTCAGCTGTTGCAGGCGCAGGGGCCCGCGTTGTCGGTGCTGGCGGTGCCGGAGCATCCATTGTCGTGCTGCTATTCAGATAATAATAACCGCCGATAACCAAAGCAGCGATCAATATACCTGCAATAAGGAATCCGCTTCCGCCTCCGCTTCTCTGAACCACTCTTGGTTCAGGATCTGTCTGCGCGTCCACGGGACGTTGCAAGTTGGGGTCATAGGTCATCTCACGTCCTCCGTAATGCTCTTGCGTTCAAGAAATATAACGATTCATCGCGTTGTAAGTTCCAATATTACGCGGATAGGTTGTGACAGTTACGGGATATATCATTCAAAACCAAGTATTTATCCGATTGCCGAGAGCGATAATTATTGCGCCGTAACTGTGTATCCCTTGGCGCGGAAGAGCGTCACAAGCCCGTTTTTCCCCGGAAGATGCAGGGCACCAACAGCTATAAAGACATTTCCTTTGTCGATAATGGGGATGGCGCGCTCCACCATGACCCGGTTGCGGGCATCAACCATCTTTTCTTCGAAAGCCGCGTAGTTCTCACCGGTCGCTGTACCATCCGGAGAAAGGGAACGCATGAAGGGAAAGATCAGGGCCGCATCGCCATGGGTATAGAGCACCACCATGGTTTCGAACATGTCAGGCAGCTTTGATGCCAGATTAAGCGTCTCGATCAGACCATCGACATGGAATTTCAGCGGCAAGGATGCCATGGCGCTGAGCTGATCCTTGATGGTTTCAAGCCCGGCAATTTCCTTGCCCTGTGTCTTGGCATCCCGGGCAAGCTTGATATCGAGAAAGGCCTGACCGCTTTTGCCACGTTCAAGCTCGCAGGGAGACATGGCAAGCATGCTGGTGATGATCCAGGGCTGCATTTTGTTAAGCGCCGCCAATGACAGGCCTCGCGCAGCAAGTCCCGTTTTCACGTCCTCAAGCTTGTCGGCTGGTATGAGCTTTTCCAATGTATTGTCATCGGTAAACATCATCAGTCCCGGATCCTGCGCCATGACCTTCAACGGCGCTTTTGGATCAAGGACTTCATCTGTCTCGATCACAACCGTTCCTGCGTCCTGATAGGCGCGTTGCGCTGTATCGGAGAGCTTCAATACACGCGGATCGGTCAGATGCATGGTGCCAAAAAGCCATGATGGTTTCGTTCCGGGCTTTTCGATCTTCCACAGAATGCTTTTACCGTTCTCCGTGGCTTCCGCTTCCTTTCGCAAGGCCGCAAGTTTTTCAGGATCGGACTTGGCCATTTCAGCGATGAGGTCATGCCCTCCGCAGGATATGTCTTCGGCACGCGCATGGGTTGCGGTGAACGCAACAATCAGGAAAGAGGCGAGCAAAAGCCAGCTCAAGAAAGCCAGAAGACGCAGGGCGCCGTCGGCTATACGATCAAGAGAAATGGTTGGGCCGGTATGGGTCATGGTCTGTTCATACGGTTGGTTTGGCAAAAAGGCGTTAAAACCATTCTGCAAATTGTTTGTAACACAGATATTGTCGGTCTTCAGGCGCGGGGATGTGCCTTGTCATAGATTTCCATCAGCCGCTCCGTATCAACGCCGGTATAGACCTGTGTTGTGGAGAGGCTCGCATGGCCGAGCAGTTCCTGAATCGTGCGCAGATCACCGCCGCGCCCGAGCAAATGGGTGGCAAAGGAGTGGCGCAGCGCATGCGGGGTTGCCGTGTCGGGCAGGCCAAGCGCACCGCGCATCTTCTGCATGTCGCGCTGGATGATTGCCGAATGCAATTCGCCACCGCGTGCGCCGCGGAACAGCGGCTTTCCCTCTTCCAGTTCGTAAGGGCACAGCTGGCGATATTCCTCTACAGCCCTGTGAACGATGGGCAGAAGCGGCACCATACGCGTCTTGTTACCCTTGCCGGTGATAGGAATGGAGCGGGCCGAAGGGTCGCGCAATGCGCTGCCGTCAAGGTTAAGCGCTTCGGAGATGCGCAATCCGCAACCGTAAAGCAAGGTCAGAACCGCTGCATTGCGCGCGGCGATCCATGGTTCCTCATTGAGCTGTTCACCCTTTTCCACCACGCGCCGGGCATCAACAGTGGTCAATGGTTTCGGCAGTGATTTGGGCTGCTTCGGCGCGCGCATGGCGATGGAGGCTGCGGCGTTGGCCATGCCCTGCTTCTCCAGATAACGCAGAAAGGAGCGAATGCCTGCAAGGCCACGGCCGAGGGTACGCGCGCCTGCACCATCATTGCGTCGGCGCGCCAGATAGGATCGCAGATCAGCAATACGCAGGGTCGCAACGTCTTTCAGCGACGGTGGCTCGGCGAGGTGACCAGTGAGAAACTGAAAAAACTGACGGGTGTCGCGCTCATAAGCCTCAAGTGTATTGGCTGCGAGACGACGGGTGTTTTTCAGCGATTTCAGCCATTCTTCCCGCGCGGTAATCAGGTCAGGTCGAGCCGAAACCAGAAATTCGGCACTCTGTGGCTGCACGACCATGGCAATACTCCTCAACCCTATTTCCGCCTGACAATGCCACAGCAGTCCTTACGGAGTCGTTTCGCCTGTCCTTCTCACTTGGCGTTTGGCCAAAGACAGAGTAATTCCTCCAACGAAGAAGATAGGAATGGAAAAAGCCTATGGCAAAATTGAATGATCCGGTGCAGCTCGCCATTATCGGTGCAGCGCATGGAACGCGCGGTGAAGTGCGGGTAAAGACTTTTACCGGCGATCCCCTGGCATTGGCTGATTACGGCCTGCTTTATGATGTGACCGGCAGAAGCTTTGAGATATTGGCAATCCGCCCCGCCAATACCGTTGTCGTTGTGCGGTTCCGGGGTGTCAATGACCGCACAATGGCCGAAGCGTTGAATGGAACAATGTTGTTTATTGATCGCGCACAACTGCCTGAGGAACTCGATGAAGACGAGTTTTATCATGCGGACCTCATTGGGCTTGATGCGGTTGACGGTGAAGGCAAACCCTATGGCAAAGTCTCGGCCATGTTCAATTTCGGTGGCGGTGATCTCATCGAGCTGACGATACCGGGCCGCCGGCCGATGCTGGTTCCGTTTACACAAGCCGCTGTCCCATCCATCGACGTAAAGGCAGGGCAGGTCGTCATTGATCCGGCTGCGGCTGGGCTTATCGCCGATGAGAATGAGGAAGAAGAGCGGCGCAGGCAGCTTGGCGGCGATGGCGGGAAAGAGCGTCCATGAGCGGCAATGCCGGTTTCCGGGCCACTGTCTTGACACTCTACCCGGAAATGTTCCCGGGACCACTTGGCGTATCCCTCGCAGGCAAGGCATTGGCCGACAAAGCATGGTCGCTTGAGACAGTGCAGATACGCGAATTTGCGACGGACAAGCACCGCATGGTCGATGACACTCCCGCTGGCGGTGGTGCCGGTATGGTGATGAAAGCGGATGTGCTCGCGCGTGCCGTAGATCAGGTGGCTGATGGGCGACCAAGGCTGTTCATGAGCCCGCGCGGCAAACCGCTCAGTCAGGAACGGGTGCGAGAGCTTGCCGCAGGTCCGGGTGCCGTCATTTTGTGCGGCCGGTTCGAAGGCGTTGATGAACGGTTGATCGAAGCACGGCAGTTTGAAGAAGTTTCGATCGGCGATTACATCCTGTCAGGCGGTGAGACTGCGGCCATCGTTGTTCTTGATGCAATTGTGCGACTTCTTCCCGGCGTAATGGGCAATGCGCAGTCAGGTGAGACGGAGAGCTTTGAGACTGGTCTGCTGGAGCATCCGCAATATACCAAACCGCAGGAGTGGGAAGGGCGGCGTATCCCCGATGTGCTGCTTTCCGGTAATCACGGAGCCATCGAGAAGTGGCGCAAGGCGGAGGCTGAAAAGCTGACGCAGGAGCGGCGCCCCGACCTTTGGGATCGCTATCCGCAGACGAAGAAGCCGCGCAAATAGGTGGAGCCAACACAATGCAGTTTCGAAGCGGTGCGGTGGGTGACATTCCCGCCATTGCAGCAATTGAACGGGCTTCCGCGTTGCGATTCCTTGATATCGGCATGGTGGAGATCGCCAATGATGATCCAACACCTGATGCTGTCTTGCTTGAGCGGATCGGTCAAGATCGCCTTTTTGTCGCCGTTGATGCGAAGCCGATTGCCTTTGTGATTTTTGGCTTGGTCGATGACCAGCTTTATATCGAACAAATCGACGTTGACCCGGAATATACAGGAAAACGCATCGGGGCGGCGCTGATCGGGCTGGTGGAAGAGCAAGCCCGCAAAGAAGGCAGGCAAGGGCTTTTGCTTTCAACCTTCCGGGATGTTCCGTGGAATGCACCCTATTACCGCAGGCTTGGCTTCACCGATATTGTTGATGCGGCATTGAGCCCGGCGCTGTTGCAAATCCGACAGGAACATATCGAAAGAGGTCTCGACGAAACGCGAAGGGTTTTCATGCGAAAACCTCTCATCCTCGACTCTGCGGCCAATCAGCGTTAAAAAGAATCGCTGCCAGAGGTGACAAAGCGACTTTTATGGTGTATCTGGCCGCCAACTCGGGAAAAACCCAAGTCCACAATCAATGGATGGTGAATTCGCTCCTGCCTCACTAGAGGCATAGAAATGCGGCCAAAGATGCTGCATGGCAAGTGTTGAGCGCTCTGACTGTTTGAAAAGAAAAGGATGAAGACGATGACCGTCGATATTATTCGTCAGCTCGATCTCGAACAGAGAGCAAAGATCGAAGCAAAGCGCACACTGCCTGATTTCAAGCCAGGTGATACAGTCCGCGTTAACGTACGCGTGACGGAAGGTACACGTACCCGCGTTCAGGCTTATGAAGGCGTTTGCATTGCGCGCAATGGCGCAGGCATTAACGAGAACTTCACAGTTCGCAAGATTTCCTACGGTGAAGGCGTTGAACGCGTATTCCCGATTTTCTCACCACTGGTTGAAGGTGTTGAAGTGGTCCGCCGCGGTAAGGTCCGTCGTGCGAAGCTTTACTACCTGCGTGGTCTGACCGGTAAGGCAGCCCGCATTGCCGAGAAGAAAGACAACCGCAAGGGTAAGACTGCTGTTCCAGTCACTGGTACAGCTGAAAAGGTAACGGAAGAAACCGTTGCCAAGGCACCTGCTGCTGAATAAGCGCAGTTCATTTTAAATTTGAAAAGGCGGTCTTCGGGCCGCCTTTTTCTTTTGCTCGGTACTCGTCGCAGTTGTCATTCTACAGTTGAAAAAATGATGCTTGCGCAATAGCGAATAAAGCAGTTGCATGCCGCTTGAGGGGATTGACGGAGCCTTTACAAAGTGAAATTTGTGCTTCGATTGATCAAAACGCAATATTAGAGGTCTGACATGAATTTGCGATCCGTTATTCTGGCGGGGCTAATGCTCGCTACCGTGCCGTTTTCGGCTTTGGCTGCGCAACTGCCCGATCTGGGCGGCAAGAAGGTTGCCGTTGTTACGGAAAATGCCTATCCGCCTTTGCAATTTATCGATCCAAAAACCGGCAAGGCTGTGGGCTGGGAATATGATGCCATGAATGAAATCGCCAAGCGATTGAATTTCAAGGTGGAGTATCTGAACACGAGCTGGGATGCGATGATCCAGTCGGTGGCCGATAACCAGTATCAGATCGGCATGACAGGCATTACCATCAATGACGAGCGCAAGCAGAAGGTGGATTTCTCCGAGCCCTATATGCGTTCGGAGCAATTCATGCTGGTTCGCAGTGATGAAAAGCGTTTCTCGGATGCAAAAGGCTTTGCAGAAATCAAGGATGGTCTCGTCGGGGCTCAGCCCGGCACAACCAATTTCTATGTAGCCGTCTATAATCTGCTTGATGGTAACGAGCAAAACCCGCGTATCAAGCTGTTCGAGACGTTCGGTGCGACCATTCAGGCACTCAAGACCGGTGACGTCGATGTCGTTCTGACAGACAGTACGGCGGGCAAGGGCTATGTGGATGCATCGGATGGCAAGTTGAAGCTCGTAGGCGGCCCGCTGGGCGCGGAAGATTTCGGCTTCATCTTTGCCAAGGGCTCTGATCTCGTCGCCCCTGTTAATGCAGCCATTGCTGCCATGAAGGCTGACGGTACCTTTGATGCGCTGAACAAGAAGTGGTTTCTCGACTACAAGCTTGGCCAATAGTTGTCGATTCCCTCACAGAACAGAAGTCCTTTTGTCAAAAAGGACTTCCCCTGGTGGCTGGTCGTTGCGGTGGCAATCGCCATTGCGCTTGGCATAGCCATTCTCGTCAGTGATATTTACGGGCAGGTTTTTTCCACAGTCTCGCAAGGCATCTGGATTACCATCTGGGTATCGCTTCTTGCCTTCTGTCTGGCATCGGGATTTGGCCTTCTGCTCGCGGTCATGAGCCTTTCCGAACACATCGTCTTGCGTCAGACGGCGCGGTTCTACGTTGAGATTGTTCGCGGCATACCCTTGCTGGTGCTTCTGTTCTACATCGCATTTGTTGGCGCGCCTGCCATTGTCGCGCTCTGGAATTTCATCACCCATCCGCTGCAAAATGCCGGACTGTTTGACCCCCTTCAAGTGCGAGATTTTTCTTTGTTGTGGCGGGCAATCATCGCGCTGACGCTCGCTTATGCGGCGTTTCTGGCGGAAATCTTCCGTGCAGGCATTCAGGCCGTTGATAAGGGGCAGATCGAGGCGGCAAAGGCACTTGGCCTGAAACGGTTCCAGCGGTTCCGTTTAATCGTGATACCGCAGGCGCTTCGCACAATTCTGCCACCCTATGGCAATGACTTCATTTCGATGGTGAAGGATTCTTCACTTGTATCCGTGCTTGGCGTTGTTGATGTCACGCAAATGGGCAAGGTCTATGCATCAGGATCATTCCGTTTCTTCGAAACCTATTCCGTCGTCGCCTATGTCTATCTGATCCTGACGATCAGCCTGTCACTGGGGCTGCGCTGGATCGAGGCTCGGTTGAACGATCGGACTTAAGCCTGCGGTACCCAAGCATCTGCCTCAAGAACAGCCATTGCATTCCCGGTCAAAGCGCGGGTTGCAAATGGCAGGCGAAAGAAGCCGGAAACGGAAGCAACGGTCGCAAGACCGCCCAGCACAACAATACGCCGCGAAACCATTTGCGCCTCCCTTTTGCCGCTCGCAAACGAAATGGCTCGGGAATCGCGGCAAAATCATGGAGAAACCGGCTGTCATCGCGGCGCTTTGTCGCCGAAATATTACTTTTATCGCTTGTTTCTTGACGTAAGTGGGCACCGAGTGCATATGTCCACGACATAATCTTACAGCACCATACCATTGCCGAGGATATCGCGATGACTGCGCCACGTACACTCTATGACAAGATCTGGGATGATCATCTGGTTGATCAGCAGGCCGATGGCACCTGCCTTCTTTATATTGATCGTCACCTTGTTCATGAAGTGACCAGTCCGCAGGCTTTCGAAGGGCTCCGTCTTACGAACCGCAAGGTCCGCCATCCCGAAAAGACACTGGCTGTGGTTGACCACAATGTGCCAACCTCGCCGGATCGCGTCAACGGCATCAAGAACGAGGAAAGCCGCATTCAGGTTGAGGCGCTTGCCAAGAATGCCCTGGATTTTGGTGTCGAGTATTATTCCGAGAAGGATATTCGTCAGGGTATCGTGCACATCATTGGACCAGAGCAGGGCTTCACCCTGCCGGGTATGACGATTGTATGCGGCGATAGCCACACCTCGACGCATGGCGCCTTTGGCGCGCTGGCCCATGGTATCGGCACGTCGGAAGTCGAGCACGTATTGGCAACCCAGACGCTGATCCAGTCAAAAGCCAAGAACATGCTGGTGCGCGTTGATGGCGTTCTGCCAGCTGGCGTTACCGCCAAGGACATCATTCTGGCCATTATCGGCGAGATCGGTACAGCCGGTGGCACCGGCTATGTCATCGAATATGCGGGCGAAGCCATTCGCGCGCTGTCGATGGAAGGCCGCATGACCATCTGCAACATGTCGATTGAAGGCGGTGCCCGTGCAGGTCTGATTGCACCTGACGAGATTACCTTTGCCTATGTGAAGGACAAGCCGCGCGCGCCGAAGGGTGAAACTTTCGATCAGGCGGTCGAATACTGGAAAACGCTCCAGACCGATGAAGGCGCGCATTTCGACAAGGTTGTTGTGCTCAATGCTGCTGACCTGCCGCCAATCGTTTCCTGGGGCTCATCGCCTGAGGATGTGATTGCCATCACCGGTTCCGTACCCAATCCCGATGAAATTCCAGATGAAACCAAGCGCACCTCGAAGTGGCGGGCGCTCGATTATATGGGTTTGAAGCCGGGTACACCGATGACCGACATCAAGCTGGACCGTGTCTTCATTGGCTCCTGCACCAATGGTCGTATCGAAGATTTGCGCGCGGTTGCCAAAGTCGTGGAAGGCCGCACAGTGGCTGAAACCGTTGATGCGATGATTGTTCCGGGCTCCGGTCTGGTCAAGGAACAGGCGGAAGCTGAAGGCCTCGACAAGATTTTCAAGGCTGCCGGTTTTGACTGGCGTGAGCCGGGTTGTTCCATGTGCCTTGCCATGAATGATGACCGGCTGAAGCCGGGCGAGCGTTGTGCTTCCACTTCAAATCGCAATTTCGAAGGACGACAGGGCTTCAAGGGCCGCACCCATCTCGTTTCGCCAGCCATGGCGGCGGCGGCGGCGATCGCCGGTCACTTCGTCGATATCCGCGAGTGGAAGTAAGCTTCTTTACATCACGACCTGCAACATGACGGGGCCATTGGCCCCGTTTTTTTGTGAGCATGAATGGTGCGGGCTTCTTCTGCCGTCAAAGGCAATGTTGCTCGTCCGGAGCGCTAGTCCGCCAGCGTTGTTGTGAAAGCTGGATCGCCTTGCAATGTGTTGCTCACGGTACAAATCTCGGTCTCGGCTGCCTCAACGATGGCATGTTTTGTCGCTTCATCGATATCGCCTGTTATCATGAAGGCAATGTGGAAGCGCTCTATACGGGAAAGACCTTCCTTCGCCTTGTCACCGGTAACGTGCGCCTGAACAGATTCCAGCTTGTCGGCAACACCGAAACGGGAAGCCGCTATTTTGGCACTGAGGACAAGGCAGGCGGAAAGCGACGCATAAAGCAGATCAAGCGGTCCAAAACCCGGTTCTGAAACCGAATGAGCGACGTTCAGCACACCGCCCGTATGGGAAGTAACAACCGGTTGGCCGCCGCGTTGCAGAACAGCCGTCGCGCCGACATCCCGTGTTCTTACCTTGAGCTCAGCCATTTGATTGTTCCTTTGTCTTAGCCGCGTCCACGATAGGCGGGTACGCCCTGATCAGGCAACCAGAGTCCTTCCGGGACAGGTCCGGTCTGCCAGAACACATCAATCGGGATACCGCCGCGCGGATACCAATAGCCGCCGATACGCAGCCACAAAGGCTTCACGGCTTCGACGATCCGCTTGCCGATACTCACTGTGCAGTCTTCGTGGAATGCACCATGGTTGCGGAAGCTGGTCAGAAACAGTTTAAGCGACTTGGATTCGAGCAATGCCTGATCCGGCGCATAATCAATGACCAGATGGCCGAAATCCGGCTGGCCGGTCACCGGGCAAAGTGAGGTGAATTCCGGGCAGGCAAAGCGGGCGAGAAAGAGTGTTCCCGCCTGTGGGTTCGGTACAGCGTCGAGCAGCGCCTCGTCGGGGTGGTGGGGAATAGGTACATCCTTGCCCAGCATCATTGCCTGTTCTGCGTAATGACTCATGCCGCCTCCTCCAGCGTTTCAAACTCGCCCTGATATTCACAGCCCTCGCCGCAACTGTCGCGGTAAATGCCGATCTCGGCCAGTGCCGGAAGATCCGAAGCAATGCGCCGCCATAGCCATATGGCGATGCTCTCGAGCGTCGGCAACTCCAGACCGTCAATTTCATTGAGATATCGATGGTCTAATGCATGGCGGGCGCTTTTAATGGCGGTTTTGACGGTGCCCAGATCAGCAATCAGGCCGGTTTTCGGATCAGGCCTTCCCTGCAGGGTGACGCGAACGCGAAAACTGTGGCCATGCAGACGCTGGTTGACATGCCCATCGGGAAAAGAGTGCGGCAGATGGTGCGCCGCTTCAAATGTGAAGTCGGTAAAGATTCTCATGGTGTTCCTCATCGGCACTGGCGCAATAGGCGCCCGCCAAAACTGCCCTTTAGGGCAAGCCAATCAATTTATGTGTCTGCGTGCTCAGCCGCCAAAGCGGATGGGCGAGGCAATAGGCCGCTGCAGATGCCACATGCCGGGCGGTTTGCGCCGGATCACCGATGACGTCAAGGGGCTGCAAATAGAAATGCTGAAATGGGAGCCGTTCGAAATGGATGGGATCGGTTGCTGCTTCCGCCTGCGGATAGACGAGTTTGATTTCGTGACCACTGGTCTGAACAAGCTTGGTATTGGCCTTGGGCGAAACGCAGATCCAATCGATACCTTCAGGGGCTGCAATCGTGCCATTGGTTTCGACACCGACTTCAAATCCCCTGGCATGAAAGGCGTCAATCAACGGCTTGTCCAATTGCAGGAGCGGTTCGCCGCCTGTGCAGATGACATAGGGCTTGCCATTGGAGCGCTCGCCCCTTGGCCATGCATTGGCAACAGCATCGGCAAGTGCATCGGCCGTTTTGAACTTGCCGCCGCCGGGGCCATTGACCCCGACGAAATCTGTATCGCAGAACCGGCATTGGGCATCGGCACGATCGCGTTCAAGCCCTGACCACAGATTGCACCCGGCGAACCGCATGAACACGGCGGCGCGGCCGGTGTGATTGCCCTCGCCCTGAAGCGTCAGATAGATTTCTTTGACGGCGTAGGTCACGCGGCTTCTGCCTTGAATTTGTGCCAGCCACCGGCGCGCAATTCGCAGGCCGGGCAGGTGCCGCAACCATAGCCCCATGCATGGCGGGTGGAACGATCACCGAGGTAGCAGGTGTGGGTGTTTTCAACGATCATATCGAGCAATGGTTCACCGCCGATATCACAGGCAAGAGCGAAGGTTTCGGCTTTATCCAGCCACATCAATGGTGTTTCGATGGTGATACGGCGATCCAGCCCCAATGAAAGCGCCACTTGCTGCGCCTTGAGTGTGTCGTCGCGGCAATCGGGGTAGCCGGAATAATCGGTCTCGCACATGCCACCAACGATGACACGCAGTCCGCGGCGATAGGCGAGCGCGGCGGCGAGCGTGAAAAACAGGAGATTGCGGCCCGGGACAAATGTATTGGGCAGGCCATTTTCGGCCATTTCGATGGCAATATTGCCAGTCATGGCAGTAGCGCCAAGCTGACCAATCACACTGGCATCCAGCCTGTGATCATCGCCGAGCCGCGCGGCCCATTGCGGAAATTGCTCGATCAGCTTGGCCCGGAAGTCGTCGCGCACATCAAGCTCCACGCGGTGACGCTGGCCATAGTCGAAACCGACTGTTTCCACCCGGTCAAACCGGGAGAGCGCCCAGGCGAGACAGGTTGCGGAATCCTGCCCGCCGGAAAAAAGGACGAGTGCGCCATCAGCGTTACGAGCCATGAATGAACCTCTTCAATGAAGCGGCCCCCATACAGGGCGCGGGTCAGCGAGGCAAATCAAATGTGAAAAGAGTGGGCTATTGGCAGCCCGGAAGGCCGAGAACGGGTGTTTCGTTGCGGTCAATGCCGTACATATAGCCGCGTCCCCGTATGACGATAGGGCTATCGCAGCTGGTGTTGGGCGCCGGTATAACGCCGACCACATAGGGGTCACCGGGTGGTGAGATGATGGCAGGGCCCCGGCCACGTTTGTAAACCGGGACCTTCCGGCGCAATTCCTGCACGAGGGCATCGGATTTGGCGGATGTCGAACCAACGAAGATCATTTTGGGACCGGATGGGTCCTGCACGACGATATTGCCATATTCGTCACCATAGGCATCGGCCAGATTGATGTCGTATGCGGCGGCATTTTGCATTGCAGCAAGAGAAGCCGTGAACACCATGACGCCTGATAATAAAAGCGCAGTCATTTGTCTGTGCAGGGCGAACATGGACAAGCTCCCGTAGCGATCCGGTTCCGATCCCCATAAGCATTAACCTATTATTAACGCTTGTCATCCGCCAAAAAGCTTTTGAATCGATTTTTGCCGGGGTCCGCCGGTTGACGTGCGCAGCACAATCAACCAATCCTCAATATCAGCGGGACAGCCGAAAGTGCTGCCAGAATGAAAGGGATGATGCGACCATGACGACAAAGACCGCAGACGAACACGCCGTCGACATTTCTCTGCTGCATCTGAACGATGCCCATGAGTTTGCGCCCCTTCTGGCAAGCTATGCGCAGGCGCTCAAGCGTGGTGCGCCACGCCGTCCTGATGATTATTACGCCGAAAACCTGTTGCGCGACCGCGCTGCGGAAATCGCTGGCGCAAGGCTTGATGGTCATCTGGTCGGGTTCGTTATTTTCTATGATTTGCCCGAGCCTGTTTCAGGCATGCGGGCGGGGCAGGTGGATCATATCTATGTGCATCATGATCATCGCGGCAAAGGCATCGCCAAGGCACTGATCGATGTGCTCGCCGACAAGGCGGAAGAGCGCGGCTGGACCAAATTGTCGCTCAATGCACCGCGCCTTCCGGAAGATGGCCGCAAACTTTACGAGCAGATTGCTGCGCCTGCCGACTGGACGAGTTTCATTATCCGCTTCGGCAACCAGTAAAAACTGGCCCCACTCTTGGACTAAAGACGAACGGAACATCCTGAGAACGACTCGGAATGTTCCGTTCGCGTTTGCACAATAGGGCGTCCGAAGGCGGCAAAATCGATTAAACTGGACAGACTCACTCAAATAAAATTGATCGGGTTTAAAGGGCAAAATGAGACCCTTTTGAACCCGATATCGCGCTTTAAACGATTGAATTTTCTAAACAAACCTTATGGGCTTGCTATTGGTGCCAATTCGCCGCATGAGGGGGGTGAATGGGCCTTTGACGCAGTGCAAAAACGGGACTAAAACCCTTCTAAATTTGCCTCTATCCAGCCTTTCGGCCCTGCCCGTCAATCAAGGTTCAAATGGCGCGGCGCTTATCATTGGGGACGCTATGAGCAAGACAAACCTGCATGCGAACCGGCCACTGTCGCCGCATCTGCAAATCTACAAACTAATTCCCACCATGGTCATGTCCATCGTTCACCGCATCACCGGCGGAGCGCTCTATTTCGGCACGTTGCTGGTGGCATGGTGGTTGATTGCGACAGCCACGAGCGAGGCGCAGTTCAACTTCGTCAGCTGGGTGCTTGGTTCGTGGATCGGCCTTCTGGTTTTGCTTGGCTACACTTGGGCGCTCCTGCACCATATGATCGGTGGTATCCGCCATCTCATCTGGGATACAGGCCGTGGCCTTGACAAGCACACCACCACGAAGATGGCCTGGGCTTCTCTTGTTCTCTCCATTGCGCTGACGGTCCTGATCTGGATCGCCGCGTTCACGATTTTGTAAAGGAGGCGGGACAATGAGCGATATGCGCACGCCGCTTAAGAAGGTTCGCGGACTTGGTTCTGCGCACGAGGGTACGGATCATTTCTGGCGCCAGCGTTTGACGTCGGTTGCCAACATTCCGTTGCTTCTGTTTTTCATCGGTCTGATCGTTTATCTGCACGGCGCAAGCTTTGCGGAAACGAGGGCCGCTCTTTCACACCCGCTGATCGCGCTGGTGCTGCTGATGGTGATCATTTCTGGTCTCGTTCACATGCGCTTGGGCATGCAGGTCATCATCGAAGACTACGTAACAAGTGAAGGCAAGAAGATCGCCTGTCTGATGCTGAATACGTTTTTCACCCTCGTGGTGGGCGTTGCCTGCGTCTTTGCGATCATCAAGCTGAGCTTCGGAGGCTAATCTTGGCAGCAACAGACAAGAACAGGACTGTCGGCAAGGACGGCAAGGCCTATACATTCGTGGACCACAAATTTGATGTGGTGGTGGTTGGTGCCGGTGGTGCAGGCTTGCGTGCGACCCTCGGTATGGCCGAGCAGGGTCTGAAGACGGCGTGCATCACCAAGGTTTTCCCGACCCGCTCACATACGGTTGCGGCGCAGGGCGGTATCGCCGCTTCGTTGAGCAATATGGGTCCGGATTCATGGCAGTGGCACATGTACGATACCGTCAAGGGATCGGACTGGCTCGGTGATACGGATGCGATGGAATATCTGGCACGCGAAGCGCCAGCTGCGGTCTACGAGCTGGAGCATTACGGCGTTCCTTTCTCGCGCACAGAAGCGGGCAAGATTTATCAGCGCCCCTTTGGCGGCCACATGATGAATTACGGTGATGGTCCGCCCGTACAGCGCACCTGCGCTGCGGCTGACCGCACAGGCCATGCCATCCTGCACACGCTTTATGGCCAGAGCCTGCGCCACAATGCGCAGTTCTTCATCGAATATTTCGCGCTTGATCTCATTCAGGATGCGGATGGCACGATTACCGGTGTTGTTGCCTGGAACCTCGATGATGGCACAATCCACCGCTTTGCCGCCAAAATGGTTGTTCTGGCAACCGGCGGTTACGGGCGCTCCTATTTCTCCGCAACATCAGCCCACACCTGTACAGGTGATGGCGGCGGCATGGTCGCACGCGCCGGCTTGCCATTGCAGGATATGGAGTTCGTTCAGTTCCACCCAACAGGTATTTACGGCGCAGGCTGCCTGATCACCGAAGGCGCACGCGGCGAGGGTGGTTATCTCGTCAACTCTGAGGGTGAGCGCTTCATGGAGCGCTACGCGCCATCGGCCAAGGATCTGGCATCGCGTGACGTGGTTTCCCGCTGCATGACGCTGGAAATTCGCGAAGGCCGCGGTGTTGGCAAGGACAAGGATCATATCTTCCTGCATCTTGACCATCTGGACCCGGCTGTTCTGCATGAGCGTCTGCCTGGCATTTCGGAATCGGCCAAGATTTTCGCCGGTGTCGACTTGACCAAGGAACCTATCCCCGTTCTGCCGACAGTGCATTACAATATGGGCGGCATCCCGACCAATTATTGGGGTGAAGCACTCAATCCAACCAAGGATGATCCGGATCGCATTCAGCCGGGTCTGATGGCTGTCGGTGAAGCAGGGTGCGCTTCCGTGCATGGCGCCAACCGTCTTGGCTCAAACTCGCTGATCGATCTCGTGGTGTTCGGCCGTGCTGCCGCAATCCGCGCCGGTCAGGTTATTGACCGCAACGCCAAGATCCCGACGATCAACGAAGCATCGGTTGAAAAGATCATGGAGCGCTTTGACCGTCTTCGTTTTGCCGATGGTGGAACACCGACGGCGGTTCTGCGTGAAAAGATGCAGAAGACAATGCAGGAAGATGCAGCCGTGTTCCGCACCTCGGAATCGCTGAAATCCGGTGTTGAGCGGATGGAGAAAATCTGGAGCGAGCTGCCAGATGTCAAGGTCACCGACCGTTCAATGATCTGGAATTCCGACCTGGTGGAAACACTGGAGCTGGAAAACCTGATGGCCAATGCGCTGACGACAGTGGTTGCCGCCGAAGCCCGCAAGGAAAGCCGCGGCGCCCATGCGCATGAGGATTTCCCCAAGCGCGATGACGTCAACTGGCGCAAGCACAGCCTTGCCTGGCTTTCGCCCGATGGTGAGGTCAAACTCGACTACCGTCCGGTTCATCTTGACCCGCTGGTCAAGGAAGAGGATGGCGGCATCAGCCTCGCCAAGATCGCGCCGAAAGCGCGCGTTTATTGATCAAGGGACCAGAGCATTATGGTTGAACTTGCACTTCCCAAAAATTCGAAGATGCGTCCCGGCAAGACCTGGGACCGTCCGAAGGGCGCCAATAATATTCGCGAATACCGCATCTATCGCTGGTCGCCCGATGATGGCGAAAACCCGCGGATCGATACCTATTATGTCGATCTTGATGATTGCGGTCCGATGGTTCTCGACGGCCTGTTGTGGATCAAGAACAAGATCGATCCAACGCTGACGCTGCGCCGCTCCTGCCGTGAAGGTATTTGTGGTTCCTGCGCGATGAACATCGACGGAACAAACACGCTTGCCTGTACCAAGGGCATGGACGAGATCAAGGGCGCGGTCAAAATCTATCCTTTGCCGCATCTTCCGGTGGTCAAGGATCTGGTGCCTGATCTGTCAAATTTCTATGCCCAGCATCGTTCGATTGAGCCTTGGCTCAAGACCGTGTCGCCGGAGCCTGCGAAAGAGTGGCTGCAGAGCCACGATGACCGCGCCAAGCTCGACGGGCTGTACGAATGCATCCTGTGCGCCTGCTGCTCGACATCCTGCCCGAGCTATTGGTGGAACGGCGATCGCTATCTTGGACCGGCAGTCCTGTTGCAGGCCTATCGCTGGCTGATCGACAGCCGCGACGAGGCAACGGGCGAGCGTCTCGACAATCTGGAAGACCCGTTCCGGCTCTATCGCTGCCACACCATCATGAACTGCGCGCAGACTTGCCCCAAGGGATTGAACCCCGCCAAGGCAATTGCAGAGATCAAGAAGATGATGGTCGAACGTCGGGTTTAGCAGGTTAGCAATACCCGTTTGTGTGGTTGTGGTTCGTGGTTCGACAAGCTCACCATGAGGCCCTTCGACAGGCTCAGGGTGAGGGGAGCTTTATTCTGTAGCGTTTGCGATTAGCGTTGAGCGTTGCATCCTCACTCTCCCTCATGGTGAGCTTGTCGAACCACGAACCACGCACAACTGACTGAACAAAAGCGGGCGCATTTGCGCCCGCTTTGTTTGAATTGTAGAAGCATTATTCACGCCAGCTTTACATCAAGCGTTACCTGAATAGCGCCAAGTGCCTTGGAAAGCGGGCAGGACGCCTTTGCCTGTTCGGCAAGTTTGGCAAAAGTGTCCGCATCAATGCCGGGCACATCGCCGACCAGCGTGATTGCGCTTTTGGTGATTTCAAAACCGCCGCCTGCGGCAGGATTAATGCTCACGGCTGCCTTGGCATCGAGCTTTTCAGCCGGAGTGCCGTTTTCCGCGAGAAAGTGGGAAAGCTGCATGGCAAAGCAGCCTGCGTGCGCCGCTGCCAGAAGCTCTTCCGGATTGGTCCCTGACGTGCCGCTCGCATCTTCGAAACGTGCCTTGAAGTTATAGGGAAGGCCCTTGAGCGCGCCACTTTGCGTATCAAGCGTGCCCGTGCCGTCTTTCAAGGCGCCTTTCCAGATTGCCGTCGCTTGTCTGTCCATCGCTCATTCTCCCTTGGTTGGTATGTCCGGGCTTCTGCCCTCTTGCTAACGCCAGAACGCTACAGCAGTTCCGTGTCATAGATACGATGTTGGAACTTGCTAGATTTTACAAGCTGCGGCAACAATGGGGTCTTTTCCAAAGACGGACTTTTGATTAATCAGTTTATTGGGGCGAATGGGGTTTTAAATATGCATATTGTACTTGCTGTGATTGGAATTTTGGGCGCAGGGCTTATCTGGTGGTATCGCATTCGCATGCTCGGGGACGCAGCCAGCGAGGTTGCCGATGGTGTTGGCCGGGCACGCGGCTATTTCCGCAGGCAGAAAATCCGTCGGCAAACGGAACATTCGCCGCTTACGGCAATCAACGATCCGGTACTCGCAGCCGCCACAGTTATCTACGCCATTCTTACGGAAGATATGCCGCATTCGGATAGTTATGCCGAGGCTGTGCGTGCGGAAATTCTGGAGATCAGCGATGCCGCCAAGGCCGAGGAAGCCGTGATTTATGCCAAATGGGCAAATGATCAAATTGGCGACGCGGTGATCGTGATCAACAAAACGTCACCTTTGTTGCGCCAGCAGTTGAACGATGTGGAAAAGCAGGATTTGATTGCTATGGTGGCCAAGGCCGCTGCCGCAGTACAGACCTCCCCTCACTACGGCCAGCGCGTCCGGAAGCTGAAGCAAAAGCTCGGCCTCGAAATTGATCGCTCTTGAATTCAAAACAGGAAAATCCCCGTGAAACTGAAAAAGCTTGGCCGGACGGATATTGACGTCACGGAAATTTGCCTCGGCACCATGACCTGGGGCGTACAGAACACCGAAGCGGATGCGCATGCCCAGATCGACTATGCGCTCGAATCCGGAATAAACTTCATGGATACGGCGGAGATTTATGCCGTTCCGCCAACCGCTGAAACCTATGGCAAGACCGAAACCTATATCGGTACTTGGTTCAAGAAGACCGGCAACCGCGATAAATTCGTGCTGGCAACGAAAATTGCCGGCGGCGGACGCAACAGCTGGATTCGCGGCGGCAGCCTGATGAGCAAGTCGACAATTGCCGAAGCGGTTGATGGCAGTTTGAAGCGCCTGCAGACCGATTATATCGATCTTTATCAGGTACACTGGCCGGTGCGTGGCCACTATCATTTCGGTTCCGGTTGGGAATATGCGCCGCATCATCAGAACAGGGCCGAGGTGGTTCCGCAGATTGAGGAAGCGCTCGCCGGTCTCGATGATATGGTGAAGGCGGGAAAGATCCGGCATATCGGTCTTTCCAATGAAACCGCATGGGGTATTGCGCAATGGCTGAAACTGGCCGAACGCAAGGATCAACCGCGCGTTGTTTCGGTGCAGAACGAATATAGCCTTCTGCAGCGTGCCTTTGACCTTGATCTGGCAGAGCTCAGCCACCATGAAGATGTCGGACTTCTTGCCTATTCGTCTCTGGCTTCGGGTGTTCTCACCGGCAAATATCTGGATGGAAAAGTACCGGCTGGCTCACGCGCATCCTTGCAGGCGCTATGGCGCAACAGCGAGCATGCCGAACCGGCAATCAGGGCCTATATTGACCTTGCGCACAAGCACGGGCTTGAGGTGGCTCAACTGGCTATTGCGTTTGCGCTGAGCAGACCGTTCGTCACGTCAGTTATTATCGGCGCGACAACCATGGAACAGCTGAAGATCGATATTGAGGCCGCAGATGTAACGCTAACGCCTGACATCTTGAAGGAAATCGAGGCGATCCACCGCACCTATCCCCGACCGCTTTAGGGGAGGAGAAGCTGCTTCAGATCGATTGACCCTGAAGCAGTTTCGGCGATGTCGTTGACAATCCCGCGGCCTGACGGATGAAAAATCCCTTGAGCCGCGGCATGCGCTCCACGAGGCCAAGGCCGAAATCGCGCAGGGCGCGCACCGGGACATTGTCGTTGGAGAACAGACGGTTCAGAACGTCAGTGGTCACACCCATCTGCACGGTGTCGAAACGGCGCCAGGTCTGGTAGCGCTCAAGCACCGCAATGGAGCCAATATCGAGACCAAGGCGATCCGCATCGACAATGGTTTCTGCAATCGCTGCTGCATCCTTGAAGCCAAGATTAAGCCCCTGACCGGCAATCGGGTGAATGCCGTGGGCGGCATCGCCAACCAGTGCAAAGCGCGGTTTGACGAAATCACGCGCCAGCGTCAGACCAAGCGGGAAAGCCTTGCGCGAGCCTTCAATACGCAGCTCTCCCAGCTTCAAGCCAAAACGCTGTTCAAGTTCCGCTTCGAAGACAAAATCATCCTCTCTGATCAACCGCTCTGCGTCTGCCGTACGCTCGGTCCAGACAAGCGAAGAGCGATTACCGCTGAGTGGCAGGATGGCAAAGGGGCCAGCGGGAAGGAAATGCTCTTCCGCGCGGCCATTGTGGGGGCGCTCATGCGCTACTGTGCAAACAATGCCGGACTGGCCATATTCCCAGTTTACCGTCTTGATGCCTGCCATATCGCGGAGCCGCGATTTCACGCCATCGGCAGCCAGCAGCAGGCGCGCGCGCAGGCTCTTGTCATCGCCATAACGGACGGTCAGATGAGTTTCCTCATGGTCAAAGCCATGGACAGGAGCGCCTTCAATAAATGTGACGCCAATCGCGTCGGCCTTTGAGCGCAGGGACGCATTGAGCACGCGATTCTCGACCATGTGCGCAAAGGGTTCACCGGGCTCGATCTCACCATTGAAGGTGAGATATACGGGGCGCACGGGATCGGAGGTGCGAGAATCTGTAACGATCATCTCGTTGATCGGCTGCGCTTTCGGCAGGATTTCCTCCCAGCAGCCCAATCGGTCAAGCATACGGCTCGCAGCAGCGGCTATAGCCGAGGCGCGGGTGTCATTGCGCCAGACGCCGGCCGGGGCTGCATCAATCACCGTGATGGCAAGATGTGGTGCGGAAGATTTCAGCGCGACGGCGGTCGCCATGCCGACATAGCCAGCGCCTGCGATAATGATATCAGTGCTTTCGGGAGTCTTGGATGTGTGTGTCCGGGTTCTTTCAGCCATGATTGCCTCCGGTTTCCCTCTGCTCTTGCGCCCACGGGACGCTTGACTTGTTCACCTGTTCCTGTTGCAAGCGGATTCAGGCACTATTATGCCGACCGTAAGAACAGGAGTCGCGCCCATCATGTCTGATGCCATGAAAGAGCTTTTGTCCATACTCGACCTTGAGACACTTGAACACAACCTGTTTCGAGGTCGCAGTCCGCAAGTTGGCTGGCAACGGGTTTTTGGCGGGCAGGTCATCGGTCAGGCGCTGGTGGCAGCGCAACGCACGGTTGATCCTGAGCGTCATGTGCATTCATTGCATAGCTATTTCATGCGTGCGGGCGACCCGAAAGTGCCGATTATCTATGAGGTTGATCGCATTCGGGACGGCTCGAGTTTCACCACCCGTCGCGTCGTGGCGATCCAGCACGGACATGCGATTTTTTCACTCGAAGCCTCCTTTCAGATTGAGGAAGAAGGTCTTGAACATCAAAAGCCAATACCGCTCGATGTGCTTGAGCCGGAAAAACTGATGAGCGACAAGGACCTGAAGGAACAGTATCTGCAGAATGCACCGGCCAATGTGCGCAAATATTGGGAGCAGGACAGGCCCATCGAAATGAAGCCGCTGTCGCTGACTCACTATTTTACCCGGGAAAAGTTGCCGCCGGAGCAAAATGTCTGGATCAAGGCAACGGGAGCGGTGCCGAATGACCGTGCTGTGCAGGCAGCGGTTCTGGCTTATCTCTCGGATATGACGTTGCTCGATACATCGCTCTATGCCCATGGCCGTTCGATTTTCGACAAGGATTTGCAGGTGGCAAGCCTTGACCATGCCATGTGGTTTCATCGTCCCTTCAATTTTGATGACTGGCTGCTTTATACGGCAGACAGCCCGAGCGCTGCGGGCGCGCGGGGCTTCAATCGAGGCGCTTTGTATAGCCGCGACGGCACTCTGATTGCCTCAACGGCGCAAGAAGGCCTAATTCGTGTGCATCCTTCCGAATGAAGGCTGGTTGCCTTGGTATAAATGCCTAATTTTTAATCATGTTGCCGGATAATGCATTGTGCACTGCCGAAGTGATAAAAATATCTTTATATAATCAATAACTTAGTATTATTTTTCGAGTCTGGCACGGAACTTGAATACTCCTCACCAGTCACCAAGGGCCATCAAGGCTTAGGGGATGGGTTCAACGCGGATAGCTGCTGTTCGGGTAATTCCACCTGAAGGGTTCCGCGCTAGCGCAGGGGTATAGTCAATGAAAATTGTGATGGCCATCATCAAGCCGTTCAAGCTGGACGAAGTGCGCGAAGCACTTACCGCTGTCGGCATTCAGGGCCTGACCGTCACCGAGGTGAAGGGTTACGGCCGCCAGAAGGGGCACACCGAGATTTATCGTGGCGCGGAATATGCCGTCAGCTTTCTTCCCAAACTGAAAGTGGAAGTGGCTGTGGCGTCAGAGCTCGTCGACACCGCCGTTGAAGCCATCACCGCGGCTGCCAAAACCGGCCAGATCGGTGACGGAAAGATCTTCGTTCTCAGCATCGATCAGGCTGTCCGTATCCGTACGGGCGAAACTGACACTGATGCGCTTTGAGTCATTTGGGGTTTAAGGAGAAAATAATGAAAATTCCAACCAGTCTGACATCCGCGGTGCGCAGTACCCTTCTGGGTTCACTGGCGCTGACCGCATTCGGTTCGCTGGCCGCGCTTGCACAGGAAGCTGCGCCTGCTGTAGCGGATGCAGCCGCTGCTGCCGCGCCAACAGTCGACAAGGGTGACACCGCGTGGATGATGATTTCCAGCGTCCTCGTCCTGTTTATGATTGTTCCGGGCCTTGCTCTGTTCTATGGCGGCCTTGTCCGCGCCAAGAACGTTCTTTCCGTCCTCATGCAGTGCACCGGCATCGCCGCTGTCGTGATTGTTATCTGGGTCCTCTACGGATACTCCTTCGCCTTCGGCGGTGGCACCAGCCCGTACTGGGGCGGTCTCGGCAAGGTCTTCCTTTCCGGCGTCACCAAGGATTCAGTAGCCGCCACCTTCACCAAGGGCGTTGGTATACCAGAATTCGTTTTCATCTGCTTCCAAATGACCTTTGCCGCCATTACACCGGCCCTGATCATCGGTGCCTTTGCTGAGCGCATTAAATTCTCGGCAACGATCCTGTTCGTCATTCTCTGGGTCACGTTCGTATACTTCCCGATTGCCCATATGGTCTGGGACGCAAACGGTTTGATCTATAGCTGGGGCGCGCTTGATTTCGCTGGCGGTACGGTCGTTCATATCAATGCCGGTATTGCTGGTCTCGTTGGTGCTCTTATCATCGGCAAGCGTGCAGGTCTTGGCCGCGACATGATGGCTCCGCATTCCATGCCACTAACGATGATCGGTGCTTCAATCCTGTGGGTTGGCTGGTTCGGTTTCAATGCCGGTTCGGCTCTTGAAGCCAACGGTCAGGCAACACTTGCCATGATCAACACCTTTACGGCGACAGCCGGTGCAATCGTTGCCTGGGTTGTCATTGAAGCGCTTGCCCGTAAAACAGCTTCGATGCTGGGTGCTGCATCAGGCGTTGTTGCCGGTCTTGTTGCTGTAACACCAGCTGCCGGGACGATTGGCCCGGTTGGCGCGATCTTCCTTGGCGCCTTCGCCAGCCTCATCTGCTACTACATGGTAGCCGTTGTGAAGCCAAAGCTTGGCTATGACGATAGCCTTGACGTGTTCGGCGTGCATGGCATTGGTGGCATCATTGGCGCTATCGGTACAGGCATCTTCACCAGCACCACGCTTGGTGGTATCGGCTATGCCAGTGAAAGTATCACAATGGGTGCGCAGGTTTACGTGCAGATCAAGGCCGTTCTCCTCACACTGGCCTGGAGCGGTATCGGCTCGTTTATCCTCTACAAGATCGTGGATGTTGTGGTTGGTCTGCGTCCGACAGCCGAAGCTGAATCCATTGGTCTCGACCTCACTTCACACGGTGAAGCCGCTTATCACAATTAGCATTTGGCTTATGGTCAGAATTGAGAGGGCCCGGTTTTCCGGGCCCTTTTTGTTGCAATAATGCGTGGGGGGATGAGTGCCGTGCGTGCGTGGTATGTGGTTCGACAAGCTCACCATGAGGGAGAGGGGTGATGAAGGGAGCCATATTCTGAAATTTTTGCGATCTGCATTGTGTGTGGTCTGAAATGTCGGCGATTAGCGTTGCATCCTCACTCTCCCTCATGGTGAGCTTGTCGAACCACGAACCACGAACCACGAGCGAGCAACACACTCACGCAACCATTTTCCCGGAGTGCAAATTTCACAGCAAAATGATAGCTATGAAGGGAATTTTGCTCAAGTCCGCCATGGTTAATGCCCCCTTAACCATCCACACCGTAACGTGGGAATCGAATCTGCGGTTATTCACGACCGCCGTGCGTGCGTTTACTTAGGACGAGATTTCATGCGTCAAGGATATTCAGCCTCCTATGCGATTGATGAGAACCGGCACGGGTTGACGACCCTCTTTCGCCGGCAGATACAGATTGTCTGGGGGTTGGCACTTTTCTGCTTTGTGGCCTTCGCCATTGGCAGTCTTGCGACCTGGAACGTCATCGATCCGAGTTTCAGCCACGCGACATCCAACCCGGTGCGCAATGCGCTTGGCTATGCGGGTGCTGTCTTTGCTGACCTTGGCATGCAATTCTTTGGCCTCTCGGCGCTGGTCGCTCTCATGCCCGCGCTGTTCTGGGGCGGCTTGATGCTGACTGGCCGGGGTGTAGACCGCTTGCCGCGCCGGGCGATCGCCTGGTTCTGCGCGTCGCTGATGGCGGCGGCAATGGCTGGTTGCTTCAATATTCCCGCAAGCTGGCCGATGCCAATCGGCCTTGGCGGCGTCTTTGGCGATATGGTTCTCAAAATCCCCGCGATCTTCACCGGAACATTTCCGCGTGGTGGTCTCGCCATGATCCTTGTCGCGGTCCTTGCGCTGCCGACGCTGTGGATCTTCGGCTTTGCCTGCGGCCTGACCTATCGTGACAGCGAGCCAGTGGTGGCAAAGAAGTCCGGTCGTCAGGTCACGCGTGAAGAAGACTTTGACGACGAGGATGAAGATGACGAGGAAAGCGATGGTGGCAGCTGGCTGGCACTTGGAGCGCTCACCCATTGGTTCCTGAGCATAAAAGCCCTTTTCCGCCGCATCTTCGGCCGTAGTGCGGGCCTCTACAACAGTGCGCGCAGCATGACGGCACGACACAATGACGATGACAATATGTTCAATGACGCGCCGGTTGCGCGGCAGGACGGCGCCCGCCGCGATCCGGGTTTCTATGACGAAGCACCGCGCATCGAAGCGCCATCCATCGACATTGGCAATGATGATTTTGATCGCGGAGCCGACGACTACGACCCAATCGCTTTCAGTGAAGAGGACGAGGTTGACGATTGGGCACCGCAGGCGGCACCCGCCCGGCCCAGTTCAGTGCCGGGCGCAAAGGTTCGTGTCGACACACCCGCACCTGCACCGAAGACAGGTGTTCGAGTGCAGCGTGAGGCGCAGACTTCTCTGATCAAATCTGACGCATTTGAAATGCCACCGCTGCATTTCCTCAGCGAGCCGAAGAATGTGGTTCGCAATCCGAGCCTGTCGAAGGAAGCGCTTGAGCAGAATGCGCGGCTGCTTGAGGGTGTGCTTGAGGATTTTGGTGTGCGCGGTGAAATCATCCATGTGCGTCCGGGTCCGGTTGTCACGCTTTATGAACTTGAACCCGCACCGGGCATCAAATCATCGCGCGTTATCACGCTTGCCGATGATATTGCCCGCTCGATGAGCGCTATTGCGGCCCGCGTTGCTGTCGTGCCGGGACGCAACGCCATTGGTATCGAATTGCCAAACCAGACGCGCGAAATGGTCTATTTGCGTGAATTGCTGGCGAGCCGGGACTTCGAACAGACCAAGACAAAGCTGGCTTTGGCGCTAGGCAAGACGATCAATGGTGAGGCTGTTATCGCCGATCTCGCCAAGATGCCGCATTTGCTCGTCGCCGGTACAACCGGTTCGGGTAAATCCGTTGCCATCAATACCATGATCCTGTCGCTGCTCTACCGGATGACGCCCGAGCAATGCCGCCTGATCATGATTGATCCGAAGATGCTTGAACTGTCTATTTATGACGGTATTCCGCATTTGTTGACCCCTGTTGTGACCGATCCGAAGAAGGCCGTCGTGGCGCTGAAGTGGACAGTCAAGGAGATGGAAGATCGCTACCGCAAGATGTCGAAGGTCAGTGTGCGTAACATTGACGGTTTCAATCAGCGGGTGGAACAGGCGCAGAAAAAGGGCGAGCGGATCGCGCGCACCGTGCAGACAGGGTTTGACCGGGCAACGGGCGAGGCTGTCTACGAGACTGAAGAGCTGGATTTGCAGCCCATGCCCTACATCGTCGTGATCATCGACGAAATGGCCGATCTGATGATGGTTGCAGGCAAGGACATTGAAGGGGCGGTGCAGCGTCTGGCGCAGATGGCGCGTGCCGCTGGTATCCACGTCATCATGGCAACCCAGCGTCCATCGGTTGACGTAATCACCGGTACGATCAAGGCGAACTTCCCGACGCGTATTTCCTTTCAGGTGACGTCCAAGATCGATTCGCGTACCATTTTGGGCGAGCAGGGCGGCGAGCAGCTGCTTGGCATGGGTGACATGCTTTACATGGCCGGTGGCGGCCGCATCCAGCGTGTCCACGGTCCGTTTGTCGGTGATGATGAAGTTGAAAAGATCGTCAGTCATCTGAAGATGCAGGGCGTGCCTGAATATCTCGATGCCATTACCGAAGAGGACGACGAGGATGATATGGGCGGTGGCCCAGCCGGGACGTCGAATCTTGAAGATTCGGATGATCCCTATGATCAGGCTGTTGCGGTGGTGCTTCGGGACAAGAAGGCTTCGACCAGCTACATCCAACGCCGCCTTGGCATCGGCTACAACCGCGCTGCTTCGATTATCGAGCGCATGGAGCAGGAGGGGATTGTCGGTCCTGCCAATCATGCGGGCAAGCGCGACATTCTCGTACCAACACAGGATGATGATTTCTAAGTGTCGTTACGTAACATTTTTCAATATTCGTCCTGTAACAGGCCGTAACGAACGCCTACATAACGGTCTGGGCATTGTTACGTAACCAGCTTGCAGCAGATGCGTGACAAATTTGAGGAACAAGTTGCGGTTTCCCGCCGTTTCTCGGCCATAGTCAGGTCAAACTGACCGGGTACAAAGCAAGAGAATAAGACAGGAGACAATATCACCATGACAACGACAAAAGCTTCGTTCCGCACGATTGGCACCTTTGCCCGGACATGTGCTGCGGCTTCCGTGGTTGGCATGGGGCTGCTTCTCGGTGCAACAGCAATTTCCGCTCAGGCGAGCGCTCAGGCCGCGCCCGCCGCGATCAGCGGTGCACAGCAGATTGCGAACCAGTTCTCCAGCGTCAAGACAATGACCGGTGATTTCGTGCAGTTTGGCCCGCGCGGTGAGCAGACCGAGGGCACGTTCTATATCGAACGTCCGGGCAAAATCCGCTTCACCTATAACAAACCGTCGCCGATTCGCGTGATTTCCGATGGCGAATCAGTGGTTATCAACAATCGTAAGCTCGATACCTGGGATCTCTATCCCCTGTCCAAAACCCCTCTTAAGCTCCTTTTGGCCGATCAGATCAACCTGACCGGCGACCGCGTCAAATCGGTGAAGGAAGACCCCGATATGACAACGATTGTTCTTGGCGACAAATCGGTTTTCGGCAATTCAACCATCACGATGATGTTCGACCCGAAGACCTATGAGCTGCGTCAGTGGACGATCACCGATGCGCAGGGTCTCGACACGACTGTCATGATTACCAATGTCCGCAAGGATGTGAAATTCGCCAAGGACATGTTCACGATTGACTACACGCGCATTGCCATGAAGCGCTAATTCGATCTCCAAAGGCCGCTTTGCGCCACCAATCGCGTGTGGACGAGCGGCCTTTCGGTTTTCAATCAATTCAAACATCGTCTAGTCTCGCGCCAGCCTCATCATACCGCGAGCTTGTCCCCCGATGCCTTTCTCCGTTGCCACCTGGAACATCAATTCCGTGCGCCTGCGCCTTGATCTGGTTCTGCAGTTTCTGCGGGACTACCAGCCCGATGTGCTGTGCCTGCAGGAAACCAAATGCCCCGATGATCTTTTCCCGCGCGAAGCCTTTCACATGGCTGGCTATGAACACATCGAGATCAGTGGCCAGAAGGGATATCATGGTGTCGCAACGATATCGCGGCGACCGCTAACGGAGCCCGCCCGGGTGGGTTTCTGCAATATTGCCGATTGCCGTCATCTGAGCACGATTGTCACGGCCGGTTCTAAGCGGCTGCGTATTCATAATTTCTATGTGCCGGCGGGCGGTGATGAGCCGGACCCGGCCATCAATCCGAAATTTGCGCATAAGCTTGGCTTTCTGGAAGAAATGAAGGCGATGAATGCCGTTTATGGCGACGGTCATGCATCGCTGCTCGTGGGCGATCTGAATATCGCACCGCTTGAGACGGATGTCTGGTCACACAAGCAGTTGTTGAAAGTGGTCAGCCATACGCCGATCGAGACGGAGACCTTCGAGGCGTTGCGCAAGAATGGCGGATGGAGCGATCTGATGCGCCATTATATTCCGCCGCATGAAAAGATTTATACGTGGTGGAGTTATCGTGCTGCGGACTGGGCTGCAGCTGACCGAGGCCGCCGTCTTGATCATATCTGGGGATCACCCGACCTGGAGAATGATCTGGCCAGCATCACTATCCTGCGGGAAGCGCGCGGCTGGGACCGCCCGTCCGACCACGTTCCGGTCATTGCGCGATTTAATCTGGATTAAGGGTGGTTTTGGCGATTACCGTTCGCCGAACAGGTGCTCATACTTGCTGATTGCAGCGATCATGTCGTTGAGATCGGTGGAAATCTGGGTATGCAAGGCAGCGGCAATCTCAGGATATTCCTCGAGGATGCGCCGGAACAATGAGCGGTTAAGGCGGATGACCTCGGTTTCCGTGTCTGCCATGGCGCTGGTAAGGCGTTTGGTCTGGGCAATAATTGCCATTTCGCCTAAAACTGCGCCGGGGCCGACACTCTTGAGCACAACACGCCCGCTCTGGCCCTCACGAAACAGCGAGATTGCCCCCCGGTCAATGACATAGGCGCAATCGGCCGATTGACCTTCGCGGTAAAGCTCGCGGCCTTCCCTTAAGACGAGACGCTCTGTTCCGAAGGCAAGCAGACGCAGCTGGTCACGGGTGAATGTCCCGAACAGCCCCACCGTCTCCAGAATGCGAATATCATCTTCAATTGCCATGCAAGAACAGACATATACCTAGATTGACCGCACGCATAACCCCAAAAAATCCCCTATGGTTTTTGGCAAGGATTGTGCGCAAATCAGAAGTCTTACTGCGCCCTTATGCGCCAAAAAGGCGAAAGGCGCAGTAACCGGCATCAAGGAATGAGTTTGTATCCCCCGCTTTCCGTAACAAGTATGCTCGAATTCGACGGATCGTGCTCGATTTTTTGACGCAACCGGTAGACGTGGGTTTCCAACGTGTGTGTGGTAACGCCTGAATTGTAGCCCCAGACCTCTTCCAGCAACACGTCGCGTGTGATGACCTTGCCGCCCGCACGGTAGAGATATTTGATGATGGCGACTTCTTTTTCCGTCAGCCTGATCTTGCCGCCCTTGGCGTCAATCAGCATTTTCTGACCGGGTTTGAAGGTGTAAGGTCCGACAACGAAGGTCGCATCTTCACTCTGTTCGTGCTGGCGCAGCTGCGCGCGGATACGGGCAAGCAGCACAGCGAAGCGGAACGGCTTGGTGACATAGTCATTTGCACCTGATTCGAGGCCAAGAATCGTATCCGAATCAGTATCGTGCCCGGTCAGCATGATCACAGGAGCCTTGAAACCGCCCTTGCGCAGAAGCTTCACCGCTTCACGCCCATCCATATCAGGCAGGCCGACATCCATGATCAGGAGATCAACGACACCATTGCGTGCCGACTGGATACCCTTGGTTGCATTATCTTCCTCAATGATCTGGAATTCTTCATAGAGGCTCAACTGCTCAACCAGGATGGCGCGAAGATCAGTATCATCATCGACGATAAGAATGGTGCGTGCTGTCATATGGTTTCCCGCCCAGTGGAAAGAAGTGATTGGAATTTAAGTCGAATTGTTCCGGAAAGAAAGGGGACCGGCTTGATATTGCTTATGCGGCGCATCAGTCTGACACAAAAATGCTTTTTATGAGGCAAGCGTGAGTCGCATGACGTTGAAAATGATCGATGTTCGCCGAAAACCCGGCCACCGCAGCCGCGGGCAGCTGATTGCAGGCCAAATGGTGCTGCACTGTGCCTTGGGTAAAGGCGGTATCTCCGCCTTCAAGCGGGAAGGGGACGGAGCAACGCCTTTGGCACGCATGCGGTTGCTTTATGGTTTCAAGCGTCCCGACAAACGGGTCATTGCACCAACAAGCCTCAGTCTTCGTGCCCTGCGCCGGAATGACGGCTGGTGTGAGGTGGGCGATGATCGCAATTACAACCGCAAGGTGCGTATCCCCTACGGTGCCAGCCACGAAACCATGTGGCGCAAGGATAATCTTTATGATGTCTGCATTGTCATGGACTGGAATATCAAGCCAAGGCGGCGTTCCGCCGGCAGTGCCATTTTCTTTCATCTGGCACGGCCCGGCTATACCCACACGGAAGGCTGTATAGCCCTGAACCGACGTGACATGGACCGGTTGCTGCCCTTTCTGTCGGCAGAAACGGTCATACGGGTCTTGCGTTAAGTGGTAGGGCTAGCTTCGAAACCGCCAGACTGTTGTGCGTTTCACTTCCGAATCTTCAAGAATTCGGGTCACAGGTACCGAATATACGGCCAGTTCTTCCGTTAAATTTTTCGGGAAGTATGAGCGTCCGGGATCGCCAACGACGACGTTTGCACCGCGTGCCGTAAGTGCTGTGAACCAGGGGATCAAGCGCTCTGCCAGCGGCTTTTCATAAAAGACATCGCCTGCGAGAATCACATCCCAGCCATGATCCGTGTCGATCAAATCATGAATAAGGGTCTCTACCGCAACATTGTTGGCTTTGGCATTGAGATTGATGGCTGGGCGGGTAAAGGGGTCGATATCACAGGACGTAACGCGTGCCGCACCTGCAATAGCTGCGGCTATGCCGACAAGTCCTGAGCCGGAGGCAAAATCCAGAACAGTTTTGTCCCTCACCATAACAGGATGATCAAGCACATAGCGCGCAATGCCTTGACCGCCAGCCCAGGCAAACGCCCAGAAGGGTGGCGGTAGACCTATGGTTGCCAGCTCCTCTTCCGTCTTATGCCAGAGATCGTGGGCTTCGTCGGCGAGATGAAGCTTTATTTCTGGCACATGCGGCGGTGACTGCAGCATGGTATTAGCAAGGACAAAGCGGCGATAGCGTTCGCTGTTGGGATCAAGCACCTGCTCATCCATGACAGAAGACTCTGACAGGACAGGCAATCATTGGGGAGCGGGAACAAGCCCGGCCATGCGGCAAACTTCCTCCCACTCATCCGGCATGACCGGCTGCACGGAAAGGCGCATGGATGTCACCAGTGCCATCTTTTCCAGCTTCGGGTTTGCCTTGACATCCTTGAGGGTTACCGGCTTTGGAATGTCCATGACCGCACGGATATCGACGCATTCCCAGCGGGGATCATCGGTGGTCGAATCATGATGCACCAATGCACAGACCTCGACGATGCCGACAACCTCAAGACCTTCATTGGAATGGTAGAAGAAGCCCTTATCGCCAAGCTGCATGGCCCGCATATTGTTGCGGGCGAGATAGTTACGCACGCCGGTCCATTCGGTGCCCTTTTTGCCTGCTTCTTTCTGCTTATCCCAGGACCATGCGTCGGGTTCGGATTTGAAAAGCCAGAATGCCATGTTTAATCCTATTTATTATCCGGATTCTTGATTGCCCAGTTCCACGGGCGGATGTCGACTGATGCGAACAGGCCTGCCTTGGCATAGGGATCGCCTGCAGCGATTTCCGTTGCACCGGCAAGATCAACCGCGTCGATAACGACAAGGCTGCCATTTGGCTTGGAGTCGTCACCAAGGAAAGGTCCGGCGAACTTCAGGCGATCACCAAGGCCGTTCAGATAATCGAGATGCGCGGCGCGCGTGTCGAGACGTACCTGCAGATGATCAGGCTTATCGTTGCAAAGTAGAGCATAGAGCATGCGGTTTCTCCGGTGCGGACAATCAGATTTCTAATCTTCGTTTTTCAGCGGCCGTGCAAGAAGGGCCTCAACAGCTTCATCGATGGTAATGCTGCGATCCAGAATCCGGACAACGGTTTCGATGATGGGTGCTTCGATATTATGTCTGGCGGCCAGTTCCGCAGCAATTACGGCTGTTGCCACGCCTTCCGCCAGTGGTCTGCCGGTCAGATCTTCGCCCCGGCCGAGTGCAATGCCATAGGAATAGTTGCGCGATTGCGCGGTGGAACAGGAAAGAAGCAGATCGCCGAGGCCGGAAAGACCCATGATCGTTTCCGGGCGAGCGCCAAGCGCCTGTCCGATACGGCGCAGTTCGACGAAACCCCGCGTGACGAGAGCGGCCTGTGCGCTGGCGCCAAAACCCCTGCCGATAGCGGCACCGGCGGCAATGGCGAGAACGTTTTTCAGCGAGCCGCCAATTTCAACACCGACAAGATCATCGGTCGAGTAGCAGCGAAATGTCGGACCTGAAAGTGCAAGCGCGATACGATCAGCCACGGTCTGGCTTTCGGCGGCAACCGTAACGGCGGTCGGCAGGCCGCGGGCCACATCACTGGCAAAACTTGGACCTGACAGGGCCGCCAATACCTGATCCGGAATGATCTTCCTGACCAGACTGGACATGAGAAGCCCGCTTTGTCGATCAATACCTTTGGCGCAGATGATCAGCGGCACGGAAGCGGCGATCAATGCCTGCAATTCCTGGAGGGCACCTGCCATCGCTTGCGCCGGAATGACACAGAGGATGAAATCGCAGTCCGCAAGAACGTCGCTTGCCTGGGGGCTGGCGATCAAGGACGGTGAGAGATCAATACCGGGCAAATAGGCTTCATTGCGATGATGGGTATTAATGGACTCGACGATCGCGGGATCACGGGCATAGAGGCGCACGCGATGGCCTTTTTGTGCCGCCATGGAGCCGAGTGCTGTACCCCACGCGCCGCCGCCAAGCACAGCGATGTTGTGCGCGGAATTCATGCCTTGGCTCCGCGGCGCCCGGCGCCGATAAGAGGTGCAGATTGCATGTCCAGTGGCCAGCGCGAGCGCGGCGCGATATCGAGGGAATCAGCAGTCATCTGATCCGCCCGTTCCGCACCGGCCCAGGCGATCATTGCCGCGTTGTCGGTGCAAAGGGTCATTGGCGGTGCGATGAAGCGGAACCCTTTGCCGGTGCATAAATCTTGCAGGCAGGCGCGCAACACCGTGTTGGCAGCAACGCCCCCCGCAACGACGAGCGCCGGTTCCTTGACGTCAGGGAAAGTTGCACGAAACCGTGCCAGCGAGCGGGATACGCGGTCGTTCAGTGTGTCAGCGACGGCGTCCTGAAACGCGGCGCAGATATCGTTGACATCCGCTTGCGATAGCGGCTCCAGCGTCGTTGCCAATTGGCGCACGGCTGTCTTCAGGCCGGAAAAGGAGAAATCCAGCCTCTCTTCACCCTTGAGTGGCCTAGGCAGCGAGAAGCGGCTGGAATCGCCAAGAAGCGCAGCTTTTTCAACCTCGGGTCCGCCGGGGTAAGGAAGGCCAAGTAGCTTTGCGGTCTTGTCAAAGGCTTCGCCCAAAGCGTCATCAATGGTCGTGCCGAGCCGCTCATAATCACCGAGACCTTTGACCAGAACCATTTGGGTATGGCCACCGGAAACCAGCAAAAGCAGATAGGGGAAATCGATCTGGTCGGTCAAACGCGGTGTCAGCGCGTGGCCTTCAAGATGATTGATGGCGTAAAAGGGTTTTTGCGCGGCCATGGCAATGGCCTTGCCCGTCATAAGGCCGACGATCAAACCGCCAATCAAGCCGGGGCCTGCGGTCGTCGCCACCGCATCCACATCGTCAAGTGTTATCTCGGCTTCGTGCAGGGCTTGTCCAATCAGGCGGTCAAGCACTTCGACATGGGCGCGTGCGGCAATTTCCGGCACCACGCCGCCATAGGGCGCATGGTCGTCAATCTGGCTCAGAACCACATTGGAGAGAATGCGGCCATGACCATCGCTGTTGCGTTCGACAACCGCAGCAGCCGTCTCGTCGCAGCTCGTTTCTATACCCAAAACACGCATTGATGACCCTGACATCCTTCGCCGCATTGCCCGTAGCACAAAAGCCCGTTAGTTAGGGCCCGATAAATTCAAACTCGCGTAACACGGACTGCGACTAATGCAAACAAAAACGCTCAAGATCGGTACACGTGGGAGTGCACTGGCGCTCGTACAAGCCCGTCAGACGCGTGATCGGCTGGTTAAAGCCCACGATATGCGCGAAGAGGACGTTGAAATCGTCGTGATTTCGACCAGTGGCGACAGGATTCAGGATCGCCCGCTATCGGAAGTCGGCGGCAAGGGGCTGTTCACCCTTGAGATTGAAGAGCAACTGACCGATGGCCGCATCGATCTGGCTGTGCATTCTTCCAAGGATATGGCAACCGTTCTGCCCGAAGGCTTGCATCTTTCGGTTTTCCTCGAACGGGAAGATCCGCGTGACGCATTCATTGGCCGTAACGTCAAAACATTGCTGGAATTGCCCTTGGGCGCCGTCGTTGGTTCGGCATCGCTTCGGCGGCAGGCTTTGATTTTGCGGGCAAGGCCGGATCTGAAAGTCATAAACTTTCGTGGCAATGTCGATACGCGTTTGCGCAAGCTCGCTGATGGCGAAGTCGATGCGACCTTCCTCGCCTATGCGGGATTAAGGCGTCTTAATCTTGGCGATAGAGCGACCGCACTGATGGATGTCATGACGTTTCCGCCTGCACCGGGTCAGGGCGCCATTGCACTGGAAACCCGCATTGGGGATGATCGGATCGATGCGCTGGTTGCGCCACTCAATCATTTTGAAACATCAACCGCGCTTGCCTGCGAACGTGCGTTTCTTGGAGCGCTTGATGGTTCCTGCCGCACGCCGATTGCCGGACTTGCAACGGTTTCCGGCGGGCGTTTGAGATTTCACGGTATGATTTTGCTGCCGGATGGGACAGAAGCCCATGAAGTGACAGGCGAAGGTGACGTGGCTGATGCCATTGCCATCGGACAAGATGCAGCGGCGCGCGTTCGGGCAAAGGCCGGGGCGCATTTCTTTACGGATTGGCTCTAATGGAAAAAACTGTTCTGGTCACACGGCCCTTGCCAGCTGCGACCAGAACCGCTGACCGGCTGCGCGCGCAGGGTTATGTGCCTCTTATCGTGCCGCTCACAGAAATTGCCCCACTCAACCCGGTGATGCCCGAGGGAACGTTTGACGCCGTTGTCGCAACGAGTGCCAATGCATTGCTTCATGCCAGTGACGAATTGCTCGCCCCGCTTTTGCAACTGCCCTGTTTTACCGTTGGGGATACAACCGCTGATGCCGCCCGTGCGCGCGGGTTTGAGACCGTTACGACAGGGGACGGTGATGGAGAATCGCTGGCAGATACGATTGTTGAAGAATTGCGCGCGGCAGGTTCGCTGCTTTATCTGACGGGCAGGGTGCGTTCTCCGGGGTTTGAACGGGCGGTGACGCTTGCGGGTTTTCATTGTTCGCCTTTGGCGATCTACGATACAATTTCAGTCAGTTATACAACTGACTTTTTGATGAAAACGCTTGGCTCACGACGTATTGATTATTGTCTGCTTTATTCGCAAATGGGTTCAGAGGTTTTGTCTGGTTTAATCGGAGCAGCAAATTTAGAGCATGTATTTGATAAAACAGTATTTTTATGTCTGTCAAAGCGTATTGCCGAGAGCATCTCCGGGTTAAGAGAAGCTGATATAAGGGTTGCGGGCAGGCCCAACGAAGATGCATTGTTCGACCTTCTGGCGCGCGTGCAGGACGACCAGTGAATGGCGTTCGTCGCTTAGCGATATTTGCGAACTGGAACTTCCCTGCTAGCTTGGTGTTTCAGTCAACCCAATTGTTCTGAAGAGAGTATCCATGGCCAAAGCATCCGTTCCCCGTCATTCCAAGTCAGCCCGGAAGCCTGTGACGATTGAACTGGAGCCATCGGATATTGTGAAGGACCATCCTGCTGGGGGAAGCGTGCCGCAACCGGAGCCTGTCGGGTTTGATCCGGATACCAGTGTCCAAGCGCAGGAACCAAAGAGTGAGCCCGTCGAAGCAGCTGCTGTGAGCAGCGAAGACAAGCCCAAAATTGAGACTGCGTCACAGCAGACGTCGTCGTTTGGCAGGTCGTCATCTGCCGAACAACCGAAACCAGCCACGCCTGCATCCATACCGGTGCCGCCGAAGGCCGGTGATCCGCTTGGGCGTCTGACATCAGGACTTATTGGCGGTGTGGTTGCTTTGCTTGGTGCGGCGGCTTTGCAATGGGCTGGCATATTGCCATCGCCCAAATCAGATCTTTCGGCAGTCGAGCAACAAATCGCTGAATTGCGCAACGCTGCTCCCGCCAAGACTACGCTTGATGAGGGCTCGCAAGTTGCGCTGAATGGTGCCGTGGAGAATGCCAAACAGGCTTTGGGTCAGGTCTCCGGTCTGGCTGATGAGCTGAAGGCACTGAAGCAAAGTGTGGCGGAAACGGCGAATGCCGCGGGCGCGGGCACAACAGTTGATACAAGTGCTATTGATGCGCGTATCGCAACGCTCGAATCGCAGCTAACGGCCAGTCAACAGAAAGTGGAGCAGGCCGCAGGTGCGCTTGCCGGTGAAGCGCAGACCTCTGCCGCCTTGCAGACGCGGCTTGATGCTTTGGAAACCAAAGTTCAGGACAATTCCGGTCAGAACAACATGGCGCTGGCCATTGCTGCTACCGGATTGAAGTCCGCCATTGATCGTGGTGGGCCTTTTGCGGCGGAGCTTGATACCTATCTTGCCGTTGCGCCTGCTTCCGCTGATATGGAGGGATTACGGACGGCGGCTTCGGCTGGCGTTCCTACGGTAACCATGCTGGCGAGCCAGTTCGGCGACGTGGCCACAAAAATCATCGCGACAACACGAACCGTCGACCCCAATGCGGGTATTCTCGATCGCTTGTGGTCGAGTGCGGAAGGACTGGTAGAGTCGCGTCCGGTGGGTCTCATCGAGGGTGAGGGCGTCGATGCCATTACCGCTCGCATTGAAGCGCATCTCAATGCCGGTGATCTCAATGCCGCCATCGCCGAATGGGACAAGCTTCCAGAATCGGCCAAAGCTGTCTCAACGGATTTTGCCAACACCATGCGCGCCCGTCAGAAGGCCGGGGATGTCGTGTCCAAGGCGCTCTCCAACGCATTGACCGGTATGAAAACACCGGCTGCGGCACAGTAAGGGAAGACGATCATGATCAGAGTTCTGTCTTTCCTTCTCGTTGTTCTGGTCCTGGGCTTCGGTTTTGCATGGCTTGCCGACCGCCCCGGCGATCTCGTCATCACCTTTGCCGGAATGCAACATAGGGTCAGCCTGATGGTGGCTGCATCAGCCATCGTGGCGCTGGTGGCCGGTGTCATGCTGATCTGGTGGATCATCAAAAGCGTTATCACCTCTCCCTATGCCCTGCGCCGCCATTTCCGTGCCCGCAAGCGCGACCGTGGCTATCAATCCCTGTCGACGGGTCTGATCGCAGCGGGTGCAGGGGACGGGCAAACCGCCCGGCGCATGATCAAACAGGCAGAAAAGCTCCTGAATGTTGATCAGGAACCGCTGATCAAGCTTCTCGATGCGCAAGCTGCCATGCTGGAAGGTCGCACCGACGATGCGCGGGCGAAGTTCCAGGCCATGCTGGATGATCCGGAAACAAAACTTCTGGGTCTGCGCGGGCTTTATCTCGAAGCACAACGGCTTGGTGCGCGCGAGGCATCGAAGCAATATGCAGAAGAGGCGGCGTTGCTTGCGCCCAATGTGGAATGGGCGGCAACAGCAGCGCTTGGCCAGAAGACCGCACATGGTGACTGGGATGGTGCTCTGGAACTGCTGGAAAAGCAGAAATCGAGCAAGCAGATCGACAAGGATACGGCAAAGCGTGAGCGCGCGGTTCTCCTGACGGCCAAGGCTATCGACACATTCGAGAGTGATCCACTCACCTCGAAGCCGATTGCTATCGAGGCCAATAAACTGGCGCCCGATCTGGTACCGGCAGCGATTGTTGCGGCCAAGGTGTTGTTCCAGCAGGGCGACCTGCGCAAGGGATCGAAAATTCTGGAGCATGTCTGGAAGAAAGAGCCGCAACCGGAAGTGGCGGAAACCTATGTGCATGCGCGGCTTGGCGATTCTGTCTTTGATCGCCTCAAGCGCGCGCGTCATCTGGCAACGCTTTATCCGCATCATCCCGAATCCAGCCTTGCCATTGCTCATGCGGCTCTGGCTGCCGGTGAGCTGAAGGAGGCGCGCGAAGCAGCCGAAGCCGTTTTGCGGACAGCGCCGCGTGAGAGCGCCTATCTGTTGCTGGCAGACATAGAAGAGGCCCAGACGGGCGATCAGGGCCGCGTGCGTCAATGGTTGTCGCGTGCCGTCAAGGCTCCACGCGATCCCGCCTGGACCGCTGATGGCTATGTTTCTGAACGCTGGGCTCCCGCCTCACCTGTAACGGGCAAGCTCAATGCTTTCGAGTGGAAGGTTCCCGTCGAACAATTGGGGACGGTGATCGATGCGCGTGAGGATTTTGACAGCGCACTGGCGGCCAGACCTGTCCGGACAGCGCCCAAACAGGAGGCGACAGAACCCTTGATCCCGGCAAAATCGGTGATTGTGCCTGAGAAGCCAGCTTCACGCGTCATTGAGCCGGATGCGGATATTGCCGATGCAGAAATTGTATCGGCTGAACCGATTTTGAAGCCGGAGCCCGTGAAGACGCCAGAGGCGTCGCCTGTTACCAAGCCGGAAGAACCACAGGCGCATGAGCGGATTGCATCCGTATTGCCACCGCTGCCGGAAAAGGCCGCTATGGCAACGGAGCGTGATGAGGAAAAGCTGGTTATTCCAGTGCCCGATGATCCGGGCGTGCAGCCAGACGATGAGGACGAGCGGCCAAACAAGAAGTTCCGCCTCTTCTAACACATTAATTTCAATAGCGGTCTTTGCGGCAAGATGCACAATGGCGGGGCCCTGTCAGCCAAGCTATCAGTTGATTCGGGCCATTGGTAACAACGCTGAAAGATCTGTATTTATGCTGGACCGCCTCGTAACCTTCTTCAAGGCTCTGCCATCCGGTGAGAGCGGCAAAGGACGTTTTTCCAAAAATGACCCGCGCCTTGCGGCAGCGGCATTGATGTTCCATGTCATGGATGCCGATGGCGAGCGGCGCAAAGTGGAGCGCAAGCGCCTGTCGCAGCTGATCTCCGAGGCCTATGGCCTGAAAGGCGAAGCACTGAAGCGTCTGCTTGAAGACAGTGAGCAGGCTGATCAGGAGGCCGTGGATCTCTACAGCTTTACCAGCGTTCTCAAGCGCAACCTTGACGAAGAGGCCCGAATTCACTTCATTGAGCTAATGTGGGACGTGGTATTCGCCGATGGGTCTGCGCATGAGCTGGAAGAGAATGTCGTCTGGCGCGTATCAGAACTGATTGGTGTTTCTTCCCGTGATCGGGTGACGATGAAGCAGAAGGCAGCCCTTCGCGCCAAACAGCCGGTGCAAGAGGAATAGGATCGAAAGAATGTTCCAGACGGACTGGGCGGAGAACAGGCAAGTGAAACGCCCGAAAATCCTCACGGTACTGCATCAGGAACGCTCAAGTCCCGGCCGTGTCGGCCAACTGCTGCTACAATCCGGCTTTGATCTTGATATTCGCCGTCCGCCGCTTGGTGATGATTTGCCTGAAACGCTGGAAAATCATGCGGGCGCCGTCATTTTTGGTGGCCCGATGAGCGCCAATGATCCGGATGAATTTGTTACAAGAGAAACCGACTGGCTGTCCGTGCCGCTTGCGGAAAACAAACCCTTTCTTGGAATTTGCCTGGGCGCGCAGATGCTCGCCAATCATATTGGCGGCAGGGTTGGTCCACACCCCGAGGGTTTGGTGGAAATCGGCTGGTATGAACTTGAGGCCACCGAAGCCGGCAAAGCTCTGATGGATTGGCCATCAATGGTCTATCATTTTCATCGCGAGGGTTTTGATCTGCCACGCAGTGCCACCCTGCTGGCAACCGCCAAGGCCTATCACAATCAGGCCTTCCGCTATGGTGAGAATGCCTGGGGCGTACAGTTCCATGCGGAACTCACCCGCGCCATGATGCAGCGCTGGGTGGTGCGTGGCTCCGAGCGTTTTACGATGAACAATGCCCAGCAGGGGCGTGAACATCTGGAAGGCCGTCTGGTCTACGATGCCATGCTCAAAGCATGGTTGCAGCGGTTCCTTGGCACAATTTTTAGTGCGCCTGTTTTGGCTTAACTTAAGTCCGACCCTGCAGGTTGCGCGCCTTGCGCAATTGCGGGAACCAATATGCCCATAGCCCTGCCACAGCGATTGTACCGATGCCACCGAAGACCACCGCAGGAATGGTGCCTATCATGGATGCCATAATCCCGGCGCGGAACTCGCCCAGTTCGTTCGACGCGCCGACAAACACCATATTAACTGCATTGACCCGGCCACGGACATGATCAGGCGTCCAGAGTTGCAGCAGCGTTTCTCTGATATAGACGCTGATCATGTCAGCAGCCCCCATCAGCGCCAGCAAGGCGATGGACAGCCATGCGAGGTGGGACACGCCGAACATGATCGTCAGTAGGCCAAAGAGAGCGACGAACAGGAACATGATCATGCCCGCATGATCGCGGATCGGATGGCCTGCTAGCCAGAGCGCGGTCAGAATAGCGCCGATACCGGGCGCCGCCCGCAGCATGCCAAGTCCCCAAGGGCCAAGCTGAAGAATATCGCGGGCATAAACGGGCAAGAGCGCCACCGCACCACCCAGAAGCACGGCGAAAAGGTCGAGTGAAATCGCGCCAAGCACGACTTTCTCTTTCCAGATGTAATGAAACCCGGCCATCAGTGTCCGGAATGATTTCTGCTCGGTCAGCGTGTGCTGGGTCGGCTTAGGAATAGAGAAAATACAGATTGTTGCAACGGCCAGCAGGATTGAAGCGATGCCATAAGCGATGGCGGGTGACAGGCCATAGAGTAAACCGCCCGCGACAGGGCCAACGATTGTGGCGATCTGCCAGGCCGAGGAATTCCACGATACGGCGTTCGAAAACACCTCTGTCGGTACAAGATTGACGACGAGGGAAGCGGAAGCCGGCCCAAGAAAGGCGCGTCCCACACCAAAGCCCGCCAGAATGGCAAAGACGGCGAGAGGCGAAAATGCATGGGTGAGCGTCAGCAAAAGCAGCAGGACAGCGCAGATCACTTCGACGCCGAGGGCCAGTCCCATGATGAAGCGCCGACCAAAACGATCAGCTGCCGCGCCAGTGATGAGAACGAGCAGCAAGGATGGAGCAAACTGTACGAGCCCGACCAGTCCAAGATCGAAGGGATCGCGCGTCAGATCATAAATCTGCCAGCCCACAGACACGCTGATAATCTGGATCGCAAAGGACCCGAAGAAGCGGGACAGCCAGTAACGGGTGAAGGACGAATGGCGAAAAGCGGCGTAGCGATCGTGTACCGCATTCGTTTCAGGGAGGGTCATTCGATGAAAGGCTCCGGAATTTGGAGACCTCTTCTAGAGCAATTTTCAGCAAAAAGGGATAAATAAATGTGAAATATTATGTCGTTGTGAGAGCGCAAAAATTGGGCCGGAAGAACCGGCCCAAATTATTCGTGAATGGATTGGATGCTTAGTCTTTACCGAGAAGCGCCTTCCAGATGATCGCGCCAACAACGGCACCAACAAGTGGAGCAACCCAGAAGAGCCAGAGCTGGCTGAGTGCTGCCGTCTGGGCAAACAAGGCAACGCCGGTAGACCGGGCCGGATTAACAGAGGTATTCGTCACCGGAATCGACACCAGATGGATCAGGGTCAGTCCCAGACCAATGGCAATCGGGGCAAAGCCCGCCGGAACGGATGATGATGTTGCTCCAAGGATGATGATGATGAAGAAGGCTGTGAAGACAACTTCAGCAATCAGGGCGGCGGTCAGTCCAAACCCACCTGGAGAAAGTTCACCATAACCATTGGAAGCAAAGCCTTTGACACCGGCAAAGTCCGCCTTGCCCGAGGCTATCAGATAGAGTACCGCCGCCGCAGCAATGGCGCCGAAAACCTGTGCGATCCAGTAAGGGATAAGATCCTTGAAGTCGAAGCGTCCCGCTACGGCAAGGCCAAGCGAAACAGCGGGATTGAAGTGGCCGCCGGAAATACCGCCGACCGCATAAGCCATGGTTAGAACCGTAAGACCAAACGCAAAGGCAACACCGAGAAAGCCAATGCCAAGGGCTGGAAATCCAGCGGCAAGTACGGCACTGCCGCAACCGCCAAGGACGAGCCAGAATGTACCGAAGAATTCGGCTGACAGTTTATTGAGCATGGAAACCCCCTAGATAAAGTGCTTGCCGGAACTGCCCGACTCACAACTATAAGTTATTCCCGTTTTCAAAATTCAACAATAACGTTCAATTGTACCTCCGGGGATGCTGTTGTTCTCTTGATGATATAGCTTCTGTGCAATGGATACTTGGTTTGGCCATTGCCAAAATGGCGCGCGCTTTGATTCTCGCAAAAGCAGCTGCCTCTTGCCCGAGAGCACGCCAATCGCTACATGTCGCGTGATTATCAGGAGAAACCTATGCTCGCTCTTATCCGCACGATTGATCTGGCCCTCGATATCTACACCTGGATTCTGATTGCCAGTGCGATCTTCTCATGGCTCTACGCGTTCAACGTAATCAATTCGAGCAACCGGTTTGTCGCTTCAATTGGCGAATTTCTCTACCGGGTGACGGAGCCTGCCTTGCGTCCTATCCGGCGCTTCCTGCCCGATCTGGGTGGCATTGACATATCCCCGATCATCCTGCTGCTGATTATCTTTTTCCTTCGCCAGTTTCTGTGGACCACAATCGCGCCGCTTCTGGTTTAACCGCAGCGTTGAGCACGGCTTTCTTCCGCAAGGAGCGTGACGGTATCACGCTCCTTGTCAGGCTGACGCCAAAGTCAGCCCGCGACGGGATTGAAGGTGTTGAAGAAACGGGTGACGGACGCGCCCATCTGAAAGCCCGTGTGCTGGCAGTGCCGGAAGATGGAAAAGCCAATGCCGCGCTGGAAAAGCTGCTGGCGAAATCGCTTGGAATAGCGGCGCGCGATGTTTCGATTGGCACAGGCGCCACATCACGGCTAAAACAGGTAAAGATATCGGGCGATCCGGAAGCGCTGGCCTTACAGCTCGAAACACTGGGATCGCCCTGATATAATCAGGCCTTCTTGGCGTTGTGACGCTCAATGGCTTCAGTGATCAGTTTGCGGGCGGCATCTTCATCACCCCAGTCACCAATCTTCACCCATTTGCCGGGTTCCAGATCCTTGTAATGTTCGAAGAAGTGCTGGATCTGCTTCAGCGTGATCTCAGGCAGGTCCGTGTAGTTGTGGACCTTCTCATAACGCAGGGTCAGGTGCGGTGAAGGCACGGCGATGATCTTCTCATCCTGTCCCTTATTGTCTTCCATGACGAGAACGCCAATGGGACGCACGTTGATCACGCTGGTTGGCATCAGGGCACGGGTGTTGCAGATCAGCACGTCAATCGGATCACCGTCATCCGACAGGGTGTGCGGAACAAAACCATAATTGCCCGGATAGGTCATCGGCGTGTGCAGGAACCGGTCGACAAACAATGCGCCGGAATCCTTGTCGAGTTCGTACTTGATCGGTTGACCGCCGACTGGAACCTCGATGATGACGTTGACATCTTCAGGGGGATTATTGCCGACCGAAATGGCATCAATGCGCATATTTTCAGAGTCCTTGTTGGTTTGGGAGTGCTGTAAAGATTTTTACGCGGTGACGCAAGAATTGCGTCGCATATCTACGTCCCGAAAACAGAGGGGCAGGTCCAATTGAATGAAATAAGTGCAGACAAGGCCGCAAAATCACAGACATAACAAGAAATATTGTGTCGCAGGCACCAAAGAGGCCTGTTCCATAAAACCAGAGATTTTCGAATAATGGGCAACTAGCTCCAGACGAAAGCGACTTTCTTCAACGTCTTTCCTTCGAAACATTCAACGCCTTCGGCCACATCCTTGCCACCCGCGTTCTGATAGAAGTTGATCGCGAGATCATTGTCTTCAAGAGCCCAGACAACCATGCCCTTAAGGCCCTGATCGACAAGGCTGCGTCGCGAAGCGCCGAGCAGGCGCGTCCCAAGGCCCAATCCCTGATACTCAGGGCGGATGTAAAGCTCGTAGACTTCACCTTTTTGTGGCAACTGGCGCGCCCTGTTTGGTCCTAGCGTGGCATAGCCCGCAACCACGCCGCCAATATCGGCGACGAGAATCTGAGTGGAGCGGCGAATGGCTCTCGCCCACCAGTCGGCGCCGCGACGGTGCAGCATGGTGTTGAGCGAACGGTGCGGAATGATGCCCCTATAGGCACCTTGCCAGGCAGCCAGATGCACAGCGGAGATTTCGCCCGCATCGGCCAGTTCAGCTCGTCTGATCTCGGTCACATGGGTGTTCATGGTTTCTTAACCATAGACCCGCGCGTCGGGATTTCGCAACTGGGATTCAGAACGATTTTTTGTGTATTGCACCAAAAAGAAAAGCGGCGAAAATCGCCGCTCTTCTGATCATTGAATGTGGATTGGCTTATGCGGCGCCAGCAGCCTTGTTGCTCTTTTCGAAACGCTTGCGCTCGTTCGGATCAAGGTACAGCTTGCGCAGACGAATGGATTTCGGCGTGACTTCAACCAGTTCGTCATCCTGAATCCACGACAGGGCGCGTTCCAGCGTCATGCGGATCGGCGGTGTCAGCTTGACGGCTTCATCCTTGCCTGCGGCGCGAATGTTGGTCAGCTTCTTGCCCTTGAGCACGTTGACTTCCAGATCGTTGTCACGGGAATGGATGCCGATGATCATGCCGGCATAGACCTTGACGCCAGCTTCGATAACCATCGGGCCGCGATCTTCCAAGTTCCACATGGCGAAGGCAACAGACTCGCCCTGATCGTTGGAGATCAGAACGCCATTGTTACGCCCTGCGATTTCGCCCTTGAAAGGTTCGTAAGCGCGGAACAGGCGGTTCATGATGGCAGTGCCGCGTGTATCGGTCAGAAGCTCCGACTGATAGCCGATGAGGCCACGCGTCGGTGCGTAGAAAACCATGCGAACGCGATTGCCGCCGGATGGGCGAAGCTCGACCATTTCAGCCTTGCGCTCGGACATCTTCTGCACAACGGTGCCTGAATATTCCTCGTCAACGTCGATCAGCACTTCTTCGATTGGCTCAAGCAGGTCGCCATTTTCGTCCTTCGTCATAACAACGCGGGGACGCGAAACACCAAGCTCGAAACCTTCACGGCGCATGTTCTCGATGAGAACGGCAAGCTGCAATTCGCCGCGGCCGGAGACGAAGAACGAATCCTTGTCGCCTGACTCTTCAACCTTCAGCGCTACGTTGCCTTCGGCTTCCTTGAACAGGCGGTCGCGAATAACGCGGCTGGTAACCTTGTCGCCTTCCGTTCCGGCCAATGGCGAATCATTGACGATGAACGACATGGTGACTGTTGGCGGATCGATTGGCTGCGCATGCAGAGGCTCGGAAACCTCGGTGGCGCAGAATGTGTCGGCAACAGTGCCCTTCTGCAGACCGGCGATGGCAATGATGTCGCCCGCATGGGCTTCTTCGATTGGCTGGCGCTCAATACCACGGAATGCGAGGATTTTTGAGATACGGCCGGTTTCAAGCTGCGTGCCGTCGCCGTGCAGAACCTTGACCTGCTGGTTGGACTTGACGGTACCGGAATGGATGCGGCCGGTGATGATACGGCCGAGGAACGGATCGGCTTCAAGGATCGTGCCGATCATCTTGAATGCGCCTTCGCCGACGGTCGGGGCAGGCACATGGTCAAGCACCATGTCGAACAGGGCGGACAGGCCCTGATCCTGCGGACCTTCCGGGTTGCGTGCCATCCAGCCATTGCGGCCTGAACCGTAAAGGATCGGGAAGTCGAGCTGTTCGTCTGTTGCGTCGAGAGCGGCAAAAAGGTCGAAGACTTCGTTGACGACTTCTTCATGGCGCGCATCAGGACGGTCGATCTTGTTGATCGCAACGATGGGGCGCAGGCCAACCTTGAGGGCCTTGCCGACAACGAATTTGGTCTGTGGCATCGGGCCTTCGGCAGCGTCGACGAGAACGATCGCGCCGTCCACCATGCTCAGGATACGCTCGACTTCACCGCCGAAATCGGCGTGGCCTGGCGTATCGACGATGTTGATGCGTGCATCCTTCCAGACGACCGAAGTGGCCTTGGCAAGAATCGTGATCCCGCGTTCCTTTTCGATGTCGTTCGAATCCATCATGCGTTCGGCAACGCGCTGGTTGTCACGGAAACTGCCGGACTGTTTCAGAAGTTCGTCGACAAGCGTGGTTTTGCCATGGTCGACGTGTGCGATGATCGCGATGTTGCGCAGTTTCATGAGTTTCTCTTTTGGAGGATTGTGGACGCTCACATGCTGGCGCCGCTTTGCATTTGCGCGCTCCATACATGTTTTTTCGCAAATGCGAAAGGGGGGATACGCTTTTGGCTGGCCCTTGCCTGCATTACAGCTATGCAGGCGTGACGGCTCTCGGACGGTATCAAGCGCGGCAAATCCGGGGAGATGCCGCGCTTTTCGTCAGAGAAGAGTGCCCGATAGGAAGACGAGGGCAATCGAGAAATAGATCACCAGCCCTGTTACATCGACCAGCGTGGCCACAAAAGGTGCCGATGCGCTGGCAGGATCGAAGCCGATCTTTTGCAGGATAAAGGGCAGCATGGACCCGACAAGTGAGCCGAAGGTCACGATACCGATCAGGGCTGCGCCGACGGTTGCGGCAATCAGCATCCAGTGCGGGCCGTAATTATAAAGGCCGACCATCTGCCACGTGGTGATGCGGATAACGCCGATGACGCCGAGGAAAGAGCCGAGCACCATGCCTGTGGGCAGTTCGCGCAAGGCAACCCGCCACCAGTCCTTCAGACGCAGTTCCTGTAGCGCCAATGCGCGGATCAGTAGCGATGTGGCCTGCGAACCGGAATTGCCGCCGGAACTCATGATCAGCGGGATGAACAGGGTCAGCACAACGGCCTTTTCCAGTTCGCCTTCGAAATACTGCATGGCGCTGGCGGTCAGCATCTCGCTGAGAAACAGCACGCCGAGCCAACCAGCGCGCTTGCGCAGCATCTGCACGAAGCTGATCTGCATATAGGGCTTGTTCAGCGCCTCCATACCACCGAACTTCAAGGTGTCTTCGGTCATTTCCTGTGTCATGGCGTCGATCACATCATCGACGGTAACGATACCGATGATGTGATTGTCGTCATTGACCACGGGAACGGCGAGCAGATCGTGCTTGCGGAAGAGCCGGGCAACATCCTCCTGATCGGTCAGCGGGCCAACCGTTACCGGGGCAACGTCGCGGCCAACGCTCATAATGGAATCATCAGGCTCGCTGGTGATCAGGCGGCGCAATGCAACAGCCCGCAACAGACCTTTGGTCTTTGCGTCAGTTACATAGATTGCATAGATCGTTTCGCGGGACCGTTCGACTTCGCGAATATGCTGCAGTGTTGCCGCCACGTTCCAGTCGCCGGGTACGCTGACAAATTCGGTGGTCATCAGACTGCCTGCCGTATGGGGCGGATAGTGCAGCAGTTTGCGCAGCGCAGCCTTGGTTTCCTGCCCGAGGCTGGAGGCAAGGCGGATACGGGTTTCGTCATCGAACTGCTGGAAAATATCAGTAACGCGGTCGGCCGACATGGCGTCAAGCAGCTCACGCGCAATGGGTGCTGGAAGCTCGGCAATAATCTCGGCAGACGAGTGCAGTTCCGGCTGATCGAGGATCAAAACCGCGTGATCTCTCGGCATTTCAGCGAGAATGCCGACAGCATCCTCGACATCGAGTTCGTTGAGCAGTTCAACAGCATCAGCGGCCTGCATGGCGGCAAGCTGCTCTGCTATATTGGATGCCTGTGCCAATTCGGCATTGACTGCATCCTTATTCAAGCGAAGGTCGTTCATTTTAGCTCGCCTTTCTGTCGATCCGCCGTCACGGCTGATCGGGGCGAGCTGATCTCTTAGAATCAGGCCACGATCGCCGATGACGGCGCAAACAATCGACTATGACTGTCGTCGTTGGGCATAAGAGATAGACTCCGGTTTGGTGATACGCGGCCGAAATTTCCCGGTCGCGTGCTGCCATTTGGTCCCCTCCACGGGGAAAGTCAACCCCCGGGAAATTATGCCGCAGGCTGCCGAATTGCTGGCGTTTTTATAGGCTCAATCAGAAGCGCGTTTGCCGCCTCACGCCTTCACTTTTGCGTTTAGCGGATCGTAGAGCGGCTCAAGGTGAATCTTGGCGGGGAAGCGTTCATTGGCGACGATCAGTTCATATGTTCCTTCGGTCAAAAAGCTGTCGCTTACACCGTCCATATGACGGACATAACCGAAGCCAATGGGCTTGCCGATTGTGTAGCCAAAACCGCCACTGGTAAGGTACCCAACCGTCTCGCCATTGCGCAGGATCGTCTCGCGTCCCAGAAGCACGACATCCTCATTGGCAACAGTGAAACCGACAAGGCGTTTCTTGAGAGGTGCAGCCTGAATAGTCTGGCTGGCCTTGCGTCCGAGAAATTCTGTGTCCTTGCGTAACTTGACTGCCCAGCCGAGCCCGGCCTCAAAGGGCGAGTCATTGGGCGTGATATCAGAACCCCAGGCGCGGTAGCCTTTTTCCAACCGCAGCGATTCCAGCGCCCGATATCCAACCGGTGCAATACCGAATTCTTCGCCTGCCTGCATCAGGGCATCGAAGACCGTGCCAGTGGCGGCAATCGGAATATGCAGTTCCCAGCCAAGCTCGCCGACATAGGTCACGCGCAGGGCGCGAACTGTCGCTCCAGCTATCTTGATCTCTCTGACATGGCCGAAAGGAAAGGCACTGTTGCTGACATCGGTATCCGTGACGCGCGACAGGACATCACGCGCCTTTGGACCCATGAGCGAAAGCGTGCCGAAATGCTCGGTGATATCAACGAGGCGTGCATCCAGCCCCTCATCGATATGTTCCTTGATCCAGGCAAAGTCATGGGTGCGGAAGCCCGTGCCGGTGACGATGTAGAACTTGTCTTCGGCAAGTCGCGCAACGGTGAGATCGCATTCAATGCCGCCGCGGGTGTTGAGAAGCTGCGTATAGGTCAACCGCCCGACGGGCTTTGCAACATCATTGGCGCAGATGTAATCAAGCGCCTTTTGCGCGTCCTTGCCTGTCAGTTCATATTTGGCGAAGGAGGACTGGTCGAAAATGCCGGCCTTTTCCCGCACCAGTGCATGTTCTTTGCCAACCTGATCGAACCAGTTCTGACGACCCATGGAATAAATATCGACAGGCTCCGTACCATCGGGTGCAAACCAGTTGGGGCGTTCCCAGCCGAGTTTCGATCCAAAGACCGCGCCGTGTTTCTTCAGGCGATCATAGAGCGGTGAGACAATGGCTGGACGCCCGGATGTGTATTCCTCGTGCGGAAAGCCAATCGTGTAGTGTTTGCCATAGGCTTCCAATGTGCGGTCAAGCACCCAGTCACGGTCACGATGGAGATTGGAAAAGCGCCTGATATCGACAGTCCACAGATCAAGCGGTGCTTCGCCATCGACAACCCATTGGGCCAGCACCCAACCCGCGCCGCCGCCGGAGGCAATACCAAAGGCATTGAACCCTGCGCCAACAAACATGTTGGAGCACTCAGGCGCGCGACCGAGAATGAAATTACCATCCGGGGTAAAGCTCTCCGGGCCGTTGATCATCTGCTTGACGCCGACGGTCTCAAGCGCGGGAATGCGCTCCATTGCCTGCATCATATGCTGTTCGAAATGGTCGAAATCATCATCGAACAAGCGGAATTGCCAATCTTCAGGCACATTGCCAGTCACCCATCCCTGCGGATTGGGTTCGTACCCGCCCATGACCAGACCGCCAACCTCTTCCTTGAAATAGGTGCGCCTGTCAGGATCGCGGATGGTCGGTGCGTCTGATGACAGGCCGTCGATCTTTTCCGTGATGATATATTGGTGTTTTACAGGTTGCAGTGGCACATTGATACCCGCCATCGCGCCGACTTGCCGTGCCCACTGGCCCGCACAATTGACCACTTTTTCACAGGCGATGTCACCCTGATCAGTCTTGACCTTGATGATACGCTCGCCATCCATCTCGAACCCGGTGACACGGATATTTTCGATGAGTTTCGCGCCGTTCATACGCGCGCCACGTGCCAGCGATTGCGTGATATCAGAAGGGCTTGCCTGTCCGTCGGTCGGCAGCCAGCTTGCGCCGACCAGATCATCGACCCGCATCAACGGCCACATGGCCTTGACCTCCTGCGGCGAAAGAAGGTGCATCTCCATGCCAAAACTACCCGCTGTAGTCGCCAGACGGCGAAACTCGGTCCAGCGGTCCTGATTGGTGGCAAGCCGCAGGCAACCGGTCATTTTCCAGCCCGTCGCCAGACCGGTTTCCTCATCAAGACGTTTGTAAAGATCAACCGAATATTTCAGGACCCGGGTGATGGATGCGGAGGAGCGCAACTGGCCAACAAGGCCCGCCGCGTGCCAGGTGGAGCCCGATGTCAATTGTCCCTGCTCAAGCAGAATGACATCCGCCTTGTGGTCTTTTGCAAGATGATAGGCCGTCGAACAGCCGATGATACCACCGCCGATAACGACGATCTGGGCGTGACTGGGCAGAGTCATGATTTGCTTCCGTATGTGGTTCGAAACCGGTCCAGCGCTTGTTCCAGACGCTCCAGATTTTCATGGGTGTAGGCGACGTAATCGACGCCGGGTGCATTGAGATAAAGCTCTGACACCATGCCCCACATGGCTTCGCGCAGTAGCGAAGCGCATTGCATCGCCGCATGGGCGCGCTTCAGCCCGTAGTCGGGAGAGGCCTGGAAATAGGCTGCCAGCAAGGCTTCCGATTCTTCTTCCGTCAGACCGGAGTTGGACGCGATACCGGCCAGATCGAACATGGCGGTGGAAAAACCGGCATATTCAAAGTCGATCAGCCACAGGCGTTCGCCATCATCGAGAATATTGGCGGGCAGAAGATCGTTGTGGCCGAAGATGATCGGCAGTGGCTTTTGCACAGCCTCCATCTCGGCCGCAATGGCGAGATAACCGTCCAGTTGGTCACACATGCGGCTTTTGCCCGCCTTGAGCGTGCGGGCATAGTCACGGATGACGTGAAACACCCAGAACATGAAACCGGGACCGGTGATGTGATCCGGCATTGCTGTGTGAAATTGCCGGATCAAAGTGGCAATACCGGCGATGTTGTCGCGCACATCCTGTGCAGCGTAGGTTTTTGCGCCCAGAAATGCCGATACCATTATGCCGCCATCGGCGTAAAACAATTCGGGTGCAAATCCCGCGCTATGCGCGGCCTTCGCCGTCATGGCCTCGCGGTCGCGAAAGACGTGGTGGAAGGGATAATCCTTGCCAAACCGCACCACATATTTGCGGTGCTGATCTTCGACGACATAGCTCTCATTGCTGATCCCGCCCTTGAGCAGCGTCACGCTGATATTGCCATGCCACAGGGGCAAGGCAGCAATTCGGGCTTCGCTGGTCTGGGTCTGCGTCATCGGGCAATCCAGAAAACGAGCACCCGCCTTGGGTGCCCTATATGGCAAATCTCATCTGCATGACCTCCGTTGTCAATCCGCCTTTGTGAGTTTTTGTGGTTTTTATGACTGTTTTATAAATTTTTTGTGGTATTAATGTTTGCATGTGCGCAGATATGCACGATTGATGAGGTGTATGATGGGTTCCAAACGGCGTGGCGAGATTACGAAAGTGCTGCAGGATGAGGGCACAATCTCGATCTCGGATCTGGCGAACAGGCTCGGCGTTTCACTTGAGACGATACGGCGCGATGTAAAACCTTTGACTGATGAAGGGGTTATCGTGCGCACCCATGGTGCCGTTGGTTTGCCGCAGCATCTCGGCGAAGCGCCGTTTGAACGACGCATGCGCGAGAATGCCGGTGCCAAGCGGGCAATCGCCCGGCATGTCGCAGGTACAATCAGCAATGGTGACTCGATCATGCTGGATACGGGCACGACCACCAGCTTTCTTGCTCGGGAATTGTTGCAGTATCGCAATCTGACGGTTGTCACCAATTCATCCGATATTGCCCGTACTTTGGCGACGGTGAACGGCAACAAGGTGTTCATGGCCGGAGGTGAATTGCGCAGCGACAATGGCGCTGCCTTCGGCGCCCTGGCCATCGATTTTATCAGTCGGTTCAATGTCGCCCATTCCATCATTTCCATCGGCGCCATCGATGCCACACATGGGTTGATGGATTACAATCTTGAGGAAGCGGAGTTCGCGCGCATGGTTCTGTCACGCGGCGAGCGTTCGGTGGTGGTATCGGATGCTTCGAAGTTCGGACGGCAGGGACTTGTTCAGGTCTGCGATTTTGCCGGTTTTGATGAACTGGTGACTGATTCACCGCCGCCTGACGATGTTCTTCAGTCGCTCAGCCGGGCGGGGGCGAGGGTGAGTATTGCCGGAAACGAGGCCTGACAAGAATCGGGTGGCAGACCGATTCCAGAGAGATAGAATCGCGCGCATGAGTCGGGAGAAGACCATGACAAAGACCTTGCGCTACAGACATATTCAGACACCGATTGGCCCCATGATCGCCATGGCTGGTGATGAAGGGCTCTCGCTGCTTGAATTCTCCGATCGGCCAGCCCTGCCAGCAGAATTGACAGAACTTGAGCAGCGCTATGGCTATACCATCGTGCCGGGGGATCATTCATATCTCGACCAGATTGATGAAGAGATCACTGCCTATTTTGCCGGTGATCTGACGCGGTTTGAAACGCCGCTGTTTCTGCCAGCCACGCCATTTCAACGCACCATCTGGTCGATGCTTGTTGACATCCCCTACGGCGAAACGCGCACCTATGGCGGGATGGCCAGAGCGTTGGGTAAACCGAACTCAAGCCGCGCAGTCGGTGGTGCAAATGGCCAGAACCGCATCGCCATTGTTGTTCCCTGCCATCGTATCATTGGCGCGGATGGGTCATTGACCGGTTATGGCGGCGGGCAACCGCGCAAACGTTTTCTGCTCGATCTGGAACATCGGATTACCGCGCAGGCATCGGAGAAGCCGGTGTTTCATCCGATCACGGCGCAGGGCAGTTTCCTCTAGACAATAATTCCCGTGGCAAAGCGCGGTTCGTGCAGCAGCCGGTCAAGCAGAACGAGCGCCTGTTCCAGCCTGCCTCTGTCCGGCGCAGCGCCAAGTGACAACCTGATAGCTTCGGGGGTTGCAGGGGCGATGCTGAAAGCCGACGCCGGGACAATGCCAATGCCGGAACGGCGGGCAAGCGCGGAGAATTCCGCGGCACTCCACTGAACAGGCACATCAAGCCATAGATGATGACCTGCCGGATGCGCGGAAAAATGCCAATTCTTCAGCACTTTTCTGGCGATGATCTGTCTGGCCTGACTTTCCTCGCGGATGGCATGAGCAATCCCATAGAGGCTGCCGTCATTGATCCAGGCTGTGGCAACAGCCATCAGCAATGGCGATGCGGTCGGGTTACTGGCGCGAAGGCTTGATGCAAGCTTCAGTACATCCAGTGATGAGGGACAAACCACATAGGCAACACGCAGCGCAGGCGTTGCACATTTGGAGAGCGTGGCAATGTGCCAGGTGATATCGGGGGCTATTGAAGCAATGGCGGGCAGGGGTGTGTCGAGAAGTTCCGCATAAGGATCATCCTCGATAATCATGACATTGTGGCGTTGAGCGATACTGACGATGATTTGGCGGCGCGACGCAGGCATCGTCACTGTGGTTGGGTTGTCGATGGATGGGCAAAGATAGAGGGCTTTTGGTCTTAACGTTTTGCAGCAGCTCTCAAACACGTCTGGAATAATACCGTTCCGGTCCATGGCGAGCGGATGAATGGGAATATCAAGCGCCGAACAGACGGATTTCAGCCCCGGATAGGTCAGTGTTCCCGCGCAAATCGAGCCGCGGGCAGCAACAAGGCTGCAAATGGCAAAGAGTGCGCTTTGGGCACCACCGGCCACGAGTAGCCGGTCCGCCGAGGGCGCTTCACCGAAACGCGGTGCCAGCCATTTTGTCCCGGCGGCGCGTGCAGCCTCTGTACCGGTGCTTTCCTGATAGCTGAGGAAGTGGCTCGATGCGCCGTTGAGGACGTGGCTTACCCCGTCGATCAGGTGATTGTGGAGGTCGGCTTCCGGCGGCTGCGGCGGGATGATCATGGTCAGGTCCAGATCCGTCAGCAGGGAGGCCATCCCAAGTGCCGGTTGCGTCAACGAACCTTTGATGGTGGTGCCCGAACCGACTTTCGCTTCGATGAGATCAAGGCGATGCGCTTCGGTCATCGCCCGCGTGACGGTGGTCAGATCGATTCCGAGCTGTCTTGCAATCTCGCGCTGGGGTGGAAGGGCATCACCCGGTTTCAAAACGCCCGAGCTGATGTCGGCGACCAGCGCATCGACAATCCCTTGGTGCTTGTAGCGGGAACTGGTGGCAATACGGGGCTTCCAAACGGTCATGTCGGGCTCTTTGTATGGTTATATACCATACAATTACCCAGACTTTCTCGCGCTAACAAGGACAAATATGCCATGTGACAAACGGTCATGCTTGCATAAATGCATACAATCCTTATATTTCCATCAGATAGTATGTTTATTGTATGCTAATAATATAAATTATCCATACAATAAATCCATCTTGGAAAGGCAATAGCCATGTCACAGACAGGCCACTACCACGCAACAGACAATCCAATGAAAACTGGCATCCTCGGGCGCTGTCCGCAATGTCAGCAAGGACGGCTGTTCCATGGTTTCCTCAAGCTGGCACCGTCCTGCGAAGTTTGCGGGCTCGATTATTCATTTGCCGACCCAGCGGATGGCCCAGCTTTCTTCGCCATGACCATCGTTGCGGTTCCAGCCATGTTGTTCGCCCTGTGGTTGCAGACAACTTATGAAGTTTCCATCTGGGTGCATCTGTTCACAACGCTGCCGCTGACCCTGTTCGGCAGCCTTATCCTGCTGCGGCCGCTGAAGGGCTGGCTGGTCTGCTCACAATATTTCCATAAGGCTGAGGAAGGCCGTCTGGTACGCAAGGGCGAACAGTAAGAGAGAACCCGGACGATGATATCATCCGGGTGAGTTCCAATCGATCAGGCGTTGGCACCGCCATCAATGGTCAGCGAAGCGCCGTTGATGAAACGGCCTTCTTCACCGGCGAGAAAAGCGACAAGACCGGCAATGTCCTTCGCCTGCCCAAAACGTGGAATGGCCATGCGGGCGCGCTGGCCTTCAGCGTGATCACCATTGGCGGGATTCATATCCGTATCAGTTGAGCCCGGATGAACAATATTGGCGGTGATTTCCCTCGGGCCAAGATCGCGCGCCAGCGCTTTGGTCAGGCCGATCAGCGCGGCCTTGCTGGTTGAATAGGCGAGAAGGCCGGGAAACGGCACGATTTCCGCCAGATTGCTGCCGATGCTGATAATCCGCCCACCCACGGGCATGTGTGCTACGGCGGCCTTTGCGGCAACGAAGCTTGCACGAACATGGATCGACATCACCCGGTCGAATTCTTCCAGATCCAGCACATCGACCGTATCCATTGAATAGACCCCGGCGCTGTTCACAAGAATATCCAGTCGGCCAAGTTTGGCGTGGGCTTCATTGACCGCGCTTTCCACTGCTTTTGCATCGAGATTATCGGCCTTGATGGCGATGGCGCGACGGCCGAGCTTCTCGATGGCCTTGACTGTGTCATCCGCCTTGGCCGGGGCGCTGGTGTAGGTAATGGCAATATTTGCACCATCTTCCGCGAGTTTGAGGGCAATGGCTGCTCCGATACCGCGACTACCGCCGGTGACAAAGGCAACTTTATTGGAGAGACGAGACATCCGTTTTCCTTTTATGTAACGATTGATACATAAAGGCATGCCACCCTTGCGCCGCAACGTCAAGTGATTTATGTATTGATTGTTACAAAAAGGAGTTTGTCATGTCGCCAAAAGGCCGCCCACGCGCATTTGACAGGGATGCAGCTCTTATCCGTGCCATGGAACTCTTCTGGGCCAAGGGTTATGAAGGCGCCTCGATGGCAATGCTCACCGAGGCGATGGGGATCAATTCTCCCAGCCTTTACGCCTGTTTTGGCAGCAAGGCCGAACTCTTCAAAGAAGCCGTTTCAGTCTATCGCAGCCGGGTGGGCCACGACATATGGAATGCTCTGCCCGAAGCCAAAACGGCGCGGGAGGGATTTCATAATTTCCTGAAGGAAACCGCCATTTCCTATACCCGGCCTGATCAACCGCAGGGTTGTCTCATTGTGCTTGGGGCTTTGCATGGTTTAAGCGAAGATGATCCCATCGGGGAACTGCTCCGGAATAACCGCCGGGAGAATGTCACCAAACTGAAGACGCGGCTGGAGCAGGGCGTAGCGGATGGGGAGCTTAATGCTGCCACCGATTGTCAGAACATCGCAGAATTCTATGCGACGGTGCAGCATGGCATGTCGATCACAGCGCGCGACGGTGCAACGCTCGATGGCTTGATGCGAACCGCCGATGCGGCAATGGCCGCATGGGACGGGCTTACTGCCGCCTGAAAACAAGAACGGGCGGCAGAGCCACCCGTTTTGCAGTCAATGGATGAAGCCGCTTATTAGCTGGCAGCTTCTTCAGATGGTGCTTCTTCTGCAGGAGCGGCAGCAGCTTCAGCAGCAGCGGCCTTGGCAGCTTCTTCAGCAGCCTTTGCAGCTTCTGCTTCAGCAATAATTTTTGCCTTTGCATCTTCTTCAGCCTGCTTGGCCATAGCAACGCGTTCCTGAGCCTTCTTGCCCGGAAGAGCCTTTTCAGGATTGTTGCGTGTGTCGCGCTTGGCAATGCCAGCCTGATCGAGGAAGCGCAGAACGCGGTCTGTAGGCTGTGCGCCATGGCCGATCCAATACTGGATGCGGTCAGCATCGAGCTTTACGCGGTCGCCGTCCTTGGGAAGCATTGGGTTCCATGCGCCAACGGTTTCGATGAAACGGCCATCACGCGGTGCACGAACGTCAGCGATAACGACGTGGTAGTAAGGGCGCTTCTTGGAGCCGGCACGTGCCAGGCGGATTTTCAGTGACATGGGGTATTCTCCTGTTGTTAGTTCGCGGCGTTTTCTTTGGCCGCAGTTGTTTCGTGATGTCTGATCACTTCCTTGACGATGAAGTTCAGAAACTTCTCGGCAAAATCGGGGTCGAGGTCAGCCGACTGGGCGAGCGAGCGCAGACGTTCAACCTGTAGTTTTTCACGCGCGGGATCGGCAGCGGCGAGGCCATTCCTGGCCTTGAGCACACCCACGGCTTTCGTGCAGCGGAAACGCTCCGCCAGCATGTGGATCAGCGCCGCATCGATATTGTCGATGGAAGCGCGCAGTTCGAGCAATTCTTTTGGCAGGGAGGAAGACGTCATGATTATCCCTTCTTCTTCGGCAGGCCGGGAAGCCCGCCACCAAGGCCGGGCAAGCGGGGGAGGCCGCCGCCCATACCACCACCGAGACCACCCGGAAGACCGGGCAAACCACCGCCCTTGCCGAAGCCTGCGGCTTCCGCCTGCTTCTGCAGGGCTTCAAGCTGTTTCGGGTCCATCTTGGACAGGTCAGGCATACCACCCAGTCCGCCCATACCACCAAGGCCCATCTTGGCGCCGATGCCGCCCATCATCTGTTTCATGATGCCGCCTTTGCCCTTGCCGCCCATCGCCTTCATCATATCCGCCATCTGACGGTGCATTTTGAGAAGCTTGTTAATGTCGGCGGCATTGGTGCCAGAGCCCTTGGCAATGCGCTGCTTGCGCGAATGTTTCAGCACATCAGGATTGGTGCGCTCGGCAGTTGTCATGGAAGAGATGATGGCGAGCTGGCGCTTGAAGATGGAATCATCAAGACCGGCTGCAGCCATCTGGTCCTTCATCTTGCCCATGCCGGGCATCATGCCCATGATACCGCCCATGCCGCCTAGCTTCTGCATCTGGCCGATCTGGTCAGCCAGATCGTTGAGATCGAACTTGCCTGATTGCATTTTCTTGGCCATCGCCGCGGCTTTTTCCGCGTCAATGTTTTCGGCAGCTTTTTCAACGAGCGAAACAATATCGCCCATGCCGAGAATGCGGTCAGCGATACGCCGTGGGTAGAACTCCTCCAGCGCATCCATCTTTTCGCCGGTGGCGATCAGCTTGATCGGCTTGCCGGTAACAGCGCGCATCGAAAGGGCGGCACCGCCGCGACCATCGCCGTCCATACGTGTCAGGACAAGACCTGTTATGCCGACGCGCTCATCGAAGGAGCGCGCAAGATTGACGGCGTCCTGACCGGTCAGAGCATCGGCAACGAGAAGGATTTCGTGCGGGTTGGCCTTTTTCTTGATGTCGGCCATTTCGACCATCAAGGGCTCATCAATATGCGTACGGCCAGCGGTATCAAGAATGACAACATCGTGGCCGCCGAGCTTGGCAGCCTGTACGGCGCGTGCGGCGATCTCGACGGGTGTCTGACCGGCAATGATTGGCAGCGTATCGACGCCGGTCTGTACACCAAGCTGGCGCAATTGTTCCTGTGCGGCTGGACGGCGCGTATCAAGCGACGCCATCAGCACTTTCTTCTTCGACCGTTCGGTCAGGCGCTTGCCGATCTTGCCCGTAGTGGTGGTCTTACCCGAACCCTGCAAGCCAACCATCATGATGACAACGGGAGCCGGGGCATTCAGATCAATGGTGACGCCTTCGGCGCCGAGCATGTCGACCAGTTCATCGTGAACGATCTTGACGACCATCTGGCCGGGCTTGATGCTTTTGAGAACTTCCGCGCCGACAGCCTTGGCACGCACCTTGTCGGTGAACGAGCGAACCACATCAAGGGCAACGTCAGCTTCGATGAGTGCCCGGCGCACTTCGCGCAAAGCCGCCGCGACGTCGGCATCCGACAACGCGCCACGGCCGGTCAGGCCATTCAAAATCGAACCTAGTCGTTCCTGTAAGCTCTCAAACATCCGTTTTCCTCTATCTTCCGGGGAACTGTTTCCCTGAAAGGTAAGCATCCTCCGCGCCAAAGCCCATACCCAAACGGGGCTCAAAGCAAAAATGCACCCGAGGGCGCATCGCGCTGTCGGGTGTTGACCTCCGGGATCGTCGAACCCTTGCGGGGTCCCGGTCGGCTGCTCGGAGTTTGGAACTCGTCGCGGATTGATGGGCGGCTTAAACAGGAAATATGGTGATGAGTCAAGGTGGACGCAGTTACGCGCGCTTTTTCAACCCTGCTGCTTTGCGCAGGACATCATCAATACGGCTCTGCCAACCGGGGCCGCTCGAACGGAAATAATCAACCACATCCGGGCTGAGGCGAATGGAGACCGGGGTTTTTGTACTATCCGCAAGTGGTCGACCGGGCTTGCGCCTGCTCAACTCCGTGATGAGGACAGTGTCTGGATCGTCCAAAGCCGCTTTGGTAAGCGCTGCATCTTCTTCGACGCTAAGAGACTCGGCATAAGCCTTCGCGGCGGCGATGGCTTCCTCGCGGGTCTTTTGCTTGTACGCTCTATGCGCCACAGTCATCGTTACCAATCCTGTTTCCTGATTGAAAACAATCTCGGTGCCGGACATGTCACGTTTCTGATTTGGCATATTCATTCGCTTCCTTCTGAGATGCTCTACGCAGTGAGATAACGCGAATGGATGTTCCTCTCATTGTGTAGATAAGTGCGTAAAATTTACCTCCAAGCATGCCAATGGCGACGATACGCTCTTCACCATAGATGTTTTGGTCTGCCAGCCACTCCATAGCGGTCTCAAACTCAAAATAGCGAACATCCTCAAAGGCCACGCCATGTTTGCGCAGATTACGCTTAGCCTTTTCATTATTCCATTCGAACTTACGCATGAAAGCCACTGCAGTCAATAATTATTGTATATACAGAAATATAATCTAATTTCCAAAATTTGACTTAGCTTACCAGCGAAAATGCAAATGGCTTCTCATCAATAGGTCTAACCGCGCCGAATCAAACGCGGGAACGGAGCAACTCAGGATTGCATCCTGTGTGTCTGCACAGCGTTGACGAGAATCGTCGAATGAGTACGCGAAAGGGCAATATTCATCGAAAATGAAGAGAACGAGCCCAGTTTTGCCAAGTATTGCTCCATTCTGCCAGATGACAGAGTGCCAGAAAAATGGCAGATAGCATCAGGGACGATTAAACTTTTAAGGAGATTTCCATGGCATTTGTTGCCAAAGGCAGATTTTTTGCTGGTGTAGCGACCGCGCTTCTCGTGATGGCAGGAGCAGCTCAGGCAGCACCTCAGTGTGGCAACAATTCTGCTGGATTTCCGGCTTGGGTTGAACAGTTCAAACAGGAAGCCAAGTCGCAGGGTATCGGCGGCAGGGGGCTGGGTGCTCTCAACAACCTGACCTATTCAACCAAGACAATAGCGCTGGACCGCAATCAGAAGAGCTTCAAATACGCGCTCGACAAGTTCATGCAGGTGCGTGGTGCGCAGACGATCGTATCGCGTGGCAAGGCACTGAAAACCCAGAATGCGGCTCTCTTTGCCAGCATTGAGAAGCGCTATGGCGTGCCTGCTGGCCCGATCATTGCGATCTGGGGCATGGAGACGGGTTTTGGTGCTGTCCTTGGCAGCCAGCACACACTATCCGCAGTAGCGACGCTGGCTTATGATTGCCGCCGCAGCGAATATTTTCGTGAGCAGCTCTATGCGGCATTGAAGCTTGTCGATCACGGTGATCTGGCCCCCGATGCGCGCGGCGCGTTGCATGGTGAAATTGGCCAGACCCAGTTCATGCCCGCCAATGTTTTGAAATATGGTGTCGATGGTGATGGCAGCGGCCATATCGACATGGTTCGTTCCAAGGCTGATGCCTTGGCTTCCACGGCAAATTTCCTTGTTGGTCATGGCTGGCAGCGTGGTGCTGGATATCAGCCTGGGGAGCCCAGCTTCGCGGCAATTCAGGGATGGAATTCGGCCACTGTTTATCAGCAGGCCATTGCAATCATCGGCGCACAGATCGACGGCGGCAAGTAAGGCTTTTCCACAATTGTAGTGAATTCAAAGGCCGGTGCTCAGCATCGGCCTTTTGTTTAAAATCCTTCGCAGGTCTCGCCAATGGCTCCCTGTGCGCTGGCGCTGATCTTGCCGTTGCGAAAACTGAATATTTCGCGGGAATAGGTGGTGTTGTCAGGAAACTCGTAACAAACGAACATCGTCAGTTTGCCATTTTCCATTCCGCCAAGTCTGTGCTTGATCGTCGTGCCTTTTACAGCGTGTTCCCATTCGTCGAGGGAGCCGAGGAATTCGCGCTTGGTCTGCTCAATCTCCTGATCTTCAAGCACGATTGTCGCGTCATCGGTGAGAAGGTCGGCAAATTCAGGCCTGTTTGCTGTATCGAGTGCCTTGTACCAGCGCTCGACAAGAACTTTAGGGTTGTCTTCGGCGAGCGAAGGCACCGCAAAGCTGAGAAGCAGCGCGAGAGCGATAGCCAGTTTCTGCATAGACTATTGGCCCGGTTGCAGGTCGACCGATTCCGGATCAGGTCTCAAGAAATCCCCGGTTTCAGGGTTCATAACCCAAAGCTCCCCGGTGGAAATATCGAACCATGCGCCGTGTAGGGTAATGCGACCCTTCTTTTCCAGAATATCGACACAGGGGAAGCTGCGCAGGTTCCGGAGGGAATAGCGAATGGAAATGCGCTCCAGTGCAGTCTGGCGCTCAAATGGCGTCATGAGTTCATTGGCGGCGACGGCTTCGGCTGCCGGAGCAACGAGGCTCATCCATTTGCCAATAAAATCACCGGGGGAGAGAGGCTTGCTTTCCGTATCCAGTGCCGCCTTGATGCCGCCGCAGCGTCCATGGCCCAGAACAACTATGTTCTTCACTTTCAGACTTTGTACGGCAAATTCCAGCGCTGCCGACGTGGAGTGATATTCACCATCCGGCGCATAGGGCGGCACAAGATTAGCCACATTGCGGATAACGAAAATCTCGCCGGGACTGGTGTCGAAGATGATTTCCGGGGCGGCACGCGAGTCGCAACAGGCGATAACGAGCGTTTCGGGGGTCTGGCCCTGTTCGGCCAACTGACGATAGCGCATGGTTTCATTGGCATAACGCTGTGCCATGAAGTTGCGATAACCGGTGAGCAGTTTCTCAGGAAGCATGGTCATGATGGTGCATTAATCCCGATTGAAGGGAAGATCAATTGGTCTTGTGCCAGTTTGCACGGAGCTCAAATGCGAGATTCCAGAATAGGACAGTTTTGCGGCGTGTCACCGAAATTGCAGCGAAACCCCCGTGTCGAAACCGCGCAGGACGATTGCGGCTGGTCAGGCACGGATGCCTTTGCTTGGATGAACGAGGTGGCGCATCTGGATCATGGCCATCGGGCTGGAGAGGCTGGATGCATCCGCTTCGAGCATCAATTCATCCGCGCCGCGCTTTGCCGAGCGCGCCATGATCTCAAAGACCGATGCGGTGGTTCGCTGCAATATCTGCTCGTGATCAAGACCCGCCAGCATACGGGCAAGGAACAGTGCGGAGGTCAGATCGCCAAGCCCGTTGGTCGGGCCGTTTACAAGGCGATGCTCGGCAAGCATGGCGAAAGAATGCGTGACCAGAAGATTGCCGGTGCCGCCGGCAAGCATGGGATGGGCTGATGTCACCAGCATTGTTCCCGGGCCCGCATGAAGGGCAGCCTGCATGATCGCCTTGTTGTCAGGCAGATCAGCCCCGGCGAGCCAGGCAAGTTCAAAACGGTTTGGCGTCGAAATATCAGCCAGTGGCATAAGCTCATCGCGAATGCCAATGGCTGTTGCTTCAGGAACATAGAGCCCTTTTGTATCACCTATGACGGGATCGCAGAGGTAGAGCACATCCTTGTTCTGGCTTTTGATCTTCTTGATCAGGCGGGCGACCGATGCAGCCTGCGCGGCATTACCGAGATAACCGGTCATGACGGCCCGCACTTCACCCAGCCATGGCGCACGCTCCAGATCGGCAATCAGATCATCGAACTGCTGCGGCTCGGGCACAATGCGCTTGGCCGGTCCATGTCCCGGGTGCCAGGGCAGGATAACGGTTGGGACGGCCCAGACGGGATGCCCAAGGGTTTCAAGAGCAAACACCGCCGCGCGGTTGCCGACAGAACCACGCACGACATGGCTTGAAATGACGATGACAGCATTGGAGGAAGGAGCAACGGAACCGGTCATTGAAATACTCGTAAAAGAGTTCGGAAAAGCGGGGATGAGTTCGGAGACTCAGCTTTTGCCGGTGATGGAACTGATCAACCAGATAAACATGGCGATCAACACTAGCAATCCCAGAACCCGGCCAATGCGCGTTCCCCATATCTCGATCGGATCGGCAGCATCAGCATCTTCGGCAGTAAAATGCCCCTTGGTCCTGTTAACAGTACGCTCAACCGCCGACTTGCCGCCGGGATTGGTCTCGCGGCTGATGCGCTCCAGAATCCGCTTCGATTCTGTTACAGTCTGACGCTCTTTGTCATTTGCAGCCATGGCGATTCCGCTTGATCCTTGTTGCAAGGCAGCATAGCGCTTTGCCAGTTCCTTTTGCAGCAAAAAATGGCTACGCTCGGACTGCTTCGTTCCAAAATGACCCGTCGGTCAGGAAAATGAGTAATGAGGAGAGGGTTTATGCAAAAAATGACGTCTTCGACCGGCTTTTTGCCACGCAATGTCTTTTCGGTTCTGGCTCTCGTCGTCCTCGTGCCTTTGCTGTCCGCATGCGGTTTCAATACGATTCCGACCAATGAAGAGCAGGCCAAGGCCGCATGGAGCGAAGTGCTGAACCAGTATCAGCGCCGCGCAGACCTGATCCCCAACCTGGTTGAAACCGTCAAAGGTTATGCGGCTCAGGAAAAAGATGTGCTGACGTCAGTGGTCGAAGCGCGTGCCAAGGCGACCTCTATACAGGTGACGCCCGATACGCTGAAAGACCCCAATGCCTTCAAGGCATTTCAGGACAATCAGGCCAATTTGTCCGGCGCCCTGTCGCGGCTTCTGGCTGTGGTCGAAAACTATCCTGATCTGAAATCCAATCAGAACTTCCTCGCCTTGCAGTCACAGCTGGAAGGCACTGAAAACCGCATAGCGGTGGCCCGCCGTGATTATATCGAAGCGGTGCGCGTCTATAATACATCGCTCCGGACCATGCCGACGATCATCTGGACATGGATCTGGTATACGAACAGTCAGCCTTATCAGACATTCACAGTTGACGATTCCGTCAAGCAGACGCCTCAAGTCAAATTCTAGGCTTTCAGAATGCGCACCAAGCGCCAAAGCGCTGATATAGCCGTACGAGATCCTTTGCTGATGAGGATTTCGTATGGTCTGCTTTTGACAGTAACGCTGCTCGGGCTGTTTCTGGGTCATGCCTTTGCGGCGGACCTTCCTGCGCTCACGGGACGGGTGGTGGACGGCGCAAATGTCATCGACGCAGCGACCCGGGATGCAATCACCCAGAAACTGGCGGCATTCGAGGCAAAATCGTCGGATCAGGTGGTTGTGGTCACTGTGCCAAGTCTTGATGGCGAGGCGATCGAGCCTTATTCCAACCGGCTCTACCGTGCTTGGGCGCTTGGTCAGAAGCAGGAAAACAATGGCGTGCTTCTCGTCGTGGCACCCAATGATCGCAAGGTACGCATTGAGGTGGGCTATGGACTGGAAGGGACGCTGACGGACCTTTTGTCAAAACTTATCATCGAGAATGCAATAATCCCCGGCTTTCGCTCAGGGGATTATTCCGGGGGTATCGCGCGCGGCGTGGACGATATTCTGAAAGTGCTTTCGGGAGATGCAGCCGAACTTGAAGCGCGCGCAAAGCGGAATATCAAGGATGAATCCTCTAATATTGACTGGTTCGGGGTCGTCTTCATCTCGATCTGGGTCATTATTTTCTTTGGTGGATTCGGCATGGCTATCCTGGCGCCTGTCTTCGGCCAGAAGATTGGCCCCGGTCGCTACAGATGGCTTGGCATGGACATTGACACGCGATCATCGGGCTCTGGTGGTGGTTCCGGTGGAGGGTGGTCGTCGGGCGGCGGCGGATGGTCTTCCGGTGGCGGTGGAGGCGGCGGCTTTTCGGGTGGAGGTGGTTCCTCCGGCGGCGGCGGTGCATCGGGAGGCTGGTAGGAGAGAGCATGTCAGTGATGAATGATGATGATCATGCCCGTATTGCCGCAGCGATCCGCGATGCAGAGAGCCGGACCAGCGGCGAAATCTATGCGGTACTCGCCCGCAGCAGTGACAGCTATTTCTTCGTTGCCGGTTTTGCCGTTACGGTTGGTATTCTTGTTGCAGCCATCATCGTAGCGCTGGCGGCCCATTGGTACTGGTTTACCATCTCATTGCCGCTCTTTGGTTTGGCGATCCTTGCAGCCTTCGCGACTGCCATTTTACTGCTGCGGCTCATACCCGGCCTCAGCCTGCGGTTTGTTCCCAAGCGTATTCTCTACCAGCGCGCGCATCTCAATGCGGTCCAGCAGTTTCTGACGCGCAATGTGCACCTCACTGAAAAGCGCACGGGCATCCTGCTGTTTGTATCGCTGGCGGAGCGTTATGCGGAGGTTGTGGCCGATGCCGGTATCAATGCAAAAGTTGCTCAGCAAGAATGGAACGGCATTGTCACAATCCTGACAGATCATGCGGCGCAAGATGACCATGCTTCCGGTTTTCTCAAGGCCATTCAGCAAGCGGGGCGACTACTGGAAACACACTTTCCAGCAGGTCCCGATAACGTCAACGAACTCGATGACCATTTGGTCGAATTGTAACCTGCGCAGTGTCATGCGAATTTTACGTCTGGCGTGCAGTTTGCAGTCGAAAATACAATTTCAGTGGCTATGATCAGCCAAAATGCCGGTTCAGGGAGAGATTCTGATGGCTTCAACGAAAAAATCGGGCGCAAAAGCCGCTCCGAAGTCAAAAACAGTAAAAGCCACGAAAGAAAAGAAGCAAGCACCCGGTTTGTTTGAGGATCTGCTGTTTGCCCGCGCTCCGGCAGAAGACCTCGCAGATTATGATGCTGGTGCCTTGACGGCTTCAGCCAAGCTTGCCGAAGCGGCCCTGAAACAGTTCAAAACGGGCAAGCCGCTGATTGATCTTTCCGATGGAAACGCTGTTTACCGCGATGGCAGGCCGATCACCGTTGTCACCCTCATCAACGATAACATGCCTTTCCTGCTCGACTCGGTTCTCGGCGAGATCAGTGAGCGGGTCAGTTCCGTCTATCTGGTTCTACATCCGGTGATGGATGTGGACAAGAAAAGCGGTTCGGTTATTGGCGCGGCAGGTCCGGATAAGCCCGGCAAAGACGAAGCTCGCGTCTCCGTGATGCAGATTCATGTGCCCGCTCTGGATGCTCCCGCACGCGAAATCCTCGTGGAGGCTTTGACTACCTTGCTTCGGCATGTGCGTGAGGCGGTCAATGACCGCGCTGCCATGGTCGCTCGTCTCGATGATGCCATCGAAACCTACAGGACTGGCAAAACGCCCATGAAGAAAGCGGCTGCCGAAGAAGCGGTCGAATTTCTGGAATGGCTGCGCGACAATAATTTTACCTTCCTCGGCGTTCGCGAGTACGACTATCAGGGGGATAATAGTCAGGGTGAACTGGAACGGTCGGGTAAAACCGGCCTCGGCATCCTGCGCGATCCGGATGTCCGCGTGCTCAAGCGCGGCAATCAGGGCGTGACGACCACGCCGCAGATCATTGCGTTCCTCACGGGTCCCGAGCCGCTGATCGTCACCAAGGCAAATACCAAGTCGCTGGTGCATCGCCGCGGCTATATGGATTATATCGGCGTCAAGACATATGACGCGCAGGGCAAGGTGAGCGGCGAATTGCGTTTCGTTGGTCTGTTTACCTCAGGGGCCTATACGCGTTCCGTGCTGAAAATCCCCTATCTCAGGTCAAAGACGGAAGCGGTCATCAGCCGTCTCGGCTTCAACCGCGAAGATCACTCGGGCAAACAGCTGATCAAGGTTCTCGAGAGCTATCCACGCGATGATCTTTTCCAGATCGACGTCAAGACATTGACCCGCAATGCCGAAATCATTCTGGCACTTGGCGAGCGTCCGCGCGTGCGCGTGCTGCCGCGCATTGATCCATTTGGCCGGTTTGCCTCGATCATCGTTTATGTTCCGCGTGAGCGTTATGATTCCATCGTGCGTGAGAAGATGGGTTCCTATTTCGCGGCCGTCTATGAGGGACATGTTTCTGCCTATTACCCGGCGTTCCCCGAGGGCAATCTGGCCCGCGTTCATTTCATCATCGGCCATGCGGATAATGATTTTCCGAAAGTCAAACGGGAGGCTCTGGAAGAGACCGTTCGTTCCATTGTTCGCACCTGGGAAGATGCGGTGGCTGAAGTTGGCGACCGCAGCGGCCTTGCCGAGTTTTCATCACTTGCTGCAGCGTTTCCGGATTCCTACCGTGAAAACTTTTCGCCGGATGAGGCGCTGGTTGATGCCAGCCGCATTGCCGGACTGTCGCGCACCAATCCGCTATTCGTTGATTTTTATCGCCACCGGACAGACGGTCCCAATGCCGCATCGCTGAAAATCTATCATTATGGCTCGGCAGTCGCCCTGTCCCAGCGCGTGCCGTTGCTTGAGAATATGGGTTTTCGCGTCATCAGCGAGCAGACCTTTGCCCTTCCCGCTGCAGATGGAAGCCCGCTCTTCGTGCATGACATGGAATTGGTCAGCACATCGGGCTCGCCGATTGACCTCAGGGACAATGGCGATCTGTTCGAAGATGTGTTCCGCAATATCTGGGGCGGCGCTTCCGATAATGATGGCTACAACGCACTTGCGCTAACGGGGCAATTGACGGCACGTCAGATCATCATCCTGCGCGCCTATGGCCGCTATCTGCAACAGGCGGGTATTCCCTATTCGCAGGATTTTATCGCAATAGCGCTTAATCGTTATCCTGAGATTGCCAAGCAATTGTTCGGTCTGTTTGAACAGAGACTTGATCCGAAAAAGGGTGCAACGGCTCAGTCCGAGCGCAAGCAGGCAACAATCCGCGCTACGATTGAAGAGGCGCTTCAAGGTGTTCCAAGTCTTGATGATGACCGCATCCTGCGTCGCTTCCTCAACCTGATCGAATCGACCCTGCGCACCAACGCCTTTGCACCTGAGGAAGATGGCAGCGAGCGTGTGACACTGGCCTTCAAACTTGATCCGCGGGCACTTGATGATCTGCCGGAGCCACGGCCCTATCGCGAAATCTTTGTCTATGGTCCTGAGGTCGAGGGCGTACACCTGCGCTTTGGCCCTGTTGCCCGTGGCGGATTGCGCTGGTCGGATCGTGCGCAGGATTACCGCACGGAAGTGCTGGGTCTGGTGAAGGCACAGCAGGTCAAGAACGCTGTTATCGTGCCTGTTGGTGCCAAGGGCGGCTTCTACCCGAAACGCCTGCCGACCGGCGGCGACCGCAATGTAATCTTTGAAGCGGGCCGTTCCGCCTACATCACGTTCATTGCAACGCTATTGTCGGTCACGGACAATCTGCATGGTGAAACGGTTGTGCCACCTGATAATATTCTGCGGCTGGATGGTGACGATCCCTACTTTGTCGTTGCGGCTGACAAGGGCACCGCGACCTTCTCCGATACGGCCAATGCCATTAGTCAGGCACATGATTTCTGGCTGGATGATGCGTTTGCATCGGGTGGTTCTGCCGGTTACGACCACAAAAAAATGGGCATTACCGCCCGTGGTGCATGGGAGGCCGTGAAGCGGCATTTCCGCGAAATCGGTACGGATATCCAGAAAGTGCCATTCGTGGCTGTGGGCGTCGGCGATATGTCCGGCGACGTTTTCGGCAATGGCATGTTGCTTTCGCCGCAGACAAAATTAGTGGCGGCATTCGATCACCGCGATATCTTTATTGATCCGGAACCCGACGTCAAAGCCAGCCTGAAAGAGCGGCAGCGACTGTTCAATCTGCCGCGCTCCAGCTGGCAGGACTATGACAAGTCGAAGATTTCGGCAGGCGGCGGGGTGTTTTCCCGTTCGCAGAAGTCGATCACGCTGTCGAAAGAAGCTGCCAAGGTGATTGGTCTTGCCAAGACCACGGCAACACCATTCGAGATCATGACAGCGATCCTTAAAGCGCCCGTTGATCTCCTGTGGTTCGGCGGTATTGGCACCTATATCCGCTCAAGCTTTGAGAATGATGCGGAAGTTGGCGACCGCGCCAATGATGCGATCCGCATTACCGGACTGGATGTGCGGGCAAAAGTCATTGGCGAAGGTGCCAATCTCGGCGTCACTCAAAAAGCGCGTATCGAATTTGGTCTTGCTGGCGGACGCTGCAATTCGGACGCTATCGATAATTCGGCCGGTGTGAACACATCCGACGTTGAGGTCAACATCAAGATTGCGCTGGCGCAGGCCATGCGTTCCGGAAAATTGCAACGCGACGAGCGCGACAAACTTCTGGAGTCAATGACCGAAGAAGTGGGCGATCTTGTCCTGCGGAACAATTACCTGCAAACGCTGGCGCTCTCGCTTGCCCAGCGCCGCGGCTTGGCGGATCTTGCCTATCAGGCACGATTCATGAGTGATCTCGAAGCGCGCAAGCTGCTCAATCGCAAGGTTGAAACTCTGCCTGATGATAAGGTGCTGGCGGAACGTCAGGCCGATGGCATTGCTCTCAGCCGCGCGGAACTCGGTGTCCTGCTCGCCTATGCCAAGATCGTTCTGTTGGATCAGTTGCTGGCGAGCAATCTGCCTGATGATCCTTATCTCGAACGGGAACTGCTTGATTATTTCCCGCGTCAGATGAAGGAAGGGTTTGGCGAGGAAATCCGCACCCATCGTCTGCGCCGCGAAATCATCGCTACACAGCTTGCCAATGACATTATCAACCGGGGTGGACCAACCTTTGTCAGCCGCCTTTCCGACCTGACGGGGCAATCGGCATCGGATATCGTCCGGGCCTATGTCATCGTGCGTGACGGTTTTGAGGTTGATGCCCTGTTTGCCGACATCGATGCGCTCGACAATGCGCTGCCCGGTGATGTCCAGAATGGCCTCTACGCCAAGGTGGCGCAGATGCTGAACTGGACGACCGCATGGGTTCTGCGCAACAGGACAGGTGGTGTGGGTCTGCAGGCGGCGATTGAGGAGATCAAGAGTGCGCGCAGTGCCTTGCAGCCGAAGCTGGAAAAGCTGCTGCCCGTATCCATGAGCAATCAGATCCGCGATGATACGGCAGTCTATGCGACGCAGGGCGCACCCGCACCGCTGGCAGCCCAGCTTGCCCGGTTGGAGATTGCGCCAATCATCCCTGATATTGCCGCGGTGGCGCAACAGGCGGGCATCGATATTGCCAGTGCGGCCAAGGCCTATTTCGATATTTCCGAAGCCTTCCGCATCGGACGCATCGAAGAGGCGGCACGCGGCGTTTCTGTCGCTGACTATTATGATGGTCTTGCACTTGCGCGGGCCACGGACCTCATATCGCAGGCACGCCGGGGCATTGCTGCTGCGGCGCTCAGCGAATATGGCAAGAAGCCCGATCCCGCCAAGGAGTGGCTCGCCGGGAGAGGTACGCGGGTCGATGAAGTGCGTCAGCGTATGGCAAACATTGTCGAAGGCGGAGACCTGACCGTGTCGCGACTTGCTGTTGCCGCCGGATTGCTTTCCGATCTGTCCTAGACAAATCAGGACACCGGATCAGGGGAAGGAAACAAAATGGCTGCGTCTAAACGGGGCATCTGGGGATGGATGCTCTTCGACTGGGCGGCGCAGCCATTTTTTACCGTCGTTACGACCTTTATTTTCGGTCCCTATTTCGTCGCGCGGATGGCTGATGATCCCGCCATTGGTCAGGCTGCCTGGGGCTATGGCATTGCCATATCCGGGCTTATCATCGCGGTGCTGTCGCCGGTCCTTGGTTCGATTGCCGACCAGTCCGGAGCGCGAAAGCCGTGGATCGGTTTCTTTGCCGTCATCCAGATCTTTGCCTTGTCGATGCTGTGGTTTGCGGCGCCGGGTTCAAGCCTGATTGTGCCGCTGATCTTCTTTTCACTGGCATCGATTGCGGCTGAATTCTCCATCGTCTTCAACGATTCGATGATGCCCCGGCTTGTGCCGGAAAAGGATATAGGCCGCATCTCCAACATGGCGTGGGGCCTTGGTTATCTCGGCGGCATGATCGCGCTGATCTTTGTCGTTGCCTTCATGGCTGGTTCCCCTGAAACGGGAAAAACCATGCTCGGGTTAAATCCGATCCTCGGTCTTGATCCTGCGGCAGGAGAGGGAGATCGCGCGACCGGCCCTCTGTCAGCTCTGTGGTATCTGGTTTTCGTGCTGCCCATGTTCCTGTTCACGCCCGATAGCGCCAAGGGATTGCCTGTCGGCAGGGCAGTGCATATGGGGATCGCCGAACTGAAATCCACCATTGGCGAGGTGCGTCAGCGTCCCGGAATTCTGCGCTTTCTCATTGCGCGGATGATCTATCAGGATGGTGTCAATGCACTGATTGCGCTTGGTGGGGCTTTCGCTGCAACCATGTTCGGCTGGGCGACAGCGGAGATCGGCATTTACGGCATCATCCTCAATGTCGTCGCGATATTTGGCTGCCTTGCTGCGAGCTACCTCGACACCCGGATTGGATCAAAGGTGGTTGTGGTCATTTCACTGGTGCTTTTAACCATCGCGACAATCGGCATCGTCTCGACCGGACCGGGCTACACGCTGTTCGGTCTTCTGCCGCTCAATGGCGCAGATACGGGTGGGTTGTTTGGAACGCCAGCGGAGAAAGCTTTCATCGTCTTCGGGCTTCTCATCGGTGTCGCCTTCGGGCCTGTGCAGGCGTCATCGCGCTCCTACATGGCGCGTAGTGTCTCAATCGATGAGGCTGGCCGCTATTTCGGTATCTATGCCCTTTCAGGGCGGGCAACGAGTTTTCTCGCGCCATTTGTGGTTGCAACAGTCACTGCGGTCAGTGGGTCGCCACGCCTTGGCATGGCGATGATTATTGTCTTCCTGCTGGCCGGACTGGCTGTCCTGTTGCGAACACCCTATCCGGCCGCAGTTCCGGTAAAACCTAGTGTCTGAAGTGGCGCATGCCGGTGAACACCATGGCAATGCCATGTTCATCGGCAGCTGCGATAACGTCCTCATCGCGCATGGAACCACCCGGCTGAATAACGGCGGTTGCACCAGCAGCGACTGCTGACAGCAATCCATCGGCGAAGGGGAAGAACGCATCGGAAGCCACGACCGACCCCTTCGTCAGCGGCGTCGCCAATCCAGCGGCCTCGGCTGCATCTTCAGCCTTGCGGGCGGCAATGCGGGCCGAATCAACCCGGCTCATCTGTCCAGCGCCGATGCCAACTGCTGCGCCGTCCTTTACATAGACAATGGCATTGGATTTCACATGCTTGGCGATACGGAAAGCCAGCTTCAGATCGATCATTTCCTGTTCGGTTGGCGCGCGCTTGGTGACAACCTTCAAATCGAGATCGTCAACCACACCGCTGTCACGCGACTGGACGAGAATGCCGCCGGCAACGGTTTTGGCAGTGATGCCGGATGCACGCGGATCAGGCAGGCCGCCGGTGACAAGCAGGCGCAAGTTTTTCTTGGCCGCAACAATTGCCTGTGCTTCCGGCGTTGCATCGGGCGCTATGATGACTTCCGTGAAAGTCTTGACGATTTCCCCGGCGGCGTCTGCATCCAGTGTTTTGTTGAGCGCAACGATGCCACCGAAAGCCGACACGGGATCACAGGCCAGAGCCTTGAGATAAGCTTCCTTCAGCGTTGCACCTTCAGCCACGCCGCATGGGTTGGCATGTTTGATGATGGCAACAGCCGCTGTGCGTGCGGGATCAAATTCGGCAACGAGTTCGAAAGCCGCATCCGTATCGTTGATGTTGTTGTAAGAAAGCTGCTTGCCCTGCAGCTGGGTTGCGGTGGCAACACCGGGGCGCTTTTCGCCTGTGAGGTAAAAGCCCGCTGACTGGTGCGGGTTTTCACCATAACGCATGACCGAGTGCAGATGGCCGCCGATGGCGCGGCGGGATGGTGTCTCGGTCATCAGCGCTTCGGCAAACCAGCCTGAGATGGCCGCATCATAGGTTGCCGTGCGGGCATAGGCCTTGGCGGCAAGACTCTGGCGGAATGAGTAAGGCAGCGATCCTTCGTGCTTGTCGAGCATGGCGATGACCATCTCGTAGTCGCCGGTATCGGTGACGACACCGACATAGGCATGGTTCTTGGCAGCAGCGCGGATCATGGCTGGGCCACCAATGTCGATGTTCTCGACGATGTTGGCGTAGTCAGCGCCCGAGTGACGGACTTCTTCAAAAGGATAGAGGTTGATGACGGCAAGATCGATAGCGCCGATACCGTGCGCTTTCATCGCTTCGGTGTGTTCAGGATCATCACGCACGGCCAAAAGACCACCATGCACCTTGGGGTGCAGGGTTTTGACGCGGCCATCCATGATTTCAGGAAAATCGGTGATCTCCGAAACATCCGTGACCGGGATGCCTTCAGCCGCGATGGTCTTGGACGTTCCGCCTGTCGAAAGGATTTCAATGCCGTGACGGTGCAGCGCATGGGCGAGCGCAGTGAGGCCCGCCTTGTCGGAAACGGAGATGAGCGCGCGCTTGACGGGATGAAGGTTCGGAGCGGGAATGGATTTTGCAGTGACGGCCATGGGAGAATTCGTCCTCAGCGGAAAAGTTTGGGGGATTTGGACAGCCGGTTAGCACAGGCTGTCCCAGAATCCTACTTCTGATCGCAGATTTGAAGGAATCGCGGCAGTTTTCCCCTAACCATAGGCTCCGAGGGCCGTCCGGGTGAATTGCCATTCGACCTCAGGCAGTTGCGACGCATTCAGCGAAAGCGTGATCTGGCGGGTTTTGACCGGGCCACGGAAACCGGCAAAGAACAGCGAGTCTTCGATGAAGGGCTGGACGGTAGCGGAGAACATCCAGATATCGTCATTGTCCACCTGCAGAATGATCAGGCCGTTATCATCGACGCTGATACTGACGGATGGATGAAGATGAAAACGGATAACCACGTTCTCACGGCCGGTTCCGCGCAGGGGGTTGCGGCCTGCGGCAAAGAAACTGTCTATGCCTTCAATGACACTGCCATTGTGCGACAGGACAATCTGGCGTTCGTGATAGATGCCGAATGGCCTGATATAGCCATTGTGGTTAGCGACAAAGCCGACGGCGCCCGGCCGTTCAATCCGCTCCACATTGACCTTTGTCGGCCCGGCAATGATCGGGGTGCCGATCATGGTGGAAAGACCGGAGGTCGCGCTGAAACGGCATGATGAGGTGTCGTTGAGTGTCGCGGTGGAGTGGGCGGCTGTGGAGCGCGCGAGCGGGCGAAACTCTTCGGGGCCATAGCGGTCAACGCCAGCATTGACGACGTAGCGATTGCGCCCGGAGGACATTTCGAAGGAGAGGCAACCCGCATGAGCATCGCGCGATGCGGTCACCGGCGGAGCAAGTCCCGTATCGGCAATGATGGTGGTTGAATCCATCGAAAGCCGCTCATAGCCGGAATGCACAGCGTGCGTCAGCGGCAGGCCGCCAATATCATCGTGACGCAGAACGGCAATGACACGCTCCGGCATTGTTGCACCGACGCCGTTGAACAGGGCCAGATTGCCGTCGTGATGGCGGAAGAAGCGCAATGCGGGCAGCATGCGTTCAATGGCTTCCATCAGCGCTTTCGGCGGCGCTTCCGTGCCGCTGGCATAGGTTTGGCGAAGCGGAAGAAGGTCAGCCAGAAGTTCAAGCACTGTCAGCGGATTGCGGGAAATATGTCCGCCATCCGGCAGGATCTGATGGACGAGTTCAAATTCGAGATTGCGGCGGGCGGAGCGGGCTGTATTCGATGACACGGGCAGCGCCAGCGCGGCAAAGGCGAGGGCAATGCGGGCACGCAGTTTCTCTTCGCCATCATCCATGACAGCTGCCATGGTGCGAAGGTACCGCACCTGTGTGGCGAGTGAGCGCATGAACTGGCGATAGGCGCGTAAATCCGCACCGGCCAGAATAAGGCTGGAATGCTGCAACCAAGCGATGATGCGTTGGGCCGTTACTTCAGGCGTCCATGCGGGACCACCGATTGAGCGGCCATGACTGGTAATCCAGTCGCTGAGCAGCGCGCGGGCATTGGCTGTTGCAAGCTCGGTACCGGAGGCGCGCATATGGCGCAGCCAGCCGAAATTGTGCAGGGCGGCCTGCCAGGCGGCATTGGGTGGCTCGACGATGAAGGGAGAACGGCCGCCGGTTTCCACCACCCGCCCGGCGAGGGCAAAGCGGCCATGATAAAACTCTTCGGCCAGTTGCGGGTCGGCGGGTCGCAAATCCTGCGGGGCAATCAGCACGCGCTCCGGTGTGAAACCGGTAAAACGCCAGCGAAACAACGGCCCCATGCGCAAGCGCCTGCGGAAACGGCGCCACAATTGCGCAGTCGCAAGTCCCCACAATTGCGGTGTTTCGCTAAACGCGACCATCTCGCGGCATTTCCTCGCTTCGCCGCGTTCCGGCGCACTTCAGTCTGCTTTCGCGTACATTCGTGAAACATGTCCCGCATGGCGGGATGTTGCTCCAGCACGCTGAAATCATTGCTCTGGTTTCAACCCATCGACGACAAACCGGGACTATGCAACCAAAACAGTTAAAATTTTAGTATTCGATTTTAATCTTTCCGGCGAAACCGTGCAGCGAAGAAGCCATCCATGCCCGAGAGGGCCGGGTTCTCATTGGAAAGGTCGGCAGGCGTGGAGCGCACGTAGCCCTCCGGGGTGATCAGTTCGCCCAGTCCGCCCACTTCATCTTTGCTGACCGGTAGCAATTCGATGGACGAATTCTTTGCCAAAAGATCATTGGCAACCTTTTCGCCTTCAAGCGGATCAAGCGAACAATTGGAGAAGACCACGACGCCACCGGGGCGGACGAGTGTGACCGCATGATCAAGCAGCTTGGCTTGAAGCGTTGCAAGCTTCTGGATATCAGCAGGTGATTTTGTCCACGGAACATCCGGATGACGCCGCACAGTGCCCGTCGAGGAGCAGGGCGCATCGAGCAGAACCGCGTCGAAGAGTTCGGCAGGCGTGTAGGCGGCGAGATTGGCTTCCACGGTTTCGGCATCAAGCCGCAGACGTTCGAGGTTGGATCGCAGTCGCTTCAACCGGTTGGCGGAAAGGTCGAGAGCCGTGACCTTTGCTCCGGCTTGTGCCAATTGCGCTGTCTTGCCACCCGGTGCCGCACAGAGGTCGGCAACGCGCTTGCCCTTGATGTCGCCAAAGAGTTTGGCAGGCAGGCTTGCGGCCGTATCCTGCACCCACCAGTCACCCTCGGCAAAGCCGGGAAGACTGGTCAGCGCGCCGTCCACCTGAGCCATGCGTACCGAACCGGTTGGAAGGGCAACGCCGCCAAGGCGTTCCGCCCATTCCTGCGGATCGCCTTTGACCGTGAGATCAATGGGTGGCTCCTTGCTTTGTATCTCGAGGATCGCCTGCGTCTTTTCTTTGCCATAGGCGGCAATCAGACTGTCCTCGAACCACGCAGGTACATTGCTTGCAGTGGCAATAAGCGTGTCTTTTTCGCGCGACAGGCGGCGCAGAACTGCGTTGACCATGGAGGCGAAACGGCGATTGCGTGGATCATTATTGGCGGCGGTCACAGCCAGATCGACGGCCGCACGGTCAGGCAGATCGAGATAGAGCATCTGGGCTGCGGCCACATGCAGCAGATGGCGCAGGGCAACGGCATTTTCCGGCAATGGACGGTCGATCAACTGGCCGATGATTGCTTCGATGGTGCCGCGATTGCGCAGGGCCCCACCAAGTATGGCGCGAACCAGCGAGCGGTCGCGGTCATCCAGCGCCATATATTGCGGATGGCCGTTGCTGTTGTCGGTCAGGCCATCCAGCGACGTCTGCTTTTCAATCACCGCACCGAGCAACCGGGTCGCACATTGGCGCGCGGCCAGCCCTGGACGGTCTTCAGCCTCATGGTAGTCCGACGCGTTGGCTTTCTTTCCGAATGGCCGTTTCCGCTCCTGTCCCACGCTCATGCCCATGGGCCTTTGCGCGAGGAACCATCACGGCCCCATGGGGAAGGCTCGTCGTTTTCGGGTTCTTCCTGTGCCGGAGCAGCGGGTGTTGCCGTTGATTGTTCTGGAGCTGGGCGCTGGCGAAACTCGTCAACCATGGCCTCCAAGGCTGCAATACGGTTTTCCGTGCTCGGATGGGTCGAAAACAAATTGTCAGCTCCTTGGCCGCTCAGGGGATTGATGATGAAAAGCGACGCGGAGGCCGGATTGCGCTCGGCTTCTTCATTGACGATCTGCTTTGCACCGCGCGCAATCTTGTTCAACGCCGATGCGAGCCACAGGGGGTTGCCGCAAATTTCCGCACCGCGCCGGTCAGCGGAATATTCGCGTGTCCGGCTGATGGCCATCTGTACGATCATGGCGGCAAAGGGCGCAACGATCATGGCAACGAGCGCGCCGATCATGCCAAGAGGATTATTGTTGCGATTGCCGCCAAAGAACATGGCAAAATTGCCAAGCATGGAGATCGCGCCAGCAAGTGTGGCGGTGACGGTCATCGTCAGCGTATCGCGGTGTTCGACGTGAGCAAGCTCATGCGCCATGACAGCCGCGACTTCGTTGGGCGAAAGGCGATGCAATAGGCCGGTTGATGCCGCAACAGCGGCGTTCTGCGGATTGCGCCCGGTGGCAAAAGCGTTCGGCTGATCATTTTCGATAAGATAGACGCGCGGCATGGGCAGGCCGGCGCGTGCAGCGAGATCACGAACGATGCCGTAATATTCAGGAGCGTTGTTCTGGTCCACTTCAACGGCATTGTACATCCGCAGGACCATCTTGTCGGAATTCCAATAGCTGAACAGATTCATGCCTGTTGCAACAACGAGGGCAATCATCATGCCCGCCGTACCGCCAATGAGAAAGCCAACGCCCATAAACAAGGCGGTCATGAAGGCGAGCAGCATTCCAGTGCGCATGACATTCATGGTTTCAATCTCCGCATTGTGAACATATCAGGTATCAAGATCATTCCTTTTGTTAGACATCTTCCGGTATATGATGGTGTTTCCTACAGCAAGCTTCAATGATGGACAGACCAGAATGACCAGTAATCAGACATCAGAGACGCCGCAGGCCGACAATACTGATCAAACGTCGCGCAAGCCTTTCGATCAACTGCCACCCGCTGCCCAGCGCGCATTGCTGGAAGCCGAGGCACGCCACAAGGCTGATCAGGAACAAGCCAGCCAGCCGCGGGAAATTGGCGGGCGCGGGGGCAAGGACCCAGCCCGTTTCGGCGATTGGGAAATCAAAGGACGGACCATCGATTTTTGATTTGATGGCACTTATTTGCCTAATGCCTGATAATCTCGATACCCAGTTTTTCCCGGCGCAGCCAGCGGCTCATCAGCAATAGAGCGGCGGCGGCCAGGCCGGAAAGCAGGCCGAGCCAGATCCCCGCACCTTCCATTTTCAGCCAGAAGCCGAAAGCGACCGACAGCGGCAGACCGATGCCCCAATAGGCAATCGCTGCATAGATCATCGGTATGGTTGTATCATGCAGGCCGCGCAACATGCCGCTGGCAACGGCCTGTGCTCCATCAAAAATCTGGAAAAGCGCGGCAAAGGCCAGAAAGGTCACGGCAAGCGAAACAACAGGCGCATTGGCCGGATCATTGATATCAATGAATGCACGGATCAGCTGCAATGGAACGATGAGCATGAGCAGTGCCGTGAGCACCATAAAGCCGGTACCTGCTGCAAATGCCACCCATCCCGCACGTTTGATGCCTTCCTTATCCTGTGCACCATAGGCGCGGCCGATGCGGACCGTTGCCGCCTGGCCGAATCCCAATGGCACCATGAAGGCTATCGAGGCGATCTGGATAGCGATGGCGTGGGCGGCCAGCGAATCCGGCCCAATAATACCCATCAGGAAGGCTGCGGCGTTGAAAATGGTCACTTCGAAACTTAGGATCGCGGCGATAGGCAAGCCGAGGCGCAGTAGTTCGCCATAGCGCGCCCAGTCTGCGCGCCAGAAGCGGCCGAACAGGTGGTACCGGCGAAATTGCCGATCCCGCAAAACGACAATGACCAGACCGATGAACATGAGGGCAGAGGAAAGCGTTGTGGCAATCCCCGAACCGACAATGCCGAGCTTCGGGAAACCGAGATTGCCAAAAATCAGGCACCAATTGGCAAAGGCGTTGAACAGAACGGCAAGAATGGCAATGACCAGCGCCCAGCCCGGACGTTGCAGAGCGGCGATAAATGAGCGAACCACGATATAGCAATAGAAGGGCAACGCCGCCCATTGCAGCGCCCGCACATAGGCACCCGCTTCGGCCGCAAGCGCCGGGTCCTGTCCCATGGCTGTCAGAATAGTCTGTGTGTTCCAGAGCATGAACCAGATGGGAATGGAGATCGTGACGGCAATCCAAAGACCCTGACGCACGGTTCGGCGGATTTCGCGAACGGTGTATTTATTGCGGCCAAGCTCGCGCGACATCATCGGAGATGTCGCGAGCATGAGACCCAGGCCGAAGATCATCGGGACATAATAAAGGTTGGTGCCAAGCGCTCCGGCAGCCAGCGTGTGCGGGCCCACCCAGCCCATCATCATGACATCAGTCGCCGTCATGGCCGTTTGGGCCAGATTGGTCAGAATCATCGGCCAGCCCAAGGCCAGCATCGCAATAATTTCTTCACGCCATGCACGCTTCGGTGCTGCGTTTGGGGTCGATAGGGCGGACATTATGAGTCTTTCCGAGGAAAATTGCCTTTGATAAAGGCAAAGTGCACCATTTTCAGGCAGAAATCTTGGTATCACCAATTTTGGAAAGAGAAAAGTATTCGCAGATACAATCTGTCGTTGGTTTCACTTCGATCTTCCGTTGACTACAATTATCGCATATTGACATTTCGTAATTTAAAAAATACAGTTTTAATGCGAATTAAGCAGACTGATACCTATCGGGTATGGGAACGAAAACTTAGGGACGATAGAGCGAAAGCAGCAATTGCTGCTCGCTTATTTCGCTTGGTCAATAGTTTGATTGGTGACGTTTCATCGGTGAGCGAGGGCGTCTACGAATTGCGAATTCACTACGGACCTGGTTATCGGGTTTATTTCAAGCAATGCAGCGCGGAGCTTGTGATTTTATTGTGCGGTGGAAATAAGCGTACGCAGCAGCGGGACATACGCAAAGCGAAACTACTGGCCGCTGAATGGAAAAGTGACAATGGCAACGAAGCTCTATGACTACGATCCGGCTGATGCTTTGAAATCGGATGACGCAGTAGAGGTGTTTCTGGCTGATGCGTTCGAAACGGGTGATGCCGGTTATATCGCCAAGGCTTTGGGTCTTGTAGCGCGCGCCAAAGGCATGACCAAAATTGCGCGGCAAACGGGTTTGGCGCGTGAGCAGCTCTATCGTTCATTAAGCGAAAACGGAAACCCGACGCTTGAAACAACAATAGCGGTTATGAAGGCAGTAGGCTTTCAGATCACGGGAAAACGCGCTGCATAAACGGAAAGGGCCACCCCGAAGGGTGGCCCCGTAATTCCGTCTGGCACAAAGCTGTCGTTTGGCCTTCTTACCCGGCGCTAGCCAGGGCGCTTATTCAACGGAGAGATGATCCCCGATGGAAAGCATCAGACGCCTTGTGGCAGGTTGCGAAATCACGAGACATCAGATCACCTCCTTTTCATTCGTTGAACACAAGTTGAGAATGGGGTGTGTTGCGGGAAGTTTCAAGAGAAAATTTTGATCGCCATTTTTTGCTGCCTGTGAAAGTGCGTTGCCAGCGTGGAGCGAAGCGCATAGTTTCGGCCAAATCTCCGACGTCGGTGTTTTCGGAGCATGATTATCTGGAGTTATTGAATGGCGGCACAAGAGAGCGCGGCGCGGATCATCCGCACAGTGATAAACATGATGGAGCCGCAATTTGCTGTCGAATTATGGAATGGCGAACGTATTGGTGAAACAGATGGTCCGGTGCTTGCCATCAATGATCCGATGGCAGTGCGCCGCTTGGCGCTGAAACCCAATATCGGGTCGATCGTTGAACTGTGGATCTCAGGCCAGATCGATGTGAAGAACGGCACGCTGTTCGATCTCGTCGAACGTGGTCCCAAAGGCAAATTCAAGCAAAAGCTGAAAACCCTGCCAAAATGGCAATTGCTGAAAGATGTCCCCGCATTGCTGCTGGGCGGTCGTGGGATGGATGCCTCGGGTCTCGATGGCAAGAACCCGTTTGTCAGTGGTTCGAACAAGGAAGCAATTACCCATCACTATGATGTGTCGAATGCTTTCTATCAGCTCTTCCTTGATGATCGGATGGTCTATACCTGCGCCTATTTCAAGGACTGGGCCAACAGCATCGATCAGGCTCAAGCTGATAAGCTGGATTTGATCTGTCGTAAGCTGCGGCTGCAGCCGGGAGATCGGCTTCTCGATATTGGATGTGGCTGGGGCGCGATGCTGATCTATGCTGCCAAGCATTACGGCGTAACCGGTACGGGTGTGTCATTGTCTGAGGCACAAACGGCACTGGCGCGTGAACGCATCAAGGCGGAAGGCCTTGAAGACAAGATCACCATCCACGTCAAATCCTACGAACATCTGGAAGGTCAATTCGACAAGATTTCGTCTATCGGCATGTTTGAAGCGGTGGGCATCGCCCATTACGACACGTATTTCTCCAGCGTGCACCGTCTGCTGCGACCGGGTGGGCTTTATCTGCATCACGCGATCACCCGCCGCATGAAGCGCAACAAGAAGACGTTCGGACGCAAGAGCGCCGAGCATCTTGCGCTGGTGAAGTATATTTTCCCGGGCGGTGAGCTTGATCATCTTGGCATGACCGTTGAAAACCTTGAGGGTTACGGTTTCGAAGTTCATGACGTGGAAAACCTGCGTGAGCACTATGGCAGGACCTGCCGTATCTGGGCGGATCGTCTGCATGCGCGGTTTGATGAAGCCATTGCCGAAGTCGGTGCGCCCAAGGCCCGGCTTTGGCTGCTTTACCTCACTGGCTGCGCGCTGGCCTTCGAGCGCGGAACCGTGCAGATCAACCAGACCCTTGCATCAAAGCGCAAGCGTGGAATTTCTGCGGTGCCACAGACAAGAGCCGATCTCTATCGCTAGAGATCGATTGCAATGGCGCTGTGTGGGGTTGGTGGGTCTATTTGGACCGCTGCAGGACCATTCCTGCGCCTTTCGACAGGCTCAGGATGAGGGAGAGAGGGGACTGCAGGGAGCCAAGGTCTGCAACATTTGTGATCTGCAATCTCTGCGATGAGCGTTGCATCACTCAACTCCCTCATGGTGAGCTTGTCGAACCACAAACCACGCACGCTATCTTTCAGCTTTAATCAGCCCTTTTTATTCTGGCGGTTGGCGATCAAATCATCGACGACAGCTGGATCAGCGAGCGTTGATGTATCGCCCAGTGAGCCAAAATCATCTTCGGCGATCTTGCGCAGGATGCGGCGCATGATCTTGCCGGAGCGCGTTTTCGGCAGACCGGGCGCGAACTGGATTTTGTCGGGCGAGGCGATGGGGCCGATTTCCTTGCGGACATGCGCCACAAGCTCCTTGCGCAATTCGTCCGTGCCCTCAAGGCCCGCCATCAGCGTGACATAGCAATAGATGCCCTGTCCCTTGAGATCATGTGGATAGCCGACAACAGCTGCTTCCGAAACCGTGTCATGCGAGACGAGGGCCGACTCCACCTCGGCGGTGCCCATGCGATGACCCGATACGTTGAGCACATCGTCAACGCGGCCGGTGATCCAGTAATAGCCATCCTTGTCACGGCGGCAGCCGTCACCGGTAAAATACTTGCCCTTATAGGTAGAGAAGTATGCTTCGATGAAGCGCTTGTGATCGCCATAGAGCGTGCGCATCTGGCCGGGCCAGGAATCGGTGATGCAGAGATTGCCGTCAGCAGCGCCTTCAAGCACATCGCCTTCATTGTCGACCAGCTGTGGCTGGACGCCAAAGAACGGCCGTGTGGCCGAACCGGGCTTGAGCGCAGTAGCGCCGGGCAACGGCGTGATAAGAATACCGCCGGTTTCCGTCTGCCACCAGGTATCGACGATGGGGGAACGTTTCTCACCGACCACCTGATAATACCACTCCCATGCTTCCGGATTGATCGGCTCGCCGACTGAACCCAGAACACGCAGGGATTTGCGCGAGGTTTTCTTGACCGGCTCATCACCAGCACCCATCAAGGCGCGAAGTGCGGTGGGAGCCGTGTAGAAGATATTGACCTTGTGCTTGTCGATGACTTCCCAGAATCGCGAATTGGTCGGATAGTTGGGAACACCTTCGAACATCAGCGTCGTGGCACCGTTGGCGAGCGGGCCATAGACAATGTAGGAGTGCCCCGTGACCCAGCCCACATCGGCCGTGCACCAGTAAATATCGCCGTCGTGATAATCGAAGACATATTGATGGGTCATCGAGGCATAGACGAGATAGCCGCCTGTTGTGTGCAGCACGCCCTTTGGCTTGCCCGTGGAACCGGAGGTGTAGAGGATGAACAGCGGGTCTTCCGCTTTCATCTTCTCCGGCTTGCAATCAGGCTTAACGCTGAGAATTTCCTCATGATACCAGAGGTCGCGGCCGGGCGCCCAGCTGGTCTTGCCGCCGGTGCGCCGGACGACCAGAACATTCTTCACCATCACATGGTGCTTGGCAGCGATATCGATGGCCTTGTCGGTATTGTCCTTCAGCGGGATCGGTTTGCCACCGCGCATGCCCTCATCGGCGGTGATGACAAAAGTGGATTCGCAATCGACGATGCGGCCTGCAAGAGCATCGGGCGAGAAGCCGCCGAAAACAACGGAATGAACAGCGCCGATACGCGCGCACGCCAACATCGCATAGGTCGCTTCGACAATCATCGGCATATAGATTGTAACGCGGTCGCCTTTCTTCACGCCATGCTTTTTCAGCACATTGGCGAGGCGGCAGACCTGCTCGTACAGCTCGTTATAGGTGACCTTCTTGTCGAGATAGGGATTGTCGCCTTCCCAGATGATGGCGACCTGATCGCCGCGCTTCTTCAAATGGCGGTCGATGCAGTTGTAGGAGACGTTGGTCTGTCCATCCTCGAACCACTTGATGGAAACCTTGCCGTCGAAGGAGGTATTCTTGACCTTGGTGTAAGGCTTGAACCAGTCGATGCGCTTGCCGTGCTTGCTCCAGAATTTTTCCGGGTCCTTGATGCTCTGCTTGTACCAGCTGAGATAAGTTTCATTGTCGATAAGCGCGTTCTTCTTCGCGCTGGGCAGCACGGGATAGACCTTCTCGGACATCAATTTCCTCCAAATCTGAGCTGACGGGCCTCCACCCGGATGCCTCCCGCAGAGAGAGGCGCATGGCGTTCATTATCACCATGCAAATCACTGCGTAAATACAGCAAATGACCTTGAGGGAATGGCGTTCCGTCGCACACAATAAATGGAGCGTTGTAATATTGCGTTACATTTTGTTATGCGGACTGGTCCATTTTGGACACATTTCGCCTTAGACCGTCACTGCCTTGACCCCGGGGAGGATAATTTCGGCGCGCCGAGTGGACGTGGAGCGTGCGCCTTATCAAGGACTGATGAATGACGATGTTACCCTTGCGCAGCGTTGTGTTCCGCGCAAAATCCGCCTTTCTGGCGGTCGCCCTTCTGGGGCTTGGTTCTACCATTCCCGCAACTGCCGGTACCCTGCCTGAACCAGCCAATCCATGGAAACGCCTTGGCGCGCATCTCTTTGACGAGGAGCATGCGCATCTGCTTGGCGATTCCCTGTTCGATAAGATCAACCCGCTGGTTCTCGCCGCCATGCCGCGTGGCAAAGCCTATATCCAATACAAGGCTCCTGCCAATTGTGTGCCGGAGCGTCTGAAGAATGTTCTGAACCGGGTTTCGGCGACCTATGGCCCGATCACGGTGAATTCGACGGTGCGGTCACGCAACGGAAACCGCAAAGCAGGCGGGCGCGACAAGTCCTATCATCTGAGCTGTCAGGCCGTTGATTTCCGTGTGCATGGTCATGCGTCCGGGCTGCTGCAACAGCTATCGGGCAACAAGGACGTCGGCGGCTTCAAGCGTTATCCCGCAGGCTATTACCACATTGATACTGGTCCGCGCCGCAGCTGGTAGTTTGCTCGCCTAGGTTCGGCTGCCAAAAATCGCCGAGCCGACGCGCACGGACGTTGCGCCGAAGGCGACGGCAATCTCGTAGTCGCCCGACATGCCCATGGAGAGTTTTTCGACGCCGGCCTCACGTGCGATCTTTTCCAGAAGGGCAAAGTGCGGGCCGGGGTTTTCATCGGCTGGGGGAATGCACATCAGGCCCGCGATGGTTAGATCGTGCACGTCGCGGCAGCGTTTGACAAAAGTAACGGCTTCCTTTGGCTCAATTCCGGCTTTCTGCGGCTCGGAACCGGTATTGACCTGCACATAGAGTTTGGGAAACCGGTTCTGCTTTTTCATTTCGCTGGCAAGCGCTGCGGCAATCTTTTCCCGATCGACCGTTTCGATGACATCAAACAGCGCAACCGCGTCTTCACTCTTGTTTGATTGCAGCGGCCCGATGAGGTGAAGCTCAATACCCTCATAGGCATCGCGCAAACCCGGCCATTTCGATTGTGCTTCCTGAACCCGGTTTTCGCCGAAAACCCGCTGTCCCGCATCCAGAACGGGGCGAATCTCGTCCGCGTCAAAGGTTTTAGATACGGCCACAAGCGTCACCGAGCCTTCCGGGCGATTGGCTTCCGCTTCGGCTTTCGCAATGACGTTGCGAACGGCAAGAAGGTGTTCAACGGCGGTCGACATGGTAAAGCGTGTCCTTTTTGATGCAGTTTCGGGCAAACCCTCATTGTCAATGGTTGACGCTCTGGTCAATCCATGGTGAAGGTCCGCGCATCACTATCCTTTGCAAGAGAATCCCGTTCATGGCAACCGAACGATATAATCCCCGCGTAGCCGAGAAGCATTGGCAAAAGGTCTGGGACGAAGCCAAGCTCTTCGAAACCAGCAATGACGATCCGCGCGACCCCTATTATGTGCTTGAGATGTTCCCTTATCCATCAGGGCGCATCCATATCGGGCATGTGCGCAACTATGCCATGGGCGATGTGGTTGCCCGCTACAAGCGCGCCAAGGGTTTTAATGTTCTCCATCCAATGGGATGGGATGCATTCGGTATGCCTGCGGAAAACGCAGCGATGCAGAACAAGGTTCATCCGAAGGAATGGACCTACCAAAACATTGCAACCATGCGCAGCCAGCTCAAATCCATGGGATTGTCGCTCGACTGGTCGCGTGAATTTGCCACCTGCGATGTGGAATATTATCACCGCCAGCAGATGCTGTTCCTCGACTTTGTCGAAAAGGGTCTGGTGACGCGCAAATCCTCCAAGGTCAATTGGGACCCAGAGGATATGACGGTGCTTGCCAATGAGCAGGTCATCGATGGTCGCGGCTGGCGGTCCGGTGCGCTGGTTGAACAGCGCGAGTTGATACAGTGGTTCTTCAAGATCACTGATTTCAATGAGGAATTGCTGGGCGCCTTGGACGGTCTTGATCAATGGCCTGATAAAGTGCGGCTCATGCAGCGCAACTGGATCGGCAAGTCCGAGGGCATGCTGATCCGCTGGGCGCTGGATGCCAAATCGCAAATTTCAGGTGAAACCGAGGTCGAAGTTTACACGACCCGTCCCGATACGATCTTTGGTGCATCGTTCCTGGCCATTTCTGCCGATCATCCGCTCGCCAAAAAAGCAGCTGAAAACAATGCCGACCTCGCTGAGTTCAACGAGGAATGCCGCCGTGCGGGAACGTCATTGGCCGCATTGGAAACCGCTGAGAAGCGGGGCTTTGATACGGGCCTGCGCGTTAAGCATCCGTTCGATGACAGCTGGACATTGCCTGTCTATGTCGCGAACTTCGTTTTGATGGATTATGGAACGGGTGCGATTTTCGGCTGCCCGTCCGGCGATCAGCGCGATCTGGATTTTGCCAATAAATATGGTCTGCCCGTTGTGGCTGTGGTTATGCCCGAGGGCGATGACGCGGCCACGTTCCAGATCACCGAAACTGCTTATGTTGATGATGGCGTGATGATCAATTCACGCTTCCTCGATGGGCTGTCCCCCGCAGCAGCTTTTGACGAAGTGGCCAAACTGCTGGAGAAGCAGACCGTCGGCGGCCGTCCGCAGGGCGAGCGCAAGGTGAATTTCCGATTGCGTGACTGGGGTATTTCCCGTCAGCGTTATTGGGGTTGCCCGATCCCGATGATCCACTGCGATGATTGCGGTGTTGTTCCGGTTCCCAAAGCCGATCTGCCGGTCAAGCTGCCTGATGATGTGGAGTTTGACCGTCCGGGCAATCCGCTTGACCGTCATCCGACATGGCGGCACGTCAATTGCCCGCAATGCGGCAAGGCTGCACGCCGTGAGACCGATACGATGGATACGTTCGTCGATTCGTCCTGGTATTTTGCCCGGTTCACTGCACCGTGGGAAAATGAGCCCACTGATCCGAAGGCGGCCAATCGCTGGCTGCCCGTTGATCAGTATATTGGCGGCATCGAGCACGCGATCCTGCATCTGCTCTATTCGCGCTTCTTTACGCGGGCGATGAAAGTTGCAGGACATCTCGATATCAGCGAGCCGTTCAAGGGTCTGTTCACGCAAGGCATGGTTGTCCACGAAACCTACCGGCTGGGTACAGGTGCCAATGGAAGCTGGGTTACACCAGCGGAAGTGCGGCTTGACGAAAGCGGCGGCAAGCGCCGGGCATTTCTGATTGCCACGGGCGAAGAAATCGAAATCGGCTCGATCGAAAAGATGTCGAAGTCGAAGAAGAACGTCGTCGATCCTGACGATATCATCGCATCCTACGGTGCCGATACCGCCCGCTGGTTCATGTTGTCGGATTCTCCGCCCGAACGCGACGTCATCTGGACGGAAGCAGGCGCCGAAGGGGCACACCGCTTTGTTCAGCGTGTCTGGCGGTTGATTTCCGAAGCGGCTCCGGCGTTGCAGTCGGTGACTGGCGCTCCGGCGCTCGAAGGTGATGCGGCCACGATTTCCAAGACCGCCCACAGGACTGTCAAAGCCGTTGGCGAAGACATCGAAAAGCTGGCCTTCAACAAGGCTATTGCCCGTCTCTATGAACTGGTCAATGTTCTGGCCGTTCCATTGCAGAAAATTGCGGCTGGCGAAGCTGATGCGGCAACAATATCTGCCTGCCGCGAGGCGACAGATATGCTGATTGCCATGATCGCACCGATGATGCCGCATCTGGCTGAAGAGTGCTGGAAAGCGCTGAAAGGTGCTGATCTCGTCGCCGATCGCGCCTGGCCGCATTACAATGACGCGTTGATTGTCGAGAACACTGTAACAATGCCTGTGCAGATTAACGGCAAGAAGCGTGGTGATTTGACAATTGCCCGCGATGCGGATCAATTGACGGTCGAAAAGGCCGCTCTCGAACTTGATTTTGTCAAAGTGGCGTTGAACGGTAATCCACCGAAGAAAGTCATTGTCGTACCGCAGAGGATCATCAATGTTGTTGCCTGATCGTTTCCAGCCGATTTCCGGCTCCAAGCGTTTGCTGTCCGCGTGCGTTCTCGGTATGGCTCTGATCGCTGGCGGTTGCCAGGTTCGACCGCTTTATTCCAATGCAGGTCCAACAGCTGGCGCAAGTGTTGGCGTGAGTGGAAGTGTGCAGTCAAAGCTGGCCACGATCAGTATTCCTGAAGTGGGTACGCGCGAAGCACAGCAGGTGCGCAACAATCTGATCTTCATGTTTAACCATGGAGCAGGACAACCTGCGAGTGCGGCCTATACGTTGCAACTCAGTGTCGGTTATCAGGATTTGTCGCTTGCTCTTATCCAGAACGCAACGAACGACAAATCCGGCCAGCCAACAGCCGGTTCGATGCGCATGACAGGCAGCTATGTCCTGACACGTATTTCTGACGGTAAGGTCGTGGGCAAGGGAACGCGCCTCATCACGGCTGACTATGATGCTCCCAGACAGCGCTATGCTGTCCTTCGCGCCCAGCGTGATGCGATCAATCGGGCGGCGCGCGAAGTTGCCGAAGCTCTGAATCTCAGCGTCGCGCAGGACGTGTCCAAGCTATAAATCCATGGCGGGTGGTATTCCATGCGTCTGACCTCCCTATCAGCGACCGGTTACCGGTCGCTGCAGGCGATCCGGCTGGATATTCGCCAGCTTGCGCTTTTCATTGGCGAGAACGGTGTCGGTAAATCCAATCTTTACCGTGCCATGCAGATGATAAAGGCGGCGGCTGAAGGCACGCTTTCCTATGAGATAGCCCGCGAAGGCGGCATGCAATCGGCGCTGTGGACTGGCAAACGCAAGCCGGGACCTGTGCGCATGATTTTTAGCGCTTCGTTTGACGACGATGAGGAAGCGATCCGGACCGGCCATGCGGTGCGAACGGGTTTTGCCCCGAGTTACAGCATTGAAATCGGTTTGCGGCCTCCGGTGGCTGCAGGCTTTGCCTTTGAGCCGCAGATCAAGGAAGAGACCCTTACTATTGATTCCGGTCGCCGTCCCGTGGAGATGATGGGCCGCAAAGGGCCCGCTGTGTTTGCGCGTGACGATAGTGGGCGGAGAATCGAACATCCGGTACGGCTGCTTGACTCCGAGACGGCATTTTCGACGCTCGGCAATGCGGGGCGATATCCCGAGATTGGCGATTTGCGCGCAACCATTCTCGGATGGCGGTTCTATCATGGTTTTCGCACGGATCGCGATTCGCCAATCCGCCAGCCTGCATTGGCGATTACAGCGCCCATGCTTGATGAAGACGGCAAGAACCTTGCCGCTGTTTTCGCAACATTGGTTCACATCCGTGAAGATACTGCTGATCTCGACCATTGTATTGCGTCAGCCCTTGGCGGTGCCGTGCTGGATGTACCGGTTCCGGGTGAAACCGCGACATTTGGCTTGCAACTGCCGGAATTCCCGCAACGAATTTTCCGGCCGGAAGAATTATCTGATGGCCAAATACGGTTTCTCGCACTGGCGGGGGCGCTACTTTCCTATCGCTTGCCGGGCCTCATTGCGCTGAACGAACCAGAAACCAGCCTGCACCCTTCCATGCTTCCCGCCTTGGCAGAGATGATCACGCGAGCGGCGGAACGGACACAGGTCTGGATCGTCACCCATTCGCGCATTCTTGCCGACGAGATCGAGACCAGAACCGGCGCGCGGGCTCTGACTGTTGTGCGCGAAAACGGTGCGACAACCATCAAAGGAATGCGGGTGTCTGGCAATTATGGGGATGAGGACGAGTAGGAGCCATTGCCCCTCTGTTTCCCTGCAAAAGCACTATCGGAAGAAATAATTTTCTCCTTGCGATGCAAACTTGGCAGATCGTAACTCTACAATCCGGGCAGAGATGACCAAAGTTGGAACGAAATGTTTCAACAGGTCAGGATCACCCATGTTCACCCGCCGTCATTTCCTTGCTGCAACGACTATTCTTGTCAGTCTCGGAACTTTCGCTTCCGCACAGGCGGAAGATCTTAAAATCACCATTGGATATCAGACAGTGGTCGAGCCTTCAAAAGTACCGCAGGCGGACGGTGTTTATGAAAAGACCGCCTCTGCGAAAATCGACTGGCGGAAATTCGATTCCGGTGCGGATGTTATCGCTGCTGTTGCCTCCGGCTCTGTCGATATTGGTTATGTCGGATCAAGCCCGCTGGCCGCAGCCGCAAGCCGCGAGCTTTCCATCCAAACCATTCTCGTTGTCGGGCTTATCGGCGAATCGGAAGCGCTGGTTGCCCGTAATGGTTCCAATGTCAGCAAGATCGCCGATCTCAGTGGAAAGAAAGTGGCTGTGCCCTTTGTTTCAACCACCCATTATAGCCTGCTTGCCGCGTTGAAGCATGAGAGTGTAGACGCAAAATCAGTCAATATTCTCAATCTGCGTCCACCAGAAATTGCCGCCGCTTGGGAGCGCGGTGATATCGATGCGGCCTATGTGTGGGACCCGGCGCTTGGCCAGATCAGAACCACAGGGAAAATCATTGTCGATTCGTCTAAAGTTGCCGAATGGGGTGCGCCAACATTTGATGCGTGGATCGTTCGCACGGAGTTTGCGGAAGCACATCCGGATGCCGTGCGGGATTTCGTCAAAGTAACCGGCGCTGCCTATGCCGACTATCTGGCCAAGCCAGATGCGTGGTCGGCAACGTCAGCGCAAGCCGAAAAGATCAGCCGCCTGACCGGTGCCAAGGTCGATGAAATACCATTGCTGTTGAAAGGGTATGTCTTCCCGCCATTGGCGGAACAGGCTTCCGCGAAGTTCCTCGGTGGCGACACGGTGAAAGCCATCGCAGCCACTTCGCAGTTTCTGAAAGAGCAGGGAAAGATCGATGCGGTTCTTCCTGATTATTCGAAATATGCAACGGTTAAGTTCGTGGAGGCGGCGCTCGCATCGAACTGAGTTCAACACTTTATAGCGCGGGGGCGTTCGTGCGTCCTTTCCGGTTTTCGCGGAGCCCTCTCTCCCGGAAACCGGAAAGGCCACGAGCGCCGCCGTTCAACCGGTAGTAATTATGGCACATCTCGTTCTTGATCATGTTTCGGTCCATTATGATGGTCAGGCCCAACCTGCCGTTACGCAGGCAGGCATTTCCGTCAAATCAGGTGATTTCGTTGTGCTTGTTGGCCGCTCCGGTTGTGGCAAGACCACGCTGCTCAACACGGCTGCCGGGTTGATTTCGCCAACCGGCGGTACGGTGACGGTAGATGGGAAAAAAGTAACCGCGCCCGGTGCTGATCGGGCTGTGGTGTTTCAGAACGATGCCCTGTTTCCCTGGTTGAGCGTCAGAGACAATGTCAGTTTTGCTCTCAAGCTGCGTGGCATACCCAGACAAGAACGAGAGGCTGTTGCCGCGCGTCTGCTTGAACTGGTCAAGCTTGACGGCATCGGCGGAAAGGCAATTTGGGAATTGTCCGGCGGTATGCGCCAGAGGGTGGGCTTGGCGCGGGCACTGGCGGCGGAACCGGATTTTCTGCTGATGGATGAGCCGCTGGGCGCGCTCGATGCTTTGACGCGCGAACGGATGCAGACATTGCTTCTCGATATATGGACGGCCAACAATATCGGTGTTCTGATGGTCACGCATGGCATTGACGAGGCGTTGTTGCTGGCAACGCGCATCGTGGTTCTGGCGCCGGGGCCGGGCCGGGTTGTCAGGCAGATTGATGCCGGTTTCGGCCGTCGCTATGTCAGCGGTGAATCCGTCCGGTCGATCAAGGCTGATCCCGCGTTCAATCGGGCGCGAGCCGAACTTGAAGACTCAATCTTCGAAGGAGAGGCGGCATGACGCTCTCCGCAGAATCGAGCCGGGATATAGGCGATGTCGCCATTGTGAGTACAGCGAAACAACCCGAAGTGAAGACCGTAAAGTCTGCGCCGGCAAGGACAGCCCGCATTGCAAGCGCAATGACCGTTCTCGGCCTGTTGCTCATCTGGATCGTCTCTGCGCATTTCAAACTGGTTTCGCCGGTTTTTCTACCATCACCATCCGCAGTTTTGTGGAAGTTCTACAGCGTTTCAATAAACGGTTTTGTGGATGCCACGCTCTGGCAGCATTTGCTCGCAAGCCTGCTGCGGGTGTTTGCGGCACTGTTGCTTGCGCTTGTTGTGGCCGTTCCGGCGGGTATTGCGATTGGTGTCAGCGCTATCGGGCGCGGCATTTTTGATCCGATCATTGAATTCATCAGGCCCATCCCGCCGCTCGCTTATCTGCCACTTGTGATTATCTGGTTTGGTATCGGTGAACCGTCCAAGATTCTTGTGATTGCAATTGCCATGCTGGCGCCCATCGCGATTTCGACTGCGGCTGGTGTCAAAGGTGCTTCACTCGACCGGATCAATGCGGCCCGTGCGCTTGGTGCCACGCGAGCACAGGTTGTCCGCCATGTGATCTTGCCTAGCGCGCTGCCTTCCATTCTGACGGGGTTGCGTATCGCACTTGGCGCCGGATGGTCGACATTGGTTGCGGCCGAACTGGTGGCCGCCACGCGTGGTCTTGGTTTCATGATCCAGTCAGCAGCGCAGTTTCTGGTAACGGACGTCGTCATCATGGGAATCTTTGTTATCGCGATTGTCGCGTTCATTCTGGAAATCGGTATCAGACGGTTGGAACGTTTACTGGTGCCTTGGGCAGGGCGGGAATAGATAACTCCCGTCGATGGGAAGGTTTGTGTGAAACCGCCCGGCCTTTGCTTTGGCTTGCACGCCTGCAAGAAAACCAATCCGCATAGCCGTGATTATACGAAATAATATTTCTCTATAGAAATAGTCGAGTTTAATAGCATTGAGCCATTCCTGATTACGGGAAGGGCCGGTTGCTTCCATCAGCCAAGGTTCTCCCAAACCAAAGAATTGCGAGAACCCATGCTCAATCTGACGCGCAGACTATTCGGTGCCCTTATGCTTGCGGCGACAGCCATGGCGGCAACGGCTTCCTATGCCGCTGAACCGCTGCAGGAATATAAAATCGGTTTCCAGAAAACGAGCCTGCCCGTTATCGCCCAGCAGCAGAAAGTCGTCGAAAAGGCTCTGGAGCCCAAGGGCATCAAGGTCAAATGGGTTGAGTTCTCTGCCGGTCCGCCACTGGTTGAAGCACTGAATGTCGGCAGTATCAATGTAGGATGGGTTGGCGATGCGCCGCCGATCTTCGGACAATCGGCAGGTTCGGCGATTGTCTATGTCGCGGCGCTGCCATCCAACGGTAAAGGCGAGGCGATCTTCGTCAAACCCAATTCTTCCATCCAGTCGCTCGCTGATCTGAAAGGCAAAAAGATTGGCGTCGGCAAAGGAACCAGTGCGCACAATCTGCTCGTCGCAGCGCTGGAGAAGGCCAATATCGGTTACGATGAAATCACTCCAGTTTACCTAAGCCCCGCCGATGCCGCTGCTGCTTTTGCCAGTGACAAGATCGATGCATGGGCTGTGTGGGACCCGTTCTTTGCCATTGCCGAGACGCGCTATCAGCCGCGCATTCTGGCGCGGTCCAGCGATGTGCTCAACGTCAACACCTACTTTCTGGCCAATCGCGATTTTGCAGCGGCACATCCTGATGTCGTAACGACAACCATCGGCGCGTTGAAGGAAGCGGCAAGTTGGGCTGAAGGCAACAAGGACAAGGTGGCGGCAGCGCTTCACGCCGTCACGGGCGTTCCGCTTGATGCGCAGACGATTGCCGCGAACCGTACCGTGTTCGGCATATTCCCGATCACTCCAGAGATCGTCGCGCATCAACAGGAAACAGCAGACCGGTTCTTCAAGCTGAAGCTGATCCCCAACGCCATCAAGATTTCAGATGCCGTTTGGACGGCACCCGGTAACTGAACGGAATAATTGGAAACACGTCATGACGCAGCCAGCAAACACCTCGCAAGCCCCGCTCGATTTCTTCTGGTTTATTCCCACCCATGGGGATGGAACCTATCTTGGTTCGGAGACCCAGCAGCGCCCGCCGGAGTTCGCGTATTTCAAAGAAATTGCGCAGGCCGTGGATCGGCTGGGCTTTCCCGGCGTGCTGCTACCGACCGGCCAGAGTTGCGAAGATTCGTGGATCACCGCGACGGGCCTTGCCGCCCATACGGAGCGACTGAAATTTTTAGTGGCATTGCGTCCGGGCATCGTCTCGCCGGTGTTTGCTGCCCGTCAGACTGCGGCGCTCGACCGGCTCAGCAATGGCCGTCTGCTGCTCAATGTGGTCGTTGGTGGCAACCCGACGGAACTGGCTGGTGACGGCGTTTTCCTGCCGCATGACCAGCGGTATGAACAGGCTGCCGAGTTCCTGAAAATCTGGCAGGGGCTGGTCACTGGCGAGACTGTCAATTTCGAAGGCAAACACTACCGGGTTCAGGGTGGGCGGCTGGACCTGTTGCCGGTGCAGACCCCGCCGCCGCTCTACTTTGGTGGTTCGTCCGATGCCGGTCAGGATTTGGCGGCTGAACAGGTGGATATGTATTTGACCTGGGGCGAGCCTGTCGCTCAGGTCGCCGAGAAGATCGGGCGAGCCCGCAAGAAGGCGGCGCTGAAAGGTCGCAAGCTGCGGTTCGGTATCCGGCTGCATTTCATCGTTCGCGAGACCGAAGACGAGGCATGGGCTGCGGCAGACAGGCTGATCAGCCGTGTGACCGATTCCCAGATCGAGATTGCACAGCAACGTTTTCTAAAAGAGATGGATTCCGTTGGCCAGCGCCGCATGGCGGAACTGCACGGCGGCCGCCGTGACAAGCTGCTTGTCGGGCCTAACCTGTGGGCCGGTGTCGGGTTGGTGCGCGGCGGCGCTGGTACGGCTTTGGTCGGGAGCCCGGAAAGCATTGCTGCGCGTATCCGCGAATATCAGGATGTGGGTATCGATACGATCATCGGTTCCGGTTATCCGCATCTGGAAGAGGCTTACCGCGTGGCAGAGCTGCTATTCCCGAAGCTGGGATTGGGTGGCCGGAAAAGCACACTGCATCAAAACATCGCCAATGAATTTGCCGTTGGTTTCCACGGGGAAAAACGATTGCAGGCCTCCTCATGAGCAGGGCGCTGCAATCCATCGGCCGCAGCGCTATAGGCTGGCTTTTGCCAGCCCTGTTGCTGGTTGGTTGGGAAATCGCATCCCGCGCCGGTCTTATCTCGGCCAATGTCCTGCCTGCGCCCTCAGCGGTTGGCAGTGCATTCTGGAAGCTGCTTCTCTCTGGCGAACTCCTTGAGAATATCCGCATATCGACCCTGCGTGCCCTTAGCGGCTTTGTTGTTGGCGGCGCTATCGGCTTTGGCCTCGGTCTTGCCAATGGTCTTTCGGCGCTCAGCCGGGGGCTGACCGATACCACCATCCAGATGATCCGCAATATTCCGCATCTTGCGCTCATTCCACTGGTCATTTTGTGGTTTGGTATTGATGAGGAAGCAAAGCTGTTTCTGGTCGCGCTTGGTGTGTTCTTTCCGATCTATATCAACACGCTGCTCGGCATTCAGGGTGTTGATCCGCAACTGGTCGAAATGGGTCGCATATACGGCATGTCGCGCTCGCAACTGTTTGTGCGGGTTATTCTTCCGGGCGCCTTGCCCTCCATCTTTGTCGGACTGCGCTATGCGCTCGGGATCATGTGGCTGACACTGATCGTTGCGGAAACCATCTCGGCATCGTCAGGCCTTGGCTATATGGCGATGCAGGCACGGGAATTCCTGCTCATCGATGTGGTTGTCCTGTCGATCCTGATCTACGCGCTTCTCGGGAAACTCGCCGATGCATTGGCACGTTATCTTGAGCGGCTTTCCCTGCAATGGCATCCCGCCTTTCAAAACGCGTGAGGAATGACGATGACCGCAGCCACCATTACTGCCCTCCGATCTTTTGCCGATACCACGGCGCGCGTGACCGTGCCGTCACGGGAGCGCAAGCTCGCCTTTTCGTTCCGTAACGTTACCAAACAGTTCGGCGATAAGACTGTACTGCAGGGTATTGATCTCGATGTTCATGACGGTCAGTTCGTTGCCATTATCGGCAAGAGCGGTTGCGGCAAGAGCACCTTGCTGCGGCTTCTGGCAGGTCTTGATAAGCCGACATCGGGCGAACTTGTGCATGGCGCCGAAACGAAGGACCAGAAGCGCACCCGCATCATGTTTCAGGAGCCAAGGCTGCTGCCATGGGCGCGGGTCGGTGCCAATGTGGATGTCGGGCTGACCGGTATTGCCAAAGGAAGAGAGGTTCGTCAGAAGAGCCTCGATATTCTTGCAGAGGTAGGATTGGCTGATCGCAGTGAGGAATGGCCTTCTGTGCTATCAGGTGGTCAGCGTCAGCGCGTGGCGCTTGCCCGTGCTCTGGTGGGGCATCCCAGCATTCTCGCGCTGGATGAACCGCTCGGCGCGCTTGATGCGCTAACGCGGATCGAGATGCAGCAATTGCTCGAACGTATCTGGCTGAGCAAGAAGTTTACGGCAGTTCTGGTCACGCATGATGTGGCGGAAGCGGTTTCTTTGGCAGATCGTGTTGTTGTGATTGACAGTGGCCGCATTGCGCTTGATCTGGCGATCCCGGTAGAACGACCGCGCCGCCATGCATCGCCGGAACTTGCATTCTTTGAACGACAGATTTTGGATCAGCTTTACAAGCAAAAAGCGCCTTGAAGTCGAGCGGTTTGCGATAGACAATTCAGCCGCATGCGGAGACCCTGATCATGAGCGCCCTGCCCAAAACCGATAGCCTGCCTACACTTGATTTCCGCCGTTATCGCGATTCTGAGCAACGGGAAGATTTCTTTGAGGATTTGCGGCATGCCGCACGAACCTACGGCTTCTTTTATCTGAGCGGTCACGGCGTTTCCGAGCAGTTGCAACGGGACATCGTTGCTATTTCCAAGCGATTCTTTGCCTTGCCCGAGGCGGATAAGATTGCGGTTGAAATGGTCAATTCCCCGCATTTTCGCGGCTATACCCGTGCAGGTTGGGAGCGGACCAAGGGGCAAGCCGACTGGCGCGAACAGTTTGACGTGGGTGCGGAGCGCGTAATCGTCAAACAGGACGCAACAACGCCTCCATGGTCACGGTTGCAGGGTCCCAATCAATGGACTGATGCACTGCCTGATCTGAAATCCATTGTGCTGGAATGGCAGAGCGAGTTGACGCGCGTCGCCATCGAACTGCTACAGGCATTTGCCACGGCGCTAGGTCAGGATCAGGATGTGTTCAAACCCATCTATGAAAAAGCGCCGAACCAGCACCTGAAAATCATCCGTTATCCCGGTCGCGATGCCACAGGCAGCGATCAGGGCGTCGGGGCGCATAAGGATAGTGGTTTTCTAACGTTGCTCCTGCAGGATGTGCAGGGTGGTTTGCAGGTGGAGAAGGATGGCGGCTGGATTGATGCGACGCCGGTTCCCGGCACGTTCGTTATCAATATTGGTGAAATTCTTGAGCTTGCCTCAAATGGTTATCTGAAGGCGACCGTGCACCGGGTTGTCACGCCGCCATCCGGTAAGGATAGGTTGTCAGTGGCGTTCTTCTTTGGCGCGGATCTCAATGCGAATGTGCCGCTTTTGAAGCTGCCTGATGATCTTGCGCAGGAAGCGGGTGGGGCCGATGCGGACCCTGATAATCCTCTGTTCCGGGAAGTCGGGCGCAACTATCTCAAGGGGCGTCTGCGTTCGCATCCTGATGTGGCAGAGCGCCACCATTCTGATCTGTTGTAAGAGCTAATCCTCTCGCAGAAACAAAAAACCCGCCGGTTTTGAACCGACGGGCGATTTTCTAACGAAATTTCGTCGAATCAGGCGATCTTCTGACCGGTCTTCGCCCAATCGGCGAGGAAGGTTTCAAGACCCTTGTCTGTCAGCGGATGCTTGACGAGCGACTTGAGCGTTGCCGGTGGGATTGTGGCAACGTCAGCGCCGATCAGAGCAGCTTCCTTGACGTGGTTGACCGTGCGGATCGAAGCGGCAAGGATTTCGGTCTTGTAATCGTAATTGTCATAGATCGTGCGGATTTCTGCGATCAGGTCCATGCCGTTGATGCCCATGTCATCGATACGGCCAATGAATGGCGAGATGAATGTCGCGCCAGCCTTGGCAGCAAGCAGCGCCTGTGTCGCAGAGAAGCAGAGCGTCACGTTGACCATGTGGCCATCTGACGTGAGTGCCTTACAAGCCTTCAAACCGTCGAGGGTCAGGGGAACCTTGATGCAGATGTTCTTGGCGATCTTCGAAAGAACTGCTGCTTCTTTCATCATCTGTTCGTATTCGGTCGCGGCAACTTCAGCCGAAACGGGGCCATCAACAATGCTGCAAATCTCTTTGGTGACTTCCAGGATACTGCGGCCGGATTTCAGGATCAGCGACGGGTTGGTGGTTACGCCGTCAAGCAGCCCAAGATCGTTCAGTTCACGGATATCTTTCACATCGGCAGTATCAACGAAAAATTTCATTGGAGCAGTCCTCCTTAAATGGGGCTAAAGGGATGGTGTCCCGGAAAAGTGGCTTTTCTTTAACTGAAAGCCGCGCCAAGGTCACGAGGTTATGACGCAAGATTCGCCTTCCGTGCAAAAAATAGTTCCAGTGCTCGTGCCCATGCCGGCAGCGAAGCCCTATAGCTATGCCGTGCCTGATGGAATGGAAGTCCAAGCGGGCTCAATTGTTCGTGTTCCTTTGGGTCCGCGCGAGGTTGCGGGCATTGTGACCGAAGGCTCGACCGATTCGATTGATGCGAAAAAGCTCAGGCCAATTTCCGAGCTTTTCGATTGCCCGCCCGTTGATAATGACATGATGCGCTTCATGCGCTGGGCTGCCGATTATACGATTTCGCCGCCAGGTATGGTGGCGCGGATGGTTCTGCGGGTTCCCGCTGCCTTTGATCCGGAGCCACCGGTGCCGGGCTTGCGTTTTTCTGGCCAGCAGCCTGAACGGATGACCGGTGCGCGCTTACGCGTGCTTGAGTTGGCGGGTGACGGCCTTGCGTGGACACGCACTGGCCTTGCCCATGCGGCGGGGGTTTCGGCAACGGTAATTGACGGGCTTTCAGCACAGGGCGTGTTTGAAGAAGTCATGATTCCGGCGCGTCCCGTCGTTGCGCCGCCTGATCCTGATTATGCGCCCGCCGAACTCTCTAGCGATCAGTTCGATGCGGCAAAGCAATTGGTGGATGCGGTTTCGACGGGTGGTTTCTCCGTTTCCCTGCTGGATGGGGTAACGGGTTCGGGCAAGACGGAAGTCTATTTTGAAGCGGTGGCCAAGGCGATCGAGCAGGGCAAGCAGGTGCTCATCCTTCTTCCCGAAATCGCGCTGACGCAGCAGTTTCTGGAGCGCTTTCATGACCGGTTCGGTTCGAAACCGGCGGAATGGCATTCCGACCTTGCCCCAAAAACGCGTGAGCGCGTCTGGCGGCAGGTGATGGAAGGTCAGGTGCGCGTTGTTGCAGGTGCCCGCTCGGCGCTTTTCCTGCCATTTCAGGATATTGGTCTTATCGTTGTCGATGAAGAGCACGATCCCGCCTACAAGCAGGAAGACCGTGTTTTCTATAATGCGCGTGATATGGCGGTGGTTCGCGGGCATATTGGCAGTTTTCCGGTTATTCTGGCCTCGGCAACGCCGTCCGTTGAAAGCCAGGTCAATGCATTGCAAGGCCGCTACACCCGCATTCGCCTGACCGGACGTTATGCGGAAGCGGCGATGCCGGACCTCAAGGCTATCGATATGCGCCGGTCGCCGCCGCGTCCGGGCGGGTTCCTGTCTCCTGCACTTGTTGAGGCAATGAACCAGACGCTGCAACGCAAGGAACAGTCGCTGCTGTTTCTCAACCGCCGGGGTTATGCTCCGTTGACGCTATGCCGGGTATGCGGGCATCGTTTTCAATGTCCATGCTGTTCAAGCTGGCTGGTCGAGCACCGGTTTCGCGGTCAACTCGTCTGTCATCAATGCGGCCATCACGAGCCTCGGCCGGAGGCTTGCCCGTCCTGCGGAACGTTGGATCATCTGGTTGCCTGCGGACCGGGTGTCGAACGCATAGCCGAGGAGGCTGAAAAGACCTTTCCCGATGCGCGGATTATCGTCCTGTCTTCGGATTTGATGGGGGTAAAACGTCTGCGGCTGGAACTTGATGCGATTGCACGCGGCGAGGCGGATATTGTCATTGGCACGCAGCTTGTCGCCAAGGGGCACAATTTCCCCAATATGACACTGGTTGGCGTTGTCGATGCGGATCTGGGTCTCGCCAATGGTGACCCCCGCGCTGCGGAGCGCACGTTCCAGTTGCTGAGCCAAGTGACAGGCCGCGCCGGTCGTACGGGCAAAAAGAGCCTTGGGCTGTTGCAGACCTATCAGCCCGACCATCCGGTCATGCGGGCGATCATTTCCGGTGATGCGGAAGCGTTCTATACGCGGGAAATAGAAGAGCGTGAAAGATCGGGCCTGCCACCCTATGGGAGATTGGGCGCGCTTATCATTTCGGCAGGGACACGGGCAGAAGCGGAAAACCACGCGCGGGCATTGCGCCGCGCCGCGCCGCACTCACCTGAAATCAACGTGCTTGGTCCAGCCGAGGCGCCGCTGGCTCTCATCCGCGGGCGGCATCGCTTTCGGCTTTTGATTCACGGAACCCGCAAGGCCGATATCCAGAACTTCATTCGCGCGATATTGAGCGCCGGACCAAAAGAGCGTGGATCAGTGCGCGTGCAGATTGATATCGACCCGCAAAGCTTTCTATAAGCAAACAGCGGAAATGGTTAACGCGATGAGGACGGAAGAATGATGGAATTGTATTGGCCAGCCAGTCAAGGCGAGTGGATCGCCTGGAGTTCTGCCGCAGTCACCGTTGTCTTTGGTCTGATCATGTTTTTTGCGCCGCGCATCGCTTTCAGGATTTTGCGCCTGCAAACCGTGCCTGCCCATCCTGAAGCCTTGTCCGAAGCGCGCGCCACCATGGCGGGTTTCTATCTGGGGCTGGGAATTTGCGCACTTATCTTTGCACAGCCCTTCCTGTGGATCGCGCTTGGCACGTCCTGGGGCTTCACTGTTTTTGGCCGCCTGATCTCGATGATGTCCGATCGCGGCAATACGCTTTACAACTGGATTTCCGTCCTGATTGAACTGGCACTGGCGGCAGGCCCATTGGCATTCGCCTTCGGCTTTATCGCCTAGTTCTTGCTGCTAATAGTTGAGTGGCAAATTCATAAAACCACTGCTGCGGCAATTCTGACGCCAGTTTTCGCGGATTCGCGTGTTGCGACTCCTGCTTCTCTATGCTAGACGGCATTCAAATCTCGTCGGGGGACAGTTTCAAGGTTGTTTCCGCGGCGATAAAAAATCAATAATGCCAAAGATTTGACCGAAAATTCCTTTTGGTTTCCCGATTTTTGGCTTCAACGCAGAGAGCTTGTCGTTCGTGGCAGAAACTTCGTCGCTCATATCCGGTGTTGCCCAGCGTTATGCGGGCTCGCTGTTCGACCTCGCGCTGGAAGCAAAATCAGTCGCTGAAGTAGAAAAGAATCTGGGTCAATTCGAGGCGCTCGTCAATGGCAGCGCTGACCTGAAGCGCCTGATCGAGAGCCCGGTTTTTTCGGCGGAAGATCAGGAAAAGGCGATTTCAGCCGTCCTGGCCAAAGCCAAGATCGGTGGCCTCGTTGCCAATTTCCTGCGTATCGTGGCCCAGAACCGCCGTCTGTTCGCGGTGCCTTCCATGATCCAGGCCTTCCGCAATATCGCTGCGGAAAATCGCGGCGAGGTTTCGGCAGATGTTACTTCTGCGCACGCTTTGACTGCCGCGCAGCAAACAGAATTGAAGGCCACGCTGAAAAGCGTCGCCGGCAAGGACGTGACAATCAATGTCACCGTTGATCCGTCGATCCTTGGAGGTCTCATCGTCAAGTTGGGGTCCCGCCAGATCGACACTTCACTTCGCACAAAACTTTCTTCGCTTAAGCTTGTACTGAAAGAGGTCGGCTGATGGACATCCGCGCCGCGGAAATTTCCGCAATCCTGAAAGAGCAAATCAAGAATTTCGGCAAGGAGGCAGAAGTCTCCGAAGTCGGTCAGGTTCTATCCGTCGGTGACGGTATTGCTCGTGTATATGGTCTGGACAATGTTCAGGCTGGTGAAATGGTCGAGTTCCCGGACGGTACCCGTGGCATGGCCCTGAACCTTGAAAGCGACAACGTTGGTGTTGTTATTTTCGGTTCGGACCGTGACATCAAGGAAGGTGACATCGTCAAGCGCACAGGCGCTATCGTTGACGTTCCGGTCGGCAAGGAATTGCTCGGCCGCGTTGTTGACGCGCTCGGCAATCCAATCGACGGCAAGGGTCCGATCAAGGCAAAGCAGCGCTCGCGCGTTGACGTCAAGGCGCCCGGCATCATCCCCCGCAAGTCGGTGCATGAGCCAATGTCGACAGGCCTCAAGGCTATCGATGCGCTGATCCCGGTTGGTCGTGGCCAGCGCGAGCTTGTCATCGGTGACCGTCAGACCGGTAAGACCGCGATCATTCTCGACACGTTCCTCAATCAGAAGCCGGCTCACGATGCTGGCAATGAGAGCGAGCGTCTTTACTGCGTTTACGTTGCTATCGGCCAGAAGCGTTCGACAGTTGCGCAGTTCGTCAAGATCCTCGAAGAGCGCGGTGCGCTTGAATATTCCATCGTTGTTGCTGCGACGGCTTCCGATCCTGCGCCTATGCAGTATCTGGCTCCTTTCGCCGGTTGCGCCATGGGCGAATATTTCCGCGACAACGGCATGCATGCGCTGATCGGTTATGACGATCTGTCCAAGCAGGCTGTTGCTTACCGTCAGATGTCGCTGCTGCTGCGTCGTCCTCCGGGCCGTGAAGCTTATCCCGGCGACGTTTTCTATCTGCATTCCCGTCTGCTTGAGCGCTCTGCCAAGCTCAATGATGAGAATGGTGCTGGTTCCCTGACCGCTCTGCCGGTTATCGAAACCCAGGCGAACGACGTTTCGGCTTACATCCCGACCAATGTGATTTCGATCACTGACGGTCAGATCTTCCTTGAAACCAACCTGTTCTATCAGGGTATCCGTCCGGCTGTTAACGTCGGTCTGTCGGTTTCCCGCGTTGGTTCTGCCGCGCAGATCAAGGCGATGAAGCAGGTTGCCGGTTCGATCAAGGGTGAGCTGTCGCAGTACCGCGAAATGGCAGCCTTTGCGCAGTTCGGTTCCGATCTCGATGCCTCCACCCAGCGCCTGCTTAACCGCGGTGCACGCCTCACTGAACTTCTGAAGCAGCCGCAGTTCTCGCCGCTGAAAACCGAAGAACAGGTTGCGGTCATTTTCGCTGGTGTGAACGGTTATCTCGACAAGCTGGCTGTCAATCAGGTCAGCAAGTTTGAGCAGGGCCTACTCACATGGCTGCGTACCGAGAGCAAGGATGTTCTGGATGCGATTGCCAAAGAAAAGCAGCTGAGCGACGATATCAAGGGCAAGCTTAAAGCTGCCGTTGATGCCTTTGCCAAGTCTTTCGCTTAAACCACTGACGGGATGAACGGATGCCTTCGTTAAAGGATCTGAGAAACCGGATCGCCTCGGTAAAGGCGACGCAGAAAATCACCAAGGCGATGCAAATGGTCGCCGCGGCGAAGCTGCGTCGTGCGCAGGAAGCTGCGGAAGCCGCGCGTCCCTATTCACAGCGCATGGCCGCAGTTCTGGCCAACATCGCCGCCAATGTCGATGGTGACGATGCGCCTATTCTGATGAGCGGAACCGGTAAGGACGACGTGCATTTGCTCGTCGTCTGCACGTCGGAGCGTGGTCTTTGCGGCGGTTTCAACTCGCAGATCGTTCGTCTGGCACGTGAACATGCGCGCCGCCTTCTTGCCGATGGCAAGACGATCAAGATCATCACTGTTGGCAAGAAGGGCGCGGACATTCTGCGCCGCGATCTTAGCAAGCAGATAATTGAGCATGTTGATCTGCGCGAAGTAAAGCAGGTTGGTTTTGTTAACGCCGATCAGATCGGCCACAAGATCATCGCCCTTTACAATGAAGGTGCATTCGACGTCGCCACTTTGTTCTATTCAGAATTCAAGTCGGTGATTTCGCAGATTCCAACTGCACAGCAGCTGATCCCGGCCAGCGCCATTGGCGATGCTGAACCGGAAACAGCAGGCGATGCGGTTTATGAATATGAGCCAGATCCGGCCGCCATTCTCGGCGATCTGATCCCGCGCAATATTTCCGTCCAGGTTTTCCGCGCTCTCCTTGAAAACGCGGCATCGGAACAGGGTGCGCGCATGTCCGCCATGGACAACGCAACCCGCAATGCCGGTGACATGATCAACAAGTTGACAATGTCGTACAACCGTCAGCGTCAGGCTCAGATCACCAAAGAACTGATTGAAATCATTTCGGGCGCGGAAGCGCTCTAATCGCGAAGGTAAGGATCGATGGCAAAAGCAGCGACCCCGAAAACACCCGCAGCCGCCAAGGCAGCTGCACCCAAGGTAGCGGCTGCAAAAGCAGTTGCACCTAAGGCAGCGGCCGCAAAAGCTGCTGCTCCGAAGGCTGAAGCAAAGGTTGCCGCTCCCGCAGCAGCAACGACCGCCAAGGCATCGGCAACACCAAAGACTGCAGTGAAGACGACTGGTGTCGCCGGGCATATCAGCCAGGTCATCGGCGCCGTTGTCGACGTGCACTTTGAAGGCGGCAATCTGCCTAAAATTCTGAACGCGCTCGAAACCGATAACCTCGGCAATCGTCTGGTTCTCGAAGTTGCGCAGCACCTGGGTGAAAACACTGTTCGCACCATCGCCATGGACTCGACCGAAGGTCTGGTTCGCGGCGCGGCTGTCTACGACACTGGTTCGGCGATCATGGTTCCGGTTGGTCCGGAAACACTCGGCCGTATCATGAACGTCATCGGCGAGCCGGTTGACGAAGCTGGTCCGATCAATGCGAAGCTGACCCGCGCTATCCACCAGCCAGCCCCTGAATATGTCGAGCAGTCGACAGAAGCCCAGATCCTGGTAACAGGCATCAAGGTTATCGATCTGCTCGCGCCTTATGCTCGCGGTGGTAAGATCGGCCTCTTCGGCGGTGCCGGCGTTGGCAAGACAGTTCTGATCATGGAATTGATCAACAACGTTGCCAAGGCGCATGGTGGTTACTCGGTATTTGCCGGTGTGGGCGAACGTACCCGTGAAGGCAACGATCTTTACCACGAAATGATCGAGTCTGGCGTGAACAAGGCTGGCGGCGGCGAAGGCTCCAAGGCGGCACTGGTTTACGGCCAGATGAACGAGCCACCAGGGGCGCGTGCCCGTGTTGCTCTGTCAGGTCTGACAGTTGCGGAGCATTTCCGTGATGAAGGTCAGGACGTTCTGTTCTTCGTGGACAATATTTTCCGCTTCACGCAGGCAGGCTCCGAATTGTCCGCTCTGCTTGGACGTATTCCGTCCGCTGTGGGTTATCAGCCAACGCTGGCAACCGACATGGGCCAGATGCAGGAACGCATCACCACGACGCATAAGGGTTCGATCACATCCGTGCAGGCCATTTACGTGCCTGCTGACGATTTGACCGATCCGGCGCCTGCAACATCCTTCGCGCATCTTGATGCGACGACGAACCTCAACCGTGCGATCTCTGAAAAGGGTATTTATCCGGCTGTGGACCCGCTCGATTCGACATCGCGCATGCTCGATCCGCTGATCGTTGGCGAAGAACATTACGGGATTGCCCGTCAGGTGCAGTCGATCCTGCAGCGCTACAAGTCCCTGCAGGACATCATTGCCATTCTCGGCATGGACGAACTGTCGGAAGAAGACAAGATCACGGTCGCTCGCGCCCGTAAGATCGAACGCTTCCTGTCGCAGCCGTTCTTCGTTGCTGAAATCTTCACCGGTTCGCCGGGCAAGCTGGTTGATCTGGCTGACACCATCAAGGGCTTCAAGGGCCTTTGCAACGGTGACTATGATCACCTGCCGGAAGCAGCATTCTACATGGTCGGCTCTATTGATGAGGCGATCGAAAAGGCACAGCGTCTGGCAGCGGAAGCTGCCTGATCTGAAACATAATGGCGGGCTTCGGCCCGCCCTTTCTTGTCAAGGCCATCCCTTCTATCAGGTCAATGACCGCAGGAATTGAGTGAATATCATGGCAGAAGCCTTCCATTTTGAACTTGTGTCACCCGAACGTCTGCTCCTCTCGGAACAAGTCACCGAAGTTGTGGTTCCGGGTACGGAAGGCTATATGACAGTGATGGCGCATCATGCGCCGCTGATGGCGACAGTGAAGCCGGGCGTTGTTACGGTGAAACTGGCTGACGGCAAGCCCGACAGCTATGTCGTGTTCGGTGGTTTTGTTGATGTGACGCCCGATGGCTGCACGCTTCTCGCTGAGTCGGCGGTACACGTCACTGATATAAAGGCTGATGAGCTTCAGAACCGTATCAAAGACGCCCGCGAAGACTTCGAAGATGCGACCACACGCGAACAGCGCGCCAAGGCAGAAGACCTTCTCGGTCAACTGACGACACTGCAGGAAGCCATCAAGGCTGCTTGATTGATCGTAGGCAATCGTCAATGATTGAAAGCGGGCCTTTGGTCCGCTTTTTGTTGTGAGGGTCCTCTATGTCGTTGTTGAAGCCACGCGGTCCAGTTTCTACTTTCCTCATATCAATCTTGGGTGATCCGGTCGCTGGTTTGTTGTGGATCGGTCGAGGCCGGTTGGCTGTCCTCGCCGCGATCATACTATATGGCGCTGTAATTGCTGTTTGCTATGTGGGTATCCCGCCGTTTTCTCTCAAAGGACTGCCTAGTCCGATTTTCCTGAATATTATAGTGAAAGCGGCGCTCGCAGTCGGCGTTTGTATTCTTGCAACCAAGTCCATCCCAAAATGGTATTCAAGAGGCTACAGCCTGACACCGGTGTATATTGCTTGTTCCTTGATTTTGGCGCTTGTGGTTCGCAGTTTCATTTTGCAGCCGTTCAGTATGCCGAGCAGCAGCATGGCGCCTGCATTGGTTGTCGGCGATCATTTCTTTGCGTCAAAATCAGCGTATGGGTACAGCCGATACAGCGCTCCGTTGGAATTATTACCGATAGAGAGAAGCGCTCTCTCAAAAACTCCAGAGCGTGGTGATATCGTAGTATTCCGCATGGACGGGGTTGATTATGTTAAGCGTGTTATCGGTTTACCGGGCGAAACGGTTCAGATGATTGACGGTGTTCTCAACATCAATGCAAAGTCGGTTAAACTCGAGAAAATTGGTACCTATCCTTACGGCGAAGGCGGAGCTAAGCGGCCGGTTCCTCTGGAGCGGGAGACCTTGCCGAATGGGATATCCTACACGATCCTGAACATGATGGATGGAAGTGTAGGGGACAATACAAAGGTCTATGATGTTCCTGCAGGACATTACTTCGTGATGGGTGACAACAGGGACAATTCAGCCGACAGTCGTTTTGGACTTGGACCGGTTCCACTTGAGAATATCTTCGCTAAAGCGATGCGGATTTTCTGGAATTCGGAAGGGATTAGTTATTCGGAACGGCAGTCACTCGTTCCAGTGAAAGAATAAGTAATTTCGAGCGACGAAAAATCTGGCTTTCACGCCAAATGCTGGAAAGCAGCCACCACCTGCTCGTAAACCCGGCGCTTGAACGGCACGATGAGATCAGGCAATTGTGCCATTGGCTTCCATGCCCATTCATCAAATTCAGCTGTGTGGCCGCCGGGCGGGGGATTGATCGCGATCTCGCTTTCATCGCCGGTAAATGCGTAGGCGAACCATTTCTGTGTCTGGCCGCGATATTTGCCTTTCAGCGCGATTCCAACAAGTTCTGGCGGCAGATCATAATTGATCCAGTCTGGTGCTTCAGCGAGCAGGGAAACGGTTTTCATGCCGGTTTCCTCGTAGAGTTCGCGGCGCGCAGCAATCTGGGCATCCTCGCCCTTGTCGATGCCGCCCTGTGGCATCTGCCAAAGCTGGGTTGCACCTTCCATCTCGTCATTGGGTATAACAATGCGATGTCCCGCCCAGACGAGCCTGTCTGCATTAAGGACCATAATGCCAACGCAAGGTCGGTAGGGGAGCGTCTCGGGGTCGACAGGCCCATGTTTCTTGCTCATGAGATTACTCCACTGCGCGTGAGATGGTGATGATGGTGCCTAGCCCTTTTCAGGGTCCCGGACAAGGGCGGAAACCGGCACAATCTCGATCCCTCGGGTTTTGGCTTCATTGGCCCAGGCGGCAACAGCGTCTACCGTAACGTCAAAGGCTGAGCCTGTCCCGATGGCTGTACCTTTGGCGCGGGCTATGCGCTCCAGCTCGTCCAGTTTCTTGAGAATATTGCCCCGATCCTGCGAACCGTCGATCAGCACGTCGGCTGCCGCAAAAGGTGTTCCCTGCTGTGATGCTATTGTATCGGCTTGACTGCGGGCTGAACTGCCGTCATCCAGATAAAGCAGACCGCGCTTCGCCACGTCCTGCATGACGGAGGTCATCGCCTTGGTGTCGGCGGTAAAGCGGGCGCCCATATAGTTCACAATGCCGGTATAATTGGTAATACGGCCCATGGTCTTGTGCAAATTATCCAGCGTCTTGGCCGCAGGCGCATCGACTGTCAATGTGTTGCGACCGGGATTGACGCGCGGATAGTCAAATGGCTCCAGCGGAACCTGCATCAGCAGTTCGTGGCCATTCTGGCGTGCCGTTTGCATCCAGCGGGTGAGGCTGTTGCCTTCGGGGGCAAAGGCCAGCGTCACTTCTGCGGGCAGCACGCCGATAGCGCGCTGTGTGCCTGTTTGAGACATGCCAAGCCCGCCTATGACAATGGCCACGCGTGCACCGCGCGCGCCAGACCAGGACCGGGCATAGATATCAAGCGGCCTTCGACCATCGGGCGCGGTAATCGGCAAAAGGCCTTGGGCTGTTTCCTCAAGCAGATCGCGATCAGGAATATGCGCGGTCAATGGATTCTGCGATTGTCTCGCCGGATCGCCAACTACAATTATTTTCGGGCCGCCGGGACTTGTTGGCACATTTTCCGATCGTGTGCTTGCTGCCGGTGGCTTGGTCGCTGCGGATGCGATCTTCGGTTGTGGCGGCGTTGCCTCAACGATCTCAGGCTTTTTCGGCTCCGGGGGTGGATTGCGAAAACCATGATTGCTTGTCAGTGAAATCAGCAATGCAACCGCACCTATGCCCAGCACGGCAGCCGAAGGCATCAGCCAGCGAGTGCCAGCCTTGCGATCAGATTTCTCTTTAGGCCGTTTGCTGTTTTGTCCCAGCGGCCTGTTGATGTCGGAATTCACGCGCTTTGGCCGATGACGGAGGGAGAAGGAGGGGAAATATCACTGTTTAAAAAATGGGGACCAGACAAAGTGCCCGGTCCCCGTTCTCATATTAGTTTGGCACACCCTTTGTCGGGTCTGCCGGGAATGCTGCGTTGGCCTGTTCACCGCGCAGAAGCTTCAGGGCTTCAATCAACTGCAGATCATCCTTTGGATCCGGCGGAACATAGGCAATGGAGCCCGAACCTTCAGCGTCTTCCTGAACGCCTTTGATGTGGCCTTTCAGGCTGGATTCGCTCATCGTCTCGGCACGGCCCTTGAGCTCATCGGGCAATGGCTGATCGACAGCGATATCCGGGACAATACCCTTGCCCTGAATAGACTTGCCGGCAGGCGTATAATAAAGCGCTGTCGTCAGGCGCAGTGCGCCATTCTCACCCAGCGGGATAATCGTCTGCACGGAACCCTTGCCGAAGGAACGTGTACCAAGCACCGTTGCACGGCGATGGTCCTGCAGCGCACCGGCAACAATTTCAGACGCGCTGGCTGAACCGCCATTGATCATAACGATCAGCGGCTTGCCATTGGTCAAATCGCCGGGGCGGGCGTCAAAACGGGTGATGTCCTGCGGATCGCGGCCACGGGTCGATACAACTTCACCCTTGTCCAGGAAGGCGTCGGATACGGCGACCGCCTGATCCAGAAGGCCGCCCGGATTGAGGCGCAGGTCGAGTACAAAGCCCTTGAGCTTGTCCTCTGGCACCTTGCTCTGAATATCCTTGATTGCCTTCTGCAGGTCTTCAAAGGTCTGTTCGGTGAAGGAGATGACGCGGACATAACCAACATCGTTCTCGACGCGATATTTGACGGCCTTTACCTTCACGACGTCCCGAACGATCGTCAGTTTGATCGGCTTGTCTGCGCCCTGACGGATAAGTGTCAGTTCAATAGGCGTGTTGACCTCGCCGCGCATCTTGTCGACGGCATCGGTCAGGTTCAGTCCACGAACATCGGTACCATCAATCTGGGAAATATAATCGCCAGCCAGAACACCTGCCTTGGATGCGGGTGTGTCTTCGATGGGGGAAATGACTTTCACAAGTTCATTTTCCATCGTGACTTCAATACCAAGACCGCCAAATTCGCCCTTGGTCTGAACGCGCATGTCCTGCGCCTGTTCAGCGTTCATGTAGGATGAATGGGGGTCGAGCGACGTCAGCATGCCATTGATGGCGCTTTCAATCAGCTTCTTGTCATCCGGCGGGGTGACGTACTGATTGCGTACGCGCTCAAAGATGTCACCGAAGATCGACAGTTGCTTGTATGTGTCGTTGCCCGCAGCTTCTGCAGCGGTTGTGGGCAGCGAACCCTGCACAACGACCATTGCCGTGGCACCCAACAGGGCTCCGGCCATGAGAAGCGTTAACCTACGTATCATTTGTGGTCCTTCCAGCGAGCCTATCCGCCCACCAGGGAGCGGGATTAACAGGTTTTGTATCTTTTCGGAACTCAATGTAAAGCATTGGCGCTCCATTTCCCATCTGAACGGTGCCGGTACTGGCGACAAGTTGCTCGTTCATCACACCAACAGGCTCTCCCGCCAAAACGAATTGATTCTGCGAGACATTGATTCTCTTCATACCCGCCAACACGACATGATAGCCATTGCCGGCATCAAGGATCAAGAGTTGACCATAGGAGCGGAATGCGCCGGCATAAAGGACGACGGCATCCGTAGGCGCCGTAATGGTTGCTCCGGCGGATGTTTCCAGCGTGTCGCCCTGCAAAATTCCGCCCAAGCCGTCATCATCGCCAAAATGCCTGATAAGCTTGCCTGCGCCCGGCATGGAAAGATGGCCCTTGAGTGAAGCAAAATTCACCTTGGCGGAAAGGCGCTCCTGATTGGAAGCAAAATTATCGGCACGCTCCTTGCTCGCAGCAAGTTTCTGCTCTTCCTTCTGGTTGGCGGCACTCGCAGCTTTGCGCGCCTCTTCCATGTCCTGTTCCATTGAGGCGATGAGATCGCGCAGCGACGTCGCCTTCCTTGCCAATTCTTCCGCCCGTTGTTGTTCCGCCTTACGGGTCTCTTCGGAGGTTGTCTGCAGCTTCTGCTTTTCGGCAAGCAGTAAATCCAGCCGTTTCTTTTCTTCGGCCTGTCCTGACATGGCGGCGGTCAACCGGGTCTGTTCATCTGAAATCGATGTCTTGATCCGGGTCAATTCCTTAAGGTCTGCAATCAGCACTTCGGTCTGTTCGCGCATTTCAGGAACGACAGCGCCAAGCAGGACAGCACTTCTGACGGAAGCAAGTGCATCATCAGGGCGCACGAGAATAGCCGGCGGGGGATTGAGGCCCATGCGCTGCAGGGCGGCAAGCACTTCGGCGAGGGCACCACGGCGCTCTCTCAAGGACAATTTTATACCGTCTTCCTGCTCCCGCAGATCGGTCAGCTTGTCGCCAATTCCGGCAATATCTTCCGTGAGTTTCTTTTCGGTCTTGGCCGACTGGATGAGCGCGGCCGTTATGGTTGTTTGATCTTTTTTCAGATCAGCTATTTCCTTATCGAGCGAGGCGACACGTTCGGAAGACAGACTGATCTGCCCGGTGACTTCATCCAATTGCTTGACGGTTTCGGCACGTTTTGGATCGACTTGTTCCTGAGCCCTTGCAGGGAAAACGCAGGCAAACATCAAAAGAAGGAGACCGGCACACGCGCCCATAGTCTTCCCTGAACCGATTGTTGCTTTTGAAACCAGAAAACGCATATGCGGACCGAAATGAATTATGATTAGAGCCCGACAATAGGAAGACTTCGATTAATGAACTATTAACCATAAACCATCCACGCCGGATATTAGCGTGATGCTATCACTTTAGCATCGAATGGGATGGCGGAATTGCGGCGTGAACTTCACTCTTGCGTGAAACTCAGCCAGTTTAGCCGACATCGATGCATTGGCTTCCTCCATCCTGTGAACATTTGTTTTGCTTTCTCATTTTGAATGCTATGGGAACGGTTACAAAAGATATTTAATCTCCTGACGCATTGCGGTGATGCAATGATTTTCATACCGGACCGGGCATAACCCGAATCTGATCGAAATGCGGCAGGCTCATCATGGCTTCTGGATTTTTGAAATGACCGACCTGACAGTCGTAATCCCTGTCTACAATGAATCGGGAAACATCGGTGCACTTGTCACTGAAATCAATCAGGCCCTTTCAGGTGTCGCAGCCTATGAAATACTGATCGTTGACGATGGGTCCACCGATGGCTCAGCCGAGGAAGCTTTGAATGCCGGTCATCACGTCAGGGTTTTGCGGCATACGAAGCGGACGGGTAAATCCAGAGCGCTGGTGAGCGGATTTCAGGCAGCAAAAGGAAAATGGGTTGCCACGCTCGATGGCGATGGACAGAACAATCCGTCGGACCTTGCGCAACTTTGGTCACGCATTGAAAAATCCCAACCCGTGCTTTTTGCCGGTGTCAGGAAGCGGCGCAATGATGGCGTGGTGAAATTGCTGACATCGAAATCTGCAAATTTCATACGCAAGCGCCTGCTCCGGGATAATTGCCGGGATGCGGGGTGTGGTTTCAAGGTTTTGCCAGCACATATTGCGAAGGGATTGCCCTACTTCGACAATATGCATCGCTTCCTCCCGGCACTCTCGATTCGGGCGGGATTGCCTGTGATTGAGGTCGACGTGGAAGATCGCCCGCGTCTGGCCGGAGTGTCGAAATATGGCTTCTTCGATCGCGCTGCCGTTGCTTTTCTCGATACGGTCGGTGTCTTCTGGCTTATCCGTCGCTATTCTGATCCGGGAGTGGTGAATGAGATGAATAGCGCTGAAAGCTGAAGGTTCTCGTTCGACCGCTGAAGTTCTTCAACGGGCCGATAACCCTTGTGATCGGGCCAACCGCAACAGCATCTACCGGTAATCGCTCAAGCGTATCCTTGTTTGGTGCATCGCCGCCGCGCCAGATGAGAACGATATCGTCCGCACTGCCCTTCGCTGGCGGCCAGTTTAACTGGACTGCTACATTGGCGGCGTCATCCTGTCTGTCGCCCGCAATGCGTGCAGGGGCCGAATTTTGCGCGCGAATAGCCCCTGCAACGGCATCAAACGGTGTGGACAGGCGTTCGGCACCAAACAGCATGACAATGGCAAAGGCTATTGGTGCAAGAATGTAAAATCCTGCAGATATGACCAGCAGATTTCGCGCGCCGTATTTTTGCGGGAAATAAAGTGCCAGCAGGATAGCAGTTGGTGCCAGAATGGGTGCCATGTAGCGCTCTGCCACCGAATGATAATCGGCGAAAAGGACAATCAGACCAAAAGCCGTCAAACCGATGACAACAGTGCGGAAGAGCACTTTTCTCATATCGGCATCCCCGTCGGGCGCGGGCTTTGGATCGTCCTTGCGTCGGCCAATCAAAAAGATCAGGAGAGCCGGGCCAGACCAGAGAAATGCCGAAATAACAAGGCTGAGAACACCGTCTATCCCAAACCATGGGAGATCGAATGGCTGTAGCATCGGGATCGGATGGTTGAGTTTGACCATACGTCCAGCTGTTGCAGCCAATGGAGCGTTAACGGATGCAATGACGATGGGACTCAAAGCGGCCACAAAAATGGCGAGGGAAATCCATGCTGGTTTGCGAAAGATTTGACGGCGAATGGTGGGGTTTAGCGCACAGGCGATCAAAAAACTGAACAGGAATATGAAGAAGTTATATTTTGCTAGCCCGCCCACCGCAGCCCAAACGCCAAGCCAGATATAAGCGGTGTAACCTCGTCCCGAGCGGATCAACGTCAGGGCATGAATGATGCCGATGGACGCGACAATTACCAAAAGTGTGTGTGCCGTTGTCTGGATCGACATCCACACGATTTGAGGCAGCAAAGCCGAGGCTGCCAGGGCCAATACTCCTGCGCGATCCCCACCCAGACGGCGTGCCGTGTCGAATGAAAGCCAGTGGTAAAGACCAAGCAGGCAAAGCCGAACAGTGACGGTTGCGACGACCCAGTTCCAGCCGGTCAGGTCGAGCGCCAGCCGGACAAGCCAGTTGTAAAGCGGTGGGTGTGAGTTGCCGTAGATCCAGGAAAAATCAACTGAGCCTACAAATTGCGCTTCATCAATATCGAGAAACGGCGATAGTGCCAGCCTCAACGCGATGACACCTACCGTGTAGCACAGTATGGCAATGGGTATTCGCCGGGCGAAATATGTCCAGTTGATCATTGGGCCGTCCAGTTTCAACGCTGCACTTAAAGAGATGCAACCTGACCGTTATTGTCATTTTATRACTCCCCACTACAACCAAGTGGGGCGACCCGCAATGCTACAAACGTCAGACTAAATTGATACCTGCCGGAAATGCAAAAACCGCCGGTTGTAACCGGCGGTTTTAAGGAAGTTCCCGTTTTGACTAGGCTTTGCGAAGGAGCCCCGCAACCAGCGAAATCACCAGCAGCGCCAAGAATACAAAGAAGATAATCTTTGCAATACCGACAGAAGCGCCAGCAATTCCGCCAAAGCCCAATACACCTGCCACAAGGGCAATAATCAGAAAAACCACTGCATAATAAAGCATTTTTATCTCCCTATCTTGTTGCTTTCAGAACGCTTCCAAAGAGACTTTGTTCCGATGCGGATAGTTTGATGGAATGCTTTGAGCAGTCTTATGCCTTTGCCTTGCTGCTTTCCTTGAAGAACAATGCCTGTGTAATCAGTGCCTTGACCATGTCAGGATTAAAAGGCTTGGTGACAAGGAAGGTTGGCTCCGGCCGTTCGCCAGTCAGCAGACGTTCCGGAAAAGCGGTGATGAAGATGACAGGAACAGCATCCTGGCTAAGGATATTGTTCACTGCATCGATACCCGAACTACCGTCAGCCAACTGGATGTCTGCAAGGATCATGCTGGGGTGGGTCTGGGCATATAGCTTGATCGCCTCATCCCGGGTACGGGCAATCCCGACGACCCTGTGGCCCAGGCTTTCAACCATGTGTTCGATATCCATGGCGATTAACGGCTCATCCTCAATGATCATGATGTCGGTGGCAATCTGCTTGGAGATGCCGACGGAGGCTTCATCGAGCAGGCCATAGAGTTCCCGCTCATCAATATCGAGGATATCTAGTGTTTCGGCCTGACTGAATCCTTCAAGGCTGATGAGAAGGAAAGCCTGTCGCGCCCGTGGTGCAATGGCCGTCAGATTCGCTGCGGCATGCTTTTCCCAGCCGAATTCCGATTGCAATTCGAGAGGCCGCACATTGACGGAGTTGAAATGCTTGATCAGCAGCTTGTAGAGACTGACGCGATCAGATGACGTTTCAGGGAAAAGGGAGACATCGCTGATGAGAATTTCAAGTGTGGCCGCCACATAGGCATCACCGGAGGACTGCGAACCGGTAATGGCACGAGCGAAACGACGAAGGTAGGGCAGATGAGGAGCGATCCGAGTGGACAATGACATTATGATGATTTCCCTGTTCCCCTTGGGGATATTGAAGAAGAATACGAACCAAAACACATTCGCGAAAAAAAAGTTCCCCGGTGACGGAACTTTTCCTCATCTAAGGTATTATCGACATTAATGTGCCTGCCAAAAGCTTTTGCGACGAACGACCAGCAAAGATAGTAGAATGAACGCAAACAAAAGTCTCTCCGACGGCCCTGACAAGGGACGCGTCCGCCGCCGCGACGTCAGAAACGCGGAATCAGAAATCGGTTTAAAGCTTCGTGCACTTTATGCCTCTGTTCAGGAGGAGGAAATCCCTGTGCGATTTCTGGACCTTTTGGAAAAGCTCGACGAAGCTGAACGCAACCATGCTCAGTCGTCAAAATAGTAGGCGGTCGAATGGTACATGAGTCTCCTGATTTCAAGAGAAATCTGATTGCGTCGCTGCCAAAGCTGCGTGCTTTCGCCGTATCGCTGATCGGCAACCCTGATCGCGCCGATGATCTTGTCCAGGACACGATCATGAAGGCGTGGGCCAAACAGGATTCTTTCGAGGCTGGCACGAACATCAAGGCTTGGTTATTCACAATCCTGCGCAATGAATTTTATAGCCAGATGCGCAAACGCGGGCGTGAAGTTCAGGATTCCGACGGTATTTTCACAGAGCAGCTTTCAGTGCATCCGGCGCAATATGGATCACTCGATTTGCAGGATTTTCGCAAGGCTTTGGAAAAACTACCCGATGATCAGCGTGAGGCAATTATCCTTGTCGGTGCATCAGGTTTTTCCTACGAGGAAGCGGCCGATATTTGCGAATGCGCTGTCGGAACAATCAAGAGCCGGGTGAGCCGTGCGAGAACGCGATTGCAAGAGCTTCTTGATGTGCAGGGCGAGGTGGATTACGGGCCCGATTCTATCTCTACCCAGGTTACCTCAAACAAATTTGCCTGAAATATCATCCTCATTTGTCCCTTGAGGCATTGGCGATGGCTTGGAAAATGCGGCTGCTACTGCCTGCAGGATCTGGGTCTTGCCATAGGGTTTCAGGACGACAGGCACATTGGCAAAGCCTGTAATGCCACTCCTTTGCTGGTCATAGGCGGTGACGAAGACAATAGGGGTACCCTGTCGTTGCAAAAGCATTGCTGCTTCGAACGATGAAGCGCCTCGAGCCTGAACTTCAAGAATGGCGATGTCGCATGGCTGCCCGCTCTGGACCCAGAAAAGCAGTTCTGCAACGGTTGAAACCACTTGAACAGATTTGGCACCGCACTCTTCGGCGATGCGTTCCAGCTCCAGTCCTATCAGAAATTCATCGTCCAGAACGAGAAGTCGCTTGCCGGTTAGTTCCATATTCACTGCTCCTAAAAACAGTGCCTATGCGCCCAATCGCTGATGTCTGTCATTTAACTATGACATGTCAAATGCGAAGAATTATCGGGCATTTGAGCGCCATCGTGCTAGCTTGCCGAGCAACTCTCAATTGAGAAAAACATGAAAACAAGCTCAGCTTCAACGGTGCGGCAATTCCCTTGCGAAAAGTGTCCCTTACAGGATTTTCCGCATTTTCAGCCGCATGACAAGGAAGAGGTAACGTTTCTATCTGGCTTCAAGTCAGGTGAACTTGTTGCTGACACCGGTACAACGTTTCTGGTTGAGGGCGCCAACAGTGCGCATCTGTTCACGGTTCTGTCGGGGTGGGCGTTTCGCTATAAAACCCTTGAAGATGGCCGCAGGCAGATACTCAACTATGTACTGCCCGGTGACCTTATCGGATTGCAAGGGTCCCTGATGAAGGAGATGCAGCACTCTATCGAGGCGATGTCGCCAGTCATTCTGTGCATGTTCCAACGCGATAAGTTACCTAATCTTTTTCGCAATTTCCCCAGTCTTGCCTATGACATTACATGGCTGGCATCACGCGAAGAGCAGATGCTGGATGAAATTCTGCTGAGTGTCGGCAGGCGCTCTGCGTTAGAGCGTGCGGCATATCTGTTTGCGTTTATTTTCCAGCGTGCCAAATCAGTGGGCATGGTGAAGGACAACAAACTTTTCGCTCCGCTCAGGCAACAGCATGTCGCCGACACGCTTGGCCTGTCTATTGTGCATACCAATAAGACACTCAAGAAACTCGCCGCTCGCGGTGCATTACGCTGGGTTGATCGCGGGTGTGAAGTTCTTGATGAAGCAATGCTTCTGGATATATCGGGGTGGCAGGGTTTGCCGAAGGTTCAGAGACCCTTTATCTAGTCATTCATGGAATGCAGGTCGTTGTGAACGACCCGGTTGGAGCAATGCATGTGATGCAATGGCGCAGATTATTGACGGGTTTTTCCGAGAGACCGGGGCGCGGGCTGGCAATCCTGATCTCGCTTGTCCTGATTGTCACGGCGGCTGCATCAACCGTTATTTTGACCCGCGGTTTCAATAACCAGATGGATGACGTCATCGCCACGTACCGGGTACGCGAGCAGGCAGACCGTACGCTGGCGCTTCTGAATGCGGCCCATAGCAACCAGCGTGGTTTTCTTCTGACCCAGAACCCGGCCTTTCTCGATTTATATCGCACTTCATCAACGCATCTGGATGAATCGCTCAACACGTTAAACGAGATGACAAGGGGCAATTCGCGCCAGCAGGTCATCGTTAGCCAAATTCAGGGGCTGGCGAAACAGAAACAGCAAAAAGTTGATTCAGCTATTGCGCTGTCGCTTGCCGGAAACAACAGCGATGCGCTTGCTTCGCTCGGACCGGATTTCGGTATCGGGCAAATGGATGAAATCAAGAAAACCATCGACGGTTTTCTGGCTGAAGAGGACCGGCGGCTGATCGCGCGCAATATTGCCATGGATGACCTGCGATTCTGGCTTACGATCGCGTCAATTGCGTCTCTCGGAGGTGCGCTTATTCTGGCCTATATCCTCGCCAGCCGTACCAAGCGCTATGTCCGCAAGCTTACCGAGGGCCAATCAACGCTCCTTTCTGAAAAATCACAGCTGGAAGAAATGGTGCAACTGCGTACCGCCGAGCTGGAAAAAGCCATGCTGGTGGCCACGCGCGAGAGGGCGCGTGTCGAAACGCTTCTTCAGGATTCCGATCATCGCATCGGTAATTCATTGGCCACAGTTTCATCGCTTCTCGGTATCCAGATGCGTGATGTGTCGTCGGAGGAAATCCGAGCAGCTCTTGGTGCTGCGCGTGATCGTATCCAGACGATTTCTTCGGCGCATCGTCGCCTCCGGCTGGGCAAAGATCACGAAACTGTTCGAGCCGATGAGTATCTGCCGGAGATCATTGCTGATCTGAAAGAATCCCATATTCATGACCGGGATATCCGGATCAGCTCCCATATTGAACCCATTGACCTGAGTTCGCGCGACGCCACAACACTGGGTATCATCATTGGCGAGTTGACCATGAACGCAATCAAACACGCCTTCCCGCATAACCGCGCCGGATCGATTGCAATCAGTCTGGCGCATGATGTGAACGGTGTTGTTGTGCTTGATATTGCGGATGACGGCGTTGGTATCCAGAAGAAGCTCCAAAAACGTGCATCCGGTATTGGATCGGTGATTGTTGCGCAGCTGTGTCAACAGTTTGGAGGTGAAGTGAACTACGCTGCAAACCCAAGCGGCGGCACATTGGTGACGGTTACATTTCCTTCGCTCCAGAGCGGCGGGACTCCAGAAAAAAAGAAGGCAGAAAACGAATGAAGGCGCGTCAGAGCGTTGCCGCGCCGGTCTCCGGCAAGTCTGCTTTTAGCTTTTCAAGAGCAAGCTCGATATCGCGCAGGTTGCGGGTGGAACCATCGTCAGTGTCCATTCCGCCTTCGGTTGCCGCGCGTTGCAATCCTCTTGCTTCACTTAAAAGTTCCTGCAGTTTTTCAATTTTTGCGGGTCTGGTCAGACTATTGTCGGATAGAATGTCTTTCACTTCGAGCATAAATTTCTCCCTTGCAGTGTTGATCAGAAAGAAACGGCGCTGGCGAATAAATGTTCCGATTGGGGAACAAAGGGTAATTCGTCGCGTTGATATCCGAAGCTGTTTTAATGTTGAAAGTAAGGGCGGCTCGACAAGGGGCGTCATGTGAATATGAAGTCAGGCCATATTTCCGAAAACATGTCAGAATCTCTGTCAGCCCCAGCTCGGTTGGATGTGCTTTCGGCTGTAAGTCAGTTGGAATTTCAGCCGGATGAACTTTACGATCTTGTGTCTCTGGCGTTGTCATTGTCGGGCAGTGACGTGGCTCAAATTGTGCTGGTTGGAGAGAACCAAAACCAGATACTGACGCAAGCAGGAACAATTTCCGACCGATCGCCTGACCTGTGGGTTTTCGGTGCTGGCGCGCTGGCTTTCTCCGGGGATGATTGTCTGGTCATTCCCGATGCGCGCGTAGACAAGCGCTTTTCCGATAACCACGCCGTGTCCGCGGCCCAGGGAGTGCGGTTTGTCGCAGCTGTTCCTGTGCGCGTTGAAGAAGAGCCTGTTGGCGCATTGATTATCGCATCCGTTGAACCCGTTCATGCCATCGCGCCGCAGCTTCAATCCCAGCTCAACCGGGTGGCTCGGCTTGCAGGCTCGTTTCTTGGCCTGAAGCGTGATGCGCAAAGCCGCACCAATTCCATTGCAACATTGCACAGAGACGAGTTGCGCAATGATATGGCGCTGGAGGTCGGCAATGTTGGCAGTTGGGTGTGGGACCTGAAAACAGGGAAATTTACAGGCAACAAGATGGCCTATTCCATGCTTGGACTCAACGATGACAAGCCGATCAATGGGGAGGATGTGTTTCGTGCGATGCATCCGGATGATTTTCCGCTGATGAAATCCGCATTCACACGGGCGCTCGCCCATAATCAGGATTACGTCGGTGAGTTTCGCGCCGCATCGTCAGGTCAATGGCTATTGGGTCGAGGTCGTATTTTCGAGCGTGATGCGGCGGGCAAGCCGCTGGTTGCTGTTGGTGTGAATATCGATATCACCAGCACCCGCAATGCTGCGGAGAAAACGCGGCTGTTGCTGCGCGAATTGAATCACCGGGTCAAAAACACGCTGGCTATGCTGCAGTCTCTGGCACGGCAGACGCTCAACCGGACCTCCGATCCGGCAGAATTCATGGAAGCATTTTCTGGCCGCCTGAGAGCGATTTCCGAGGCGCATACGCTTTTGTCGGATCGGGAATGGAGCGGCATCAGTCTCATTGATCTCATTACAAAACAGGTCGAGCCCTATGCGATCTATGACCCCTCACAGGTCATTCTTGAGGGCGAGGATATGGTTCTGCCGCCGGATCATGCGCTGGGTCTTGGCATTGCGTTGCATGAACTGGCTACCAATGCAGCCAAACATGGTGCGCTGTCGTCAGCACATGGCCGGGTGCGTGTTTCGTGGCAGACGGAACCCGGTCTCGATGAATCGCGTGTCGTTATCCATTGGGTGGAAACAGACGGTCCGCGCGTCACGCCTCCGGCAGCCCGCGGTCTGGGCGAGCGATTGATTGAGCGCAGTCTGGATAAGGTTTTGTCGAGCAGTGTCCGGTTGAGTTATCCCGAAACCGGCATGGAAGTTCTGATTTCCATGCCGATAAAGGAAAGCTCAAACATCGTCGTTGGTTGAGGGCTTTTTCTTCGTAAGGAGAGAGAGGCCGGCAAAAGCAATGACGGGAACAGCGAGCATCAGCAGTCCGCGCGATTTCAATACGGTAGGCGCGGCTGCCAGTGCAGCGATAGTCAGAAGGGTTGATTTATCAACCTTTGACCGCTCGCGTTGGCGCTTGCGGGCAATTATTTCGGAAATTTTCATGACGATATAGGCCAGCAGCGCGAGAACGAACGCGCCTCCGGCCAGAATCAGGGCTGCATGCAGTTCGCCGAAACGTTCTGCTAGCGCGATGTAGCCTGCCACCAGCAGGAAGACCGCGCCAACTACCGATAGAATGCCAATCAGCGCCAGGAAAATAGCACGCCGTTTCGCCCTGTTCACCGCAGAACCGAGCTCTCCAGAAACAGCACTGGATAGAAGTGGGGCCAGCAATTTCAGCATGTCAGCGACGGGCTATCAGAGCCAGAAGAAATCCGACACCCGCAGCGACAGCAACTGTTGTCAAAGGATTTTCCCGCACAGTCTCCGTCAGCTGATCTTCGATTGCCTTTGCCTGCGAGCGGATTTCGTCCAAAGCGTCTTCACCGCGTGCACGGGCGTTTTCAAAGCTTGAGGAGGCATTGCTTGTCGCCTCTCTCGCTGAATTCTTGCCGATTTTGGCGAGTGTCGCAGCAATGCTCGCAATATCCTCTTTCAATGCGGCCACCTGTGCCTGAAGATCAGGATTGGTTTCGGTTGCATCATCCACGACTTTGCGAACTTTTGAAGATACTGACGCCATTAAAGGAACTCCTTGAGAAATATAGGTTTCATGGGTGGAAACGCCCCGCACAGATATTGGTTCCAAAGCGGAGCAAAGACCATCGCCGACGCAACTGCCCACTTTTGTTATGGTATACAGGTGCTATTCGGCGCTGCCGCGCAGCAGAATTTTCTCGCTATCCGCTTTGTAAGCCTCCTCGGTATAGGCTGGATGCGCTTCAAGCTGCTGCTTGGTGAACGGCGTATAGACAGCGATCTTGCCGTCCTTGCCAGCGAGCAGGTCAAGATTCTCAATTGAAATAGCGATTGGTTTCTTTCCCAAACCGAGAAAGCCACCGACATCCACGACAAATGCTTCCACCTGACCATCAGGCGTCATCAGGGCATCTCCCACTGTGCCCAATGTCTCTTCGTCAGACCCGTAGACCGTTGTGCCAATCAACTTTTCGGCGCTGACAGCAGTTGCCGGTACCGCTTTCAAACCATCGCGCACGCTTGTTGTTGCTTCCGGCACAGGCTTTGCGGGCTGAAGTGCGGGTTTTGCAAATTCTGCAGAAACGCCTTCGCCAGCCAATGCAGCCTTGTCAAAGGCGGGTGCTTTTTCGAGCTCCTCCTTGCTGGTGGTGATAACGAGCCAACGGCTACCATCCGCGCGGTCTGCCCAGTTCAGGTCATTCAATACAACAGCCACATCTTTCTCGCCGATACCGAGGAAACCACCCACACCGACGATTGCAGCCTGCGCCATACCATTGGCATCGAGCACCACATCTTTTACTCCGCCGATGGAGACAGCATCATCCTGAGGGCCGGTATAGACTTTCTGCCCGATTAATCCTGATGTCAGAATTTGTCCTCGCTCGGCTTTCAGATAGCGTCCGGCGCTTGGCACGGGCTTGGCCGCTTCGTTAAAAATTCCGCGCATTTCCGTCGGGTTGGAACCCTGGCTCTGAGCGAAGCCGGAGGTGGTCAGAACTGTCATCAAAGCGGTGGTGATCAAGAGGCGTTTCATCATGGGAATATGGTTCCTGTGTAATGTAATGATGAGAAAGAAACGCCGGCCCAGTGGCCGGCGCAAAGGACATGGGTTGAAGTGCTCCTATGAAAGGTAGCCAAGGAACCAGAGAATGAGAATGATCGGTAATGGCAAGCCGATGAGCCAAAGCAAAACTCCACGCAGCATATTCAGTAACTCCTGATTGTGATGTCTGATCTGTGGGTCAGGTCAGAATTCAAGCATTTCAATTAGATGCGGCCCAAAAGAAGCAGGATAAGCAGGATAACCAGCACAATACCAAACAGGCCGGACGGGCCGTAACCCCATGCCCGCGAGTAGGGCCAGCTGGGAAATACGCCGATGAGGACCAGTATCAGAATGATAATCAGAATGGTGGTCACTGGCATGTCTGCCTCTCTCCTTTTGAGCGGTCCGTTATTCTGAAAACTTCCGATATCGGTTTTTGTTCCGGGGCATTGCAGCCTCTATTTCGGACCGTCTGATCGCAAGACGATGATTTTGTCCGCTTTGCAGCGATGTCAGCATGGCTGATGCAACCAAATTCAGCCGGCTTCGTTTCAGTGGCGTGTTTCAAATGGAGAGGGATTGTATGATTTCGGGGGAGTGGGGCGATTATGCCGTCTGAAACTACGCGGAAGACTTCGCCTCGTGCGGTAGAGCGCGTCACGCAAAAATCAGTTTATGCGCCAACTCAGGCGGAGATTGACGGGCGAATGCAATTTCCGCCCGTTATTGTTGCCATTGCCGTGATTGGTGCGCTCTATTTTGCCCGGGATATTTTGGTTCCGCTTGCGTTGGCGCTGCTTTTGACCTTCGCCCTGTCGCCTTTGGTCACTTATCTCCATCGCTTCGGAATTCCAAAAGTTCTGTCGGTTATCAGCGTTGTGCTGACCGCCTTTATTGCAATATTCCTGTTTGCCACAATTGTGGTTGGTCAGTTGACAGTGCTGGCGCAGAATTTGCCAAGTTATCAGTATAATATCGAGGCGAAGATCCGGACCATCAAAGATGCTCAGTCGGGCAACGGTGTTTTTGATCGCGGCGTGCGTATGTTCAAACGCCTTGGCGAGGAAATTGGCCGGTCCGATGAAGTGGAGCGGTTTGCTGCCAATAATAATGACGATCAAAAGGCCCAGCCGCCGCAAAATGTGGCACCGGCGGACCAGCAAAACCGGCCGGCTCTGCGCAAGGACGATCCCGACAAGCCCGTTCCGGTGGAAATTCGCTATCCTGCGCCTGATCCCCTGCAATTGCTGCAAACCGTTGCCGGACCCTTGATCCAGCCATTGGCGACGGTTGGTATTGTCATTGTGTTTGTCATCTTCATGTTGCTGCGACGCGAGGATTTGCGTGATCGCTTTATAAAACTCGTGGGGGCCAGCGATATTCATCGCACGACGACAGCCTTGCATGATGCGGGCAAGCGTGTCGGCCAATATCTCCTGATGCAGTTGGTCATCAATATCTGCTTTGGTGTTCCGATCGGGATTGGTCTTTGGCTTATCGGTATTCCCAATCCCATGCTTTGGGGTCTTCTGGCGATTGCGCTGCGCTTTGTGCCCTATATCGGCCCATTCATCGCCGCGTCTTTCCCGCTTATTCTTGCACTGGCGGTCGACCCCGGCTGGATGCTTTTATTGTGGACCGCTGCCCTGTTCATCGTTCTGGAACTCATCAGCAACAACATTATGGAGCCTGTGCTTTACGGTTCAAGGACCGGGCTCTCGCCGGTTGCCATTCTGCTCGCGGCCATTGTCTGGACCTGGATATGGGGTCCTATCGGGCTTCTTCTTTCCACCCCACTGACGGTCTGCCTCGTCGTGCTTGGTCGCCATGTGCCGCGCTTCGAGTTTCTCGATGTGCTGCTCGGCAACGAGCCTGTGCTGCTGCCGCCACAACAGCTTTATCAGCGGTTATTGTCAGGCGATCCTGATGAAGCCACAGAGAAGGCAGAGGACTATCTCCAGTCGTCAACAATCAGCGATTATTATGTATCGGTTGCTGTGCCCGCACTGTTTCTGGCCGAACACGACCGGGGGCGGGGTGTGCTGGATGCGTCCCGTCGCGGCAGGGTTGTACAGAGCATGATACGCCTCGTTGAAAACCTGTCCGATCATGAGGATATGGAAGAGGAAGCGGATGAGGATGCAACAAGTGCCGAACCTGCAAAAGCAAAGAACGATACAACCAAAAAACCGAAGACGATCATCTCGGCGGGCGGGCGTGGCAATCTTGACGATGCAGCGGCAGTCATTGTCGGCGACATTCTGGAGCGGCAAGATTTCGATGTTCGTGATATTACCCATGATGAACTTGAGACCGTCAATATCGATAAACTTGATCTTACGGATGCGAGCGCTGTTTATGTCAGCTATCTCAACACGTCTTCCATAGCGCATGCCCGCTATCTCGTTCGCCGTATCCGGCGGCGCAACGCGCGCATTAAAATCATCATTGGTTTCTGGGCGGAAGATTCTGGGAATGTCGAGGGTGAAAAGATCGTTGGGTCGACCAAAAATTGCTATTTTTCCTCGTCCATCAAAGAAGCTGTGGCTTTGATCGCCTGATGATCCGGGCATTTGCAGAAAGCAATGACTTGATGGGAACCAAGACAATTCTGTGACGTTTCAAATTAGCTGATCACATGGTGGTCGGTACGTTCAGAACCCGGTGCCTGTTCCCCCGTGGGCGCCGGGTTTTCTCGCATAAAAAATTCATATTTCACTTTATTTTCAATATCTTGAATATTTCTTTGGTCGTTGGAACCTGATGCCATTTGGGCCGTTTAGAGTGCGTGAACAAACACGCAAGGAGTTCCCCGATGGGTAGCACAAGTGACAAGATTTCCGGACTTGCAAACAAGGCAGCCGGTAACATCAAACAGGCAGCCGGCAAGGCGACAGGTTCCACGAAGCTGCAAGCCGAAGGCAAGGCTCAGGAACTGAAGGGCGATGCCCAGCAGGTGAAGGGCAAGGCCAAGGATGCCGTCAAGAAGGTCGTTGACCGGGCGTGATCGCCGATATGATTTAACGTTCTAACCGGCTCGTCATCGAGCCGGTTGCTTTTTGTCTGATAGTCTGTCGTCTTGAACATCATTCCAAAAATAATAATCCAATATCTTGAGGGGCCTGCTGATGAGACTGAGTGTCGGGTGTGAGTTGAGTTTCGATTTCGCGCAGGAAACGCCCCTGATTGCCATTTTGAATGTGCATCATTCGCGGGTGGATGACATTGAAGGCATTGAGACATTTGAGGCGACACTGGGCTCCAGCGTTGATGGTTATCACGACCAGTTCGGCAATTGGTGCAATCGTATCCTTGCCGCGCCGGGTCCATTCACCTGCTCGACCAATGCGGTGGTTCATGACAGCGGTATGCCTGATCCGGTTGTTCTGGATTCCGTCCAGCACCGGGTGCAGGACTTGCCCGCTGAAACTTTGGTCTATCTTCTGGGCAGCCGCTATTGTGAGACGGATGTATTGAGTGAGGACGCATGGCGGCTTTTCGGCTACACGCAGGAAGGCTGGCCGCGGGTTCAGGCGGTTTGTGATTATGTCCATAATCACATTACATTCGGCTACGAGTTTTCCAATCCGACACGTACAGCTGCATCGGGCTATTGGGAAGGCCGTGGCGTTTGCCGGGATTTTACCCATTTGGCGGTGGCATTTTGCCGGTGCCTCAATATTCCGACCCGCTATTGCACTGGCTACATCACCGATATTGGCGTCCCTCTGCCGCACTCCACTATGGATTTCTGTGCCTGGATGGAAGTTTATCTGGGTGGACAGTGGCATGCATTCGATCCGCGCAACAACAAGCCGCGCATAGGGCGCGTTAAAGTAGCACATGGACGGGATGCAGCGGATGTTCCGCTGACCAATGTTTTTGGCCCCAATGTGCTAACCAAGTTTACGGTTTGGGCAAAAGAGGCAGTGTGATATTCTGCTTTTTTCGCAACCTTCTCCGCCGCCGGCAGTTTTGACTGGAGGTATATAGGAGGACAGCATGAGCCAACGTGCGATTGATTTCGTCAATAATTGGATTGAAGCTAATGTCCATGCAACGCGTCCGGCGGATATGGCGCATCATGATCCAAGGCCAAAACAGCTTGTAGCCAAATGCACCGCCGATGCGGAGGCAGCTGGTATTTCGAGTGAAGAAATACTTGATGGTATTGGTGATCTGGAAATTTGCATGATCACCGCCATTGATCGGACCGCCTTGGTCAAAAGCCGTAAACAGGCCTAATGAAAATCCCGGGATTTGGGTAGGATGCGCACATTGCGTGGATGGCGAGCTCTCGATTGATCGGGAACCGGATGCACCACTTCGTCGCCGCGAGATACGGGCAAAGACGGCAATTGCTCGGAAAGACGGTAAAGGTCAGCCGTGCGATCAATCAGCTTGCCAGCAACGATATGCGTGACGTTATCGCTGCTTTGCACGACACCCTCAATGAGGATGAGACGGGAACTCATGACTTCCTTGCGATAGATGCGCATTATCTTTGACCAGACGATGATATTGGCAATGCCGGTTTCATCCTCGATCGTCATAAACACGACGCCCTTGGCGCTACCCGGTCTTTGCCGAACAGTCACGACGCCTGCCAGTTTGACGCGCTTTTTACTGGTCATGGACGTCGCCTGTTTGCAGGTCACCACGCCTTCAGCTGTAAGAGATTGACGCAGAAACTGGATGGGGTGACCTTTGAGTGAGAGCCGGATGGATTCATAATCGGCAATGACATGCTCGGCCATTTGCATTTGCGGCAATAGCGTCGCGGGTTCCTGTGCCAGTTCGTTGGTTTCAGCAATTTGAAATAGGGGTAGAGTTGTGTTGTCTGGAAATCTGCGAACAGCCCAGAGTGCTTCGCGCCGGTCGATACGAAGCGAGCGAAAACAGTCTGCATCGGCAAGCAGGACAAAGGCGCGGCGTTCCAGCCGTGTCATGCGGCGCACTTCTTCGATATCCACATAAGGCCGCATCCGCATTTTGCAAATCTCCTCCGCCCAAGCCTTAGAGAAGCCGTCGACCTGTCGAAAGCCCATGCGCATCGCGAGTTGGTTATTGGTGTCTTTTTCCAGCGTATTGTCCCACTCACTAAAATTGACATCGACCGGAAGCACTTTTACCCCGTGTTCTCTTGCATCGCGGATAATCTGAGCCGGGGCGTAGAAACCCATGGGCTGGGAGTTCAGCAGCGCGACAGCGAAAACTTCCGGGTGATGACATTTGATCCACGAGGAAATGTAGACAAGAATGGCGAAACTCGCCGCGTGGCTTTCCGGAAAACCATATTCGCCAAAGCCTTTGATCTGGTTGAAACAGTTCTGCGCAAAGGTGCGTTCATATCCCCGACGCACCATGCCTTCGACCATCTGTTCCTGCATTTTATGAATGGTGCCGCGATTACGGAATGTTGCCATGGCGCTGCGCAATTTATTGGCTTCATCAGGGGTGAAGCCTGCCGCTTCAATGGCAATGCGCATGGCCTGTTCCTGAAACAGTGGAACGCCAAGGGTTTTTGCCAGAACATTTTTCAGTTCGTCCTTGTCACCATGCTCAGGAGACGGAGAGGGATAATCAACTTTTTCAATCTCATTTCGACGGCGCAGATAGGGATGAACCATATCGCCCTGAATGGGGCCAGGACGCACAATAGCCACCTCGATGACCAGATCATAAAATTTCCTCGGGCGCAGCCGTGGCAACATGTTCATCTGGGCACGGCTTTCCACCTGAAACACTCCAAGGGAATCGGCTTTGCAGAGCATGTCGTAAACCCGAGAATCCTCTTGCGGGACAGTCGCAAGTTCGTAGCGTTCGCCGCCTTTATGCAGATGAATGAGATCAAAAGCCTTGCGGATGCAGGTCAGCATGCCGAGTGATAGCACATCGACTTTCATAATCCTGAGTGTGTCGATGTCATCCTTGTCCCACTCGATAAAAGAGCGATCTTTTTTGGCTGCCGGACCAATGGGAACAGTTTCATCCAGCCGTTGCTGTGTCAGAACAAAACCGCCCACATGCTGCGAGAGATGGCGGGGGAAACCCATAAGCTCCGTCGCCAGTTTGACGGCGCGGCGGATCATGATGTTTTCAGGATCGAGTCCCGCCTGACGCACCTCATGCTGCTCCACGGTTGTACCCCAACTGCCCCACACCGTATTGGCAAGGGCAGCGGTTACATCTTCCGTCAATCCCAGCGCCTTGCCGACATCACGGATGGCGCTGCGCGGGCGATAGCTGATGACAGTCGCGACAATGGCGGCGCGATGTCGACCATAGCGCTCGTAAACCCATTGCATGATTTCTTCGCGCCGCTCGTGTTCGAAATCGACATCGATATCGGGTGGTTCCTTACGCTCTACTGAAAGAAAGCGTTCGAAAAGCGCATTGCCGTTGGTGGGATCGACAGCGGTGATATGCAGACAATAGCAAACGGCTGAATTGGCGGATGAACCGCGTCCCTGACACAGGATGTTCAATGACCGCGCATGGGTGACGATATCATGAACTGTCAGGAAATAGGGTGCATATCCAAGCGTTCCGATCAGCGTCAGCTCCTTGTTCAGGAGGTCGCGGACCATATCAGGAATGCCTTCAGGATAACGTTTTGCAGCTCCTTTCCACGTTTCGTCGACCAGATGCTGCTGTGGCGTTTTACCCGGTGGCACCGGTTCATCCGGATAGAGATATTGCAACTCACCCATGGAGAAGGTGATCGGTTTGACGAAGCGCGGGACTTCCTCAAGGGCAGAGCGGAAATGCCGGAAAAGATGCTGCATCTCCTCCTGTGATTTCAGATGTCTTTCCGCATTCTGTTCCAGTCTTCGTCCCGCCGTATAAATGGTCACATGCTCGCGAATGCAGGTCAGCACATCCTGCAAGGGACGACGGGAAGGTGTGTGATAGAGCACATTGTTGACCGCCAGCAGAGGAACGCCAGCAGCGAGGCCTGTTCGCTCCAGCCGCTCACCATAACGCCGGTCTGCTCCCTTATAGGACATGGCGAGCCCAAGCCAGACGCAGCCCGGAGCAACCACGGCGAGTTTTTTCAGCAAAGGTCCGAGGCTTTTGTCGGGGTGTGCCGGAGGCATAACTGCCGTCTGGAAATCCTTAGCGCGGAAAAGGAAGTCCTCAAGCACAAGATGGCACAGGCCTTTGATTTTTGCCCGCTCTTTACCCTCGCTCAAAAGGCGGCAAAGCTGACCATAGGCTGCGCGGTCGCGCGGGTAGACAATCATATCTGGCGTTCCATCAATGAACATCAGCCGGCAGCCGATATAGAGATTGAGCTTTACCCCTTCTTCCTCCGTCAATTCCTTATGGGTCTTATAGGCGCGTACAACCCCGGCAAGCGTATTGCGATCTGCAATGCCAATGCCTTCAAGGCCCAGCAATGCCGCCGCCTGTACCAGTTCTTCCGGCTGTGATGCGCCTTCGAGAAAAGAGAAATTGCTGGTGACGGCAAGCTCCGTATAGCTCGCCATCACGCAAAGAGTCCGTGCAGATACCAGCGCGGTGTGGTCTGCCCGCGCTCATAGAGACCTTCGCGGAACACCCAGAAGCGATGCCCCTGATTGTCCTCAAGCCGATAATAATCCCGTGTCAGAGCGCCCGCATGTTCACGCCACCATTCCGGCGCGATGCGCTCCGGCCCCTCAGCCAGAACAATATTGTGCCTGATTTTTCGCCAGACGAATTGAGCCGGTGCACCATCGGGAACGCCTGCCATGGTTTCGATTCGCTCCGGCGGCTGAAATAGCCGGATGGGGCGTTCGGGTGGTTCACCCGGATGATGATCCGGTGTCCATTCAACGGGCGGGGTTGTCGTCGTCTGCGATGCAGGTTCCAGCGAAACGGCACGTTCAGGAATGTGCGTATCGACGGCATGCGGGCGCAAGACCCTGTTCGTGCCGAGACGAATGGAGAGCCGGTCGATCAGGCTACCGATTTCCTCGGTTTCCTGAATATTATTGTCGAGACTTTTCTGCAGGGCCTGCGTTCGCTCGACCCGTACGGCAGCGAGGCGGATAATATCAAAACCGTAACCGGCATCGAGTGGCTCGGAAAGCGTCGATAACCGTTCCTTCAACAGTCTGAACAGGGTTTTTGTATCAACAAGCGGCTGTCCTGCCTGAATGCTGATACGCCTGACATTTCCGTCGACGCGGAAAAAGGAAGCCTCGATTTCCCGCGCGCCCTCGACGCGCTGCTGCAATTGCCTGAAGAGTTCGTCGCCCAGCCCGTGAAGTACAAGCTCAACGGATTCCATGACAATCAGCGGTTCGGCCATTCGCCGTTCGACCATGCAGACCGGCACAATGCGCCGGGGGGAGATTGGTTGGTTCGCGTAGCCGAAAAGCGCATCCAGACGGTCAATAAGTTCTGAGCCGAAACGGGCGGCAAGGGCTGCCCGGGGAAGCACCTCAATATCCCCAACACTACGCAGGCCCGCCCGTTTCAATCCGGCCAGATGCACGTCTTCAATGTCGAGACTGACGAGCCGCAAACGGCGCAATTTCTCGTTGAGTGAGGTATCGTCAATAACCCCTCCCGGCGAATGACGGGCAAAGGCATGGGCAGCCGGGACATTGCCTGCAATGGCAGAGCGGACAATCATGCCATGCTGGTTCAGGCGTTGGTGGATGTCTTTCCGCATCGTCTCTTCGTCACCGAAAAGATGCACACAGCCTGTGATGTCGAGCATGAGCCCATCGGAGCCATCAAGCGCCACCAGCGGCGTATAGCGGTCGCACCAGTCGGCCAGTTTTTCCAAAAGGACTGCATCCTTGCGCGGTGAAGCAAAGGCAATGTCCAACTGTTCAAATTGCGCGCGGGCGTCGGTCAAAGCCATGGTCTTATATAATCCTGCCTTGGTGGCTCTCTCATCGAGTGCAGTCAGGCGCAGGGCATTGGCCACCTTGTCGACCACGATCAGAAACTGATCGGATTTAGCCCGTTGCGGATTTTCGCGTTTGAGGCGGTCGGTGGGCAGGTGTGGAAACCACAGCGCCAGAAACCGGTTCGATCTGTCGGAAAACATGATCATCACTCTCCCATTGCAGGATCCAATGGCCTGTCATGCCCTGCCTGTTGCGGATAAGGGTTGCGTCAAAGACCGGCTGACCGGGTGCATTGGCGCCGCTGGACTGCGAAGGCGCAGAGCGGATTATCCAGCGGGTCACGGCGGAATTGTCGATAGGAACGGCGCCCAGCCGGAGAAGCAAGGCGGGCACATCCGTCTGCTGGGCAGTAAGCAGCAATTTTCGGGTGGCAGTGAGGTCAAGGCACTTCGGATTGCTCCACGGTGCAATGATGACAGCGCCAGTTCCCCTGATGCCAAGACTGTCCGATGCGGCTTTCAGAACATCCTGTGGTGACGAGCAGCGCACGATCACAAGACGTTCCGGGTCCAGTCCGAGATTTTTTAGCCCCGGCGCATAGGGAAAGCCATGTTCCTGAGCTGCAAAATCTTCTTCGAGCCAGATAACAGGGCTTTGACCAGAGGAAGAGCGCAAGGCAAGGGCGATGACAAATCCGGTTGCTGCTCCTGCATCATTCATTTCAGCTGAAAAGACCTCGTGCAGGGCTCCCCGTTGCAGGCCTTTGCCAAGCACTTTGTCGATGCTTCTGTCGCCAAAACCAAAGGCGCTGCGCTGCGCATGCGCTTCCAGCGCATCTCGCTCGCTTAAAGACGCAATGTCGCGCCGCAACGCCGTAAGGTCGACGGTTGTCACCACGGTTTCCCCTGAATGTTCATGATATGTTCTATTATGGAATCCATTGAGGCAAAGAGTCAAGCGGACTCTGAGGCAGCGGGAATTCTGTTTTTTAGCGGTCGATGCGTGTGGACAGGATAATGGAAGAAATGGTGCGTTCCACGCCTTCCAGCGCGCCGATCTGGTCCAGCAGGGTGTCAAGTTCACTGATTGATGGAGCCTCAAGAATGACGATCATATCATACTGCCCGCTGACCGAATGCAGGGTGCGCACCCAGGCAATCTCGCGCAAGGCTATTTCAACCCGCTTGGCAAACTTTGGCAAGGCCGTGACCAGCACGTGAGCCTTGACCAGATCGCGCTCATATTCGGGCGAAAGCAGCACGCTGTAGCCGCGAATCATGCCGCGTTTTTCCAGCCGGTCTATCCGGCTTTGCACGGTGGTGCGCGAAACGCCCAGCCTGCGGGCAAGGTCGGCAGTGGAGGCGCGGGCATTCTCGCGTAGCAGGGAAAGCAGGGCGTGATCGGCATCTGTCAGCATAATGTCATACCCATACGGCATATTGACCAAAAATAGGGTGGCATATCGTCAGTTTACACGCTTCATTTCGCCGAACAAGAGTGGAATAATAGTGAAAGTTCTGAAATCCTGAGGGGAATCACATGAAAGAGATCGTCATTGTCGGTGCAGGCAAAATCGGCGGAACAATCGCCAACCTGCTCGCAAACACCGGAGATTACCGCGTAACCGTCGTCGACCGGGCGCAGGCACAACTTGATGCTCTCGAAGTTTCCCCGCTCGTTATTACCCGTTGCATTGAAATCGGCGAAGAGGGTGCACTTGAAAAGGTTCTTGCCGGCAAGTTTGCTGTGCTGAGCGCTGCTCCTTTCCACCTGACCACACGCATTGCCCAGGCTGCTGCTTCATCGGATGTGCATTATCTCGATCTGACCGAGGACGTTGCCAGCACCCGCATCGTCAAGCAGCTTGCCGCAACGGCAAAGACCGCTTTCATTCCCCAGTGCGGCCTGGCTCCGGGCTTCATCTCGATAGTTGCCAATGATCTGGCCAAGCGCTTTGATACGCTGGAAAGCGTGCGTATGCGCGTCGGCGCTCTGCCGCAGTATCCGTCCAATGCACTCAACTACAACCTTACCTGGAGCACGGACGGCGTCATCAACGAATATTGCGAGCCATGCGAAGCCATTGTCGATGGTGAGCTGACCGAAGTACCGCCGCTGGAAGAGCGCGAGGAATTCTCGCTCGATGGCGTAACCTATGAAGCCTTCAATACCTCAGGTGGTCTTGGCACTTTGTGCGAAACGCTCCTCGGCAAGGTTCGCACCCTGAACTACCGCACGATCCGCTATCCCGGCCATGCGGCCATCATGAAGGCTCTGCTCAACGATCTTGGTCTGCGTGACCGCCGTGATGTGTTCAAAGATATCCTTGAGAATGCACTGCCTTCGACCATGCAGGACGTTGTGGTGATTTTCGTAACAGTCAGTGGCCGCAAGAAGGGCCGTCTGTTGCAGGAAACCTATGCCAACAAGGTTTATAGCGGTCACATTGGCGAGATGCTCTATAGCGGCATCCAGATCACCACGGCTTCGGCCATCTGCGCAGTTCTCGACATGCTGGCCAATGGCGATCTGCCGCAGCAGGGCTTCCTCAAGCAGGAAGACATTGCGCTTGATGCCTTCCTCGCCAATCGTTTCGGCAAGGCCTATGCGCAGGCTGACACAGCAGGCCGCCTCGTCGCCTGATCGTTTCATCTGACCGCACAGAATGAAATCACGCGCTGGACCCTGTGTCCGGCGCGTTTTTTGTTGCGGTATTTCGTCCATTTCCTTGCCTTGCGCTTCTGGAATCCGGGTGGTAGCGTTTTGAAAACATGTGAAAACAGGTGGACATCACGCGGATCGTCAAGGCGTTTCGATCGTCTTGTGAGCTGGAAAGTGATGCCGGGAGGAAGACAATGGAACGGCGTGAATTTCTTGTGGGCGCAACAGCACTGTCGATGCTGGCTGCGTCAAACACCAAGCTTATGGCACAAACAGCCGGGGCACTGGAAAAGACCAGTCTGACGCTGGGTGTTGGCGGAAAGCCACTTCTTTATTATCTGCCGCTGACCATTGCCGAGCGCCGCGGTTTCTTTAAGGACGCTGGTCTTGACGTTACAATCAATGATTTTGGTGGTGGCGCCAAATCCTTGCAGGCGCTGGTTGGCGGTTCTGTCGATGTGGTGACGGGTGCCTATGAGCACACGATCCGCATGCAGGCCAAGGGGCAGGATGTTCGTGCCCTGTGCGAGCTTGGCCGTTTTCCAGCCATTGTCATCGCCGTGCGCAAGGAACTGGCTGACAAAGTTAAGTCTCCGGCGGATTTTGCCGGTTTGAAGCTTGGTGTGACAGCGCCGGGGTCATCCACCGCACTCACCATCCAGTATGCAATGGTCAAGGCTGGTCTAAAAGCCAGCGATGCACCGTTGATCGGTATTGGTGGTGGTGCCAGTGCCGTTGCTGCAATCAAGCAGGGTCAGGTGGATGTGATCTCGCATCTCGATCCTGTCATTGCCAAGCTTGAAGCCGATGGTGATATCAAGATTCTTATCGATACACGGACCGAGGAAGGCACGCGTGCCCTGTTTGGCGGCTCCAATCCAGCGGCTGTTCTTTACGTGAAAAAGGATTTTGCGGACGCCAATCCCCACACCTCGAAAGCGTTGGTGGGTGCCTTTGTCAAATCTCTGAAGTGGTTGCAAACAGCCTCGCCGGAAGACATTGCCGACAGCGTTCCCGTTGAGTATCAGCTTGGCGACAAGCCGCTTTATCTCAAGGCGATTGCCAATTCGCTGCCCACCTATTCGCTGGATGGGGTTCTTCCCATGGAAGGCATGCAGTCCGTTCTCAATACGCTGAAAATCCTCGATCCTGAATTTGCCAATGCAACCATCGACCTTGCCGCGACCTATGATGACCGTTTCATCAAGGGATAGGGCATAAGGAGCGATGACCATTGCACAAAAGACTCAGGCAGAGCTGAACGAGACGCAAGACGCCAACGCCGTCGAACTCAATGGCGTCCATATCGCGTTCAGCCTGCCAGATGGCGGCATCTATGAGGCCGTTGGTGAAACGAATCTCGTGGTCAGCGACCGGGAGTTCGTGGCGATTGTCGGCCCGACGGGTTGTGGAAAATCGACATTGCTCAACGCAACGGCAGGTCTTCTTAAACCCGCGCAGGGACAGGTGAGGACATTCGCCAAGCCTTTGTCGGGCCTGAACAAACATGCGGGCTATCTCTTCCAACAGGATTCGCTGATGCCGTGGAAGACAGCCATCGATAATGTATCTATCGGGCTTGAGGTATCAGGTACATCGCGGCGCGAGGCACTGGAACAGGCACGTATCTGGCTTGGCAAGGTTGGGCTATCCGCCTTTGCTGATCGCTATCCGCACATGCTGTCGGGCGGGCAGCGCAAGCGCGTCGGGCTGGCGCAGGTGCTGATCCGTCATCCGAAGATATTGTTGATGGATGAGCCATTCGGGCCGCTGGATGCGCAGACGCGGTTAATCATGGGCGATCTCCTGCTCAGCCTTTGGTCGGCGGATCGTAAGGCGGTGATGTTCGTTACCCATGATCTTGATGAAGCCATTGGCCTTGCCGACCGGGTGATTATCATGTCGGCTGGGCCTTCCTCCCGCATTATCGGCAATTATACGATCCCGCTGAAACGGCCGCGCAATATGGCTGATATCAAATCAGAGCCGCAATTCCATGAAGTGCATCGCGAGATTTGGAATGCGCTGAAGGAGGAAGTTCTTAAAGGCTACCGCCAGAGCGAAGAGGTGCAGCCATGAACAGGCTAACGCTCATCAGCCTTCAGGTTCTTGTCGCCGTTGTCGTTCTGGTCTTCTGGCACATTGCCTCAACAACAACCCTGATCGGCAACCCGAAAACCATCAGTTTCTTCTTCGCAGAACCTCTCGCTGTGGGTAAGCGCATGGTCCAATGGTTCAGGGAAGGGTCGATCTGGTATCATCTTGGCATTACACTGACTGAAGCGGCACTGGCCTTTATCATCGGCTCGCTGGGCGGCGTAATCATCGGATTCTGGTTTGCCCGCAAGCCTTTGCTGGCAGCGGTGTTTGATCCCTATGTCAAGGCTGCCAATGCCTTGCCGCGTGTTGTGCTTGCGCCGATCTTTGCGTTGTGGCTGGGTCTCGGCATCTGGTCCAAGGTGGCGCTCGGCGTGACACTGGTGTTCTTCATTGTCTTCTTCAATGTCTATCAGGGCGTCAAGGAAGTCAGCCCAGCCGTTCTTTCCAACGCCCGCATGCTCGGCATGAATGAGCGGCAGTTGCTGCGCCACGTCTATATGCCCTCAGCCCTGTCGTGGATGTTTTCATCGCTGCACACATCGGTTGGCTTTGCCGTGGTTGGTGCGGTTGTGGGCGAATATCTCGGATCGGCGGCGGGTCTGGGTTATCTTATCCACGAGGCCGAAAGCGTGTTTGATGTTACCGGCGTTTTTGCCGGGATGTTTGTGCTGATGGGGTTTGTCATTCTGGTGGACTGGCTGGTGACGCTGGTCGAAAACAGACTGCTTGTCTGGCGACCCAAAACCTCGGTTATTTCCAACCGGTGAGATGACCGCCACCGCATCGCGGTGACGGTCTTATATATTCAAATGATGGCCGTAAGATCTGTCCCACGCGTTTCCTTCGACAAAAGCACGCAGATAATGCCGGGAATGACCATAACCGCCGCATAGATAATCACTGCATGGGGCGAGCCTGTTGCGCCAAGCAGCAGCGTTGCGATAAGCGGCGCGACCGAGCCGCCAACCACCGAGGCCACCTGATAGCTGATGGACATGGCCGAATAACGCACATGGGTCGGAAAGAGTTCGGTGAAGAACGGCGCCATGCTACCAACGATAATGCCATGAAAGGTCAGGGTGAGCAGTGTCGCCTGCAGGACCAGTTGCGGATCGGCGCCATGCGGCAGACTGAACAGATAGGCACCTGCAGCCAGACCACCAACAAGCCCCAGCAACATCAGTGGTTTGCGGCCAAAACGATCCGAAGCATAGGCGGCTGCCATGATCACGACCACTTCAAGGATCGATCCCCAGAAGAGTGCCCCTACACCCACGGACCGGGCGAGCCCAAGGAACTGGACGGTGAGAACGAGAAAGAACGTTGTAAACAGATAGAACAGCGTGTTCTCGGCAGTCTTGACCAGAAACACCTGACCCATGGGCTTGCTGAAATGTTTGAAGGCTTCCGACAGTGGTGCGGCCGGTACGGATTTGCGCTTTTCAACAAGCTCAATGAAGGCGGGCGATTCTTCCACCTTGCGGCGCATCCAGAAGCCGAGGACAACCAGAACTATCGAGAACAGGAATGGCAGGCGCCAAGCCCAGTCGATAAAGGCCTGTTCGCCAAGGCGCAGGGTAAGAAAACTGATGGTGGCTGCTGCCAGCACGTTTGCAGCAGGTCCGCCAACCATCGGAAAGCTGGTCCAGAAGCCACGCTGTTTGCCTGGCATGGATTCGGCGACAATCAGCAGCGCTCCAGTGGCCTCGCCGCCAACGGCAATGCCCTGAAAAATCCGCAGCAACACTAGCAGAACCGGTGCGAGAACGCCAACGGACGCGTAGGTTGGCAATAGGCCCATGGCAAAGGTCGAACCGCCCATCATGGCAAGGCTGACCACCAGCGCATTCTTGCGGCCGATGCGATCACCAAGCACACCGAAAATGATGCCGCCGAGCGGGCGGGCGATGAACCCGATGGCAAAAGTGCTTAGTCCCAGCAGAATGCCGATTGCCGGATCGGCAGTCGGAAAGAACGCCTTGTCAAAAACCAGCACCGCGCATGTGGCGAAAATAAAGAAATCATACCATTCGATGATGGTCCCAACAGCGCTGGCAAAGAGCAGCCGTGCGCGTTTTCCGAATCCGTCCTGAGCCATGAATTTTCCTCCCAAGGTATTATTATCCCCGGGAGGTTCTATCGGCTCATTTTGTAACCATCAACGCATGCGGTTAGGGCTTCTTAGGCCCATTCGCCCTTGCGCATGACGGGCACGGCGCTGCCGTCCTTATTGATGCCGTCAACGTCAACTTCGCCAGAGCCGATCATCCAGTCGATATGAATGAGGCTCTTATTGCCGCCACGCGCTGCGACTTCTTCGGGCGAAAGCTTGTCGCCATTGACGAAGCATTTGGAATAGCACTGGCCAAGCGCAATGTGGCTTGCTGCGTTCTCGTCAAACAGGGTGTTGAAGAACAGAAGTCCCGATGCGGAGATCGGCGAGGAATGCGGCACCAGCGCCACTTCGCCCAGACGGCGGGCACCTTCATCAGTGTTCAGCACCTTGTTGAACACTTCCTCACCGCGCGAAGCCTTGGCTTCGATGATTTTGCCGCCTTCAAAGCGAACCGAAATGTTCTCAATCAGCGTGCCCTGATGCGACAGCGGTTTGGTACTGGAAACATGGCCATCAACGCGCAGGGCGTGCGGTGTTGTAAAGACCTCTTCGGTGGGAATGTTTGGATTGCAGGTGATGCCGTTCTTGGCGGTGGAAGCGCCGCCCTGCCATTGATGTTCATCGGCAAGACCAACAATAAGATCGGTACCCGGTCCCTTGAAATGCAGGGAAGCAAAATTAAGGCCGTTCAGCCATTCCCGCCGTTTGGCCAGCACCGCATTGTGCTCCCGCCATGCACTGACCGGATCATCAATATCAACACGCGAAGCGGCAAAGATGGCATCGGCTAGCTTAGCAATGGCTGTGTTCTCGTCAAGATCCGGGAAAACCTGCTTCGCCCAGGATGGATTCGGATACGAAACAATGTTCCAGTTGACGTCAAAACCGGCAATTTTCTCCAATGCTGGCTGATAAGCCTTCGAGGTCGCCCTGTTGGCACGGGCAACCTTTTCAGGGTCTTCCTGTGAGAGCAGCATTGGATTGTCACCGGCAATGGCAAGGCGTGCGGTGTTCGATGAAAAGGCCTTGGCCATTCCCTCATAGAGCCATGTGGCGGCATGGTCGAAGCTCTCCGCCTGCGCATGACGATAGCGCATCAGCGCCGCTTCTTCGTCCGCATAAAACGGCGTTACCAGACCGGCGCCCGCCTTGTAGGCATGCTCGGTAATGCGGCGTACCAGGGGCAAGGCAGCCAGCGGTGCTGTGATCAAAAGATCTTGCCCCGCCTGCAGCTGCAGACCGATCTTGACGGCGACTTCTGCCAGACGGTCGAGCTTGACGGGATCAACGGGATTTATTTTCGCGGATAAGGTCATGACGGTTCCAGAATGTCAGATGAGGGATAAGAAAACGGGGAAGTCGGATCACTTCCCCGTATGTTTGTTTGATCAATCCTCGTGGATGAGGCTGTGATCGCGGCTATCGCGCATCTTGATGTAGACGATCAGGGACAAGCCGATCATGATGGTCACATACCAGAAGAACCATGTCTCATGGCCCATTTCCTTGAACTTTAGTGCCACCCATTCGGCGGTGCCGCCAAAGATCGTATTGGCTAAAGCATAGGGCAATGCGACGCCGAGCGCCCGGATATGGGCCGGGAAAAGCTCAGCCTTTACCACCGCGTTGATGGAAGTATAGCCGGTGACAATCAGCAGACCTGCCAGTGAAAGGGCAAAGGCAGTATAGGGGTTGGTTGTGACTGCCAAAGTCGAAAAGATCAGATAGGTGAAAAGAACACCGAGAATACCGAAGCCGACCATCAGCGGCTTGCGGCCGATCTTGTCCGACAGAGCACCGGCGATTGGCTGGCACAGCATGAAAATCAAAAGTGCCAGTGCGGTGATTTCAGTGGAGGATTCTTTGCTGAAACCCGAGGTGTTGACGAGGAATTTCTGCAAATAGGTGGTGTAGGCGTAGAAGGCGAGCGTTCCGCCCGATGTCAGCGCCAGAACAGTAAAGGCTTCTCTCGGATAATGCCGGAACAGGGCAAAGCCGCTGGATTTCGGCCCGGTGTCGTTCTTGGCGTTATGAAAGGACTGGGTTTCGGCAAGACCACGGCGGATATAGAAAACCGCAATTGCCAGAAAGCCGCCAATGGCGAAAGGAATGCGCCAACCCCAGGCACCAAGCTGTTCTGGTGTGAGAATGCGTTGCAGGATGAGCAGAACGACGAGGGCAACCAGCTGTCCGGAAATCAGCGTTACATACTGGAAGCTTGAATAGAAGCCGCGGCGATTTTTGCCGGCCATCTCGCTGAGATAGGTAGCGCTGGCGCCATATTCACCGCCGACGCTGAGGCCCTGCAACAGGCGCGCCAGAACCAGAAGGGTTGGTGCGAACAGACCGATCGACGCATAACCCGGCGTGATAGCGATCAGAAGCGAGCCAAGGCACATCAACGTCACCGATAGTGTCAGACCGGCTTTACGGCCCTTGCGGTCGGCGTAGATGCCCATGACCCAGGCACCGATGGGCCGCATCAGGAAGCCAACGGCAAAGACAGCAGCGGCGCTCAAAAGCTCTGCGGTCTGGTTGCCTGAGGGGAAGAACACCGGCGCAAAGTAGAGGGTGAACGCGGCATAGACATACCAGTCGTACCATTCGACGAGATTACCTGCCGATCCACCGATGATGGATTTCAGTCGGGTTTTGACATCGGGGGCGACGGCGAGTGGCGCGGTTTCAGCAATATCGGTCATGAAATTCCTACCTTTGACTATGACTGACCGTCTGTGCCGGTGAGATTTTCAGCACGACGTTTATCGGGTTTGGAACGGGGACTCCCTGATTTCAAGTCTTAAGGTAGCGACAGGCAGAATTCAAACGCTTATCCGACCCAATGGATTCGAAGCGACGCAACTGCACCAAAGCGTGATAGGAAGGAGCAGAAAATTGCCACGATCCGGGAACTCCTTCTGAATTGTACCGTTCTTCCAGATCGAGAAAGGCACGGTCCAAGACAAATTTCGCTCATCTTGCCCTTAACAATCATCAGGAGAAGAAGATGGATCTCAACAGACGCGATATGCTGGTGCTCTCGGGCGCGGCGGCGGCAACAACGCTCTTTGCTCCAACCATTCAGGCGCATGCGGCGGTTCCTTTCAAACAACCGGAATTGCCCTATGCGGAAGATGGTCTGGCGCCTGTGATATCCGCGCGCACTGTCGGCCTGCATTACGGCAAGCACCATGCGGGCTATTTCAAGAAGCTCAACACGCTGGTGGAAAAGACGCCCTATGCCGATCTTTCATTGGAAGAGGTGGTCATACGGGCGAAGAAGGAAGGCAATGCGCCTATTTTCAACAATGCGGCCCAGGCCTGGAACCACAATCTCTACTGGCAACAGTTCAAGGGCGGACCTACCGCTGCGAAAGGCGCTTTTGCTACGGCGGCGGAAAGCAGCTTTGGCGGAATTGATGGTTTGAAGAAGAAGATTGTTGCCGAGTCGGACAATGTATTTGGAACCGGCTGGGTCTGGCTGGTCAAAGACGGTGACAAGCTTGCTGTGGTGGGCATGAAGGATGCTGGTGATCCTCTTGCAGAAGGCAAGAAAGCTGTGCTTGGCATCGATGTCTGGGAACACGCTTATTATCTTGATTATGAAAACCGCCGCGCCGACCATGTTGCAGCGGTTCTCGATAAGCTTGTTAACTGGCAGTTCGTTTCCGAACAGTTTGACGCCTGATCAGCTATTTCTCGCGTTTGAGGAAATCGGCAAATTCGTCCTGATAGTCCAGATGCCAACGCGATAAAGGCGGGCGATTTTCTATTATATCGCCCGCTGCCCAGAGGATGCGCCGCTCGTCGGTACGACGAACCACATCATTATCAGGGCACAATATATAGAAATCTCCCGCCGTTACGCTCTCAAGCAGGAAGTCGACTGTTTGCTCGGATGTCCATGCACCCGCGGGCTTTTCCGTCCTGCCGCTTGATGTAAGTGCAGTAAAGACAAAACCCGGAATGAACAGATGCGCGGTCACCTGACAGCCTTCGGTATTGCGCAGCTCATGTTGCAGGGCTTCGGTAAAAGTTTTCACGCCTGATTTGGAGACATTATAGGCAGGATCGCCGGGTGGGGTGGTTATACCTTGTTTTGAGCCTGTGTTGATGATGAGACCGGGTTTGCCCCGGGCAATCATATCAGGTCCGAATACCTGTGTTCCCCGCACAATGCCGAACAGATTGACCTCGATGATCCTGTCCCATCCGCCGGGTTCAAAGACACTGCTGCCGGGCTGGATGCCGGCATTGTTCATAAGAAGGCTGACTGGACCGAGTTCCGTCTCGACTTGCTGTTGCAGCCCCTGCAAGTCTTCAACCTTGGTTACATCCGTGCCAACGGCAATGGTATCATCCGGATTGCCGTGTTCGCGAACCTTTGCCAATGCTGTATCCAGTTTCTCGCCCGGCAAATCAGCAATACAGACCTTAAGACCCATCGTGGCAAAGCGGATCGCTGCAGCAAGGCCTATGCCCGACGCGCCGCCAGTAATCACGGCAACGTTGGACGGCATAAGGACCGGATGTGTCATGGCAATTCTCCTGCTTGGATTCAATTCGGCTTTGCGATGGAGCAGAGCTTAGCCGAAATTCGGCACACGAATATAATGTTCCAGCGGACTGATATGTTCATGCGATTCGCCATCCCGATCATCGTCTTGTGAATCCTGCGCAAGCGCGGCATCTTTCTGCCTGCGCGCCTCAAGGATTTCATTGTCGGAACTTTCGCCCATGCACAGCGCACCAAGCAGGATCATGCGTGCTTTGTCGGCGAGCCCCGAATGGTTTTCATCGAGGGCAATATCCAGAATAACCCGGCTGAAATCGGTCGGTTCCAGCATTTTTTCCACGCTGTATCCGGCCTTTTCGCGGCGCGTATTCTCGGTATCGATCAGGGTATAGAGCTTTTCACGCAGATCAGCGCCGACATTCTCATACTGGATTGCCAGACTTGGTGCGGCCGTGGCGAGCTTCTGCTTTTGCCGCTCCCGGTGCCGCTTTTGTCTCTCTGCGTTGGATAATGCCATGGGTATGTCTGTGCCGTAACGAACGCGAATCACTTACATTAACTTGATAAGGGTGCGTTCCCTACCGGGCAACATTATGGTCACGTAACACACAGACTGTTGATAACAGCCGTTACGATTACGTGAGTTACGTAACGGGAACGTTATGAGATTTGGCTCTTGCCGTAACGTCAGGGGGCAATCGTAACGTTGGTCGCAGCCTCCCGATGTTAGCAAATAAGACAGTTCTTCTATCGGAACCATCAAGAAGATAGTGGCGTTTGGTGACATGCAAGGCTAGGGATATCGCACGATATGGTTGTGAGCATGTCGGTCTGGATGAATGGAATCGTGAATGGAAACCAAGGCCAATTATCTTGTGGTCAGTATTTTCACCGTGCTGGTGAGTGTGCTGGCCCTTGGTTTTGTCTACTGGATCGAGCGTTTGGGCGACACCCGCCCGACATCAATGCTTGAAATCCGCATTCCCGGTTCCGTAACGGGGCTGGTCGTCAAGAGCCAGGTTTTGTTCAATGGCTTGAAGGTCGGCGAAGTCACGCGACTTTTCATTGATGCAAGCAATCCTGATGTGGTTATCGCCCAGACTGAGATCGATTCAACCACGCCGATCACGCGGTCGACTCAGGCGGAACTGGCCTTTGTCATGCTGACCGGACAGGCTTATATCGAGTTGAAGGGCGGCAAGAGCTATGAGCCCAAGCTGCTTGAAGAAGCGGAAAAGGAAGATACGGTCGCGCGTATCGATATTGATCCCTCGTCCCTGAAAACATTGGTGCAAACGGTGCAGGATGTTCTTCAGAAGGTGGATCGCGCGATGGATGCCACCGAAAGCTATCTGGACGAAATGAAAGGGCCAGCTCTCGACAGAGCGCATGAGGCAAAGGATTTTACCCAGCAGCTTGCGGATAGCACTGAGATGATCAACCGTTACGGACAGCGGGCGCAGGATGTACAGGCGGTTATCAAGGATGCGCGCGAAACCATGTCGCGGATCAATGAGGCCTCGGTAAAAGTCGATGATGCCCTGACCAGGCTGGACAAGGAACTTTCCGAGGACAAAGGCGGTACGGTTGCCAATATCCGCGAACAGCTGCAATCCTATCGCGACACGGCTGATGGCCTGCAGGCGCGCCTTGCCCCGATCATGAAAACACTGGGAACCTATACGGGCGAAAAGCTGCGCAACGCGCAGAAGTTTATTTCCGATAGCCGCCGTTCGGTGGAGAGTATCGAACGCGCTATTTCGAATTTCGACAGCAATCCACAGGAACTGCTGTTTGGCGGAGAAAACAAAGTACCCGAGTATAATGGGCGGCGCTAACCAACCAAGGTTGCGCTCGACACGTCTCTTTTCGACAGGTAGCGTTGCAGCACATGATGGGGGATGCGATGCGGTTTGCGGTGATCGGAACGGGACTTGTGATTGCCTTGTTGGCGGGTTGTACGACACCATCCGGTGGCAGGAGTAGTGATGCCAGTCTGATCGCCGATGTCAAACAGCTGGTGACAATCTCCTATCAATGTCAGAACGCACTTGGCCGCGAGCCGCATTATTCCGCCATTGAAAGCAGCGAAACCATTCTCAAGGCGCTGGGTCGCTCGCCCGAAGAGGCCGACAAGACAGTCCGGGGCTGGCTGAAAGGGTTGATCGCTTCATCGAAACAGCCAACGGATATGGACCGCAAGGCGTGTAAAGACACATTGCTGAAGCAGGCGGAAAAAGTGCGAATCGAATTTGAGGCGCGAAAAGCCGGGGAATGATGCATGGATGAGCCGCAGCCACCGCGTTCAGGGCTCCTGTCGCCAGTGCAATTCGTGCTGGTGCTTGTGTTTGCGGCTGGTGTGAGCTCAATCCTGTTTTATCCGGCGATGTCTTTGCTGGGGCGGATTGTCGGTCTGTTCCGGGCAACAGGGTAACGGATGGCAAAAACGCTTGGGACGGAACAGCACAAGGCATTAATCGCCATGCTGATTGCCAAGCGTGAAGCCGCTGGCTTTACGCAAGCTGAACTTGCCAACGCATTAGACGAATACCAGTCCTTCGTTGCCAGGTTGGAAAGCGGTCAACGCCGTGTGGATGTGGTCGAGCTGATCTGGCTTGCACGGGTTCTCGGCTTCGATGCGGCGCAGCTGGTAAAGGCGATTGAAGCTGTCAGGTGAAATATGCTTCACTGTGGAACGGAGCTACGATGGCCCAACCGCATCATGTCAATGATCCGAATATCCGGTTTCTGCGACCAGAAAAAACAATAAGACCGGCGCAGATGCTTTCGTTGGCGTGATCACGGGTGTTAACCGTGCTGCCGCACACTCAAGCCACCGTCGATAGTCAGGCATGTGGCATTCATGAAGGGGCACTCGTCAGAGATCATAAACACGGCGGCGAGTGCTATTTCTTCGGGGGATGCGATACGCCCGCCCGGATGCAGGGCCATTGTTTCCGCTTTGGCAGCATCAGGATCGGGAAACGAATTCCAGTAATCTATGACCTTCTGTGTCGAGACATAACCGGGTGCCAGTGCGTTCACCCGGATGCCTCTGGCGGCATATTCCAGCCCCAACGACTTCGTCATGCCGAGCAATGCATGTTTGGCAAGAGGATAGGGGAAGGTATGGGGAATGATGGTGAAGGCATGGGTGGAGGCAATATTCAAAATGGCGCCACCGCCGTTCGCGATCATATCAGGCAGAACCGCCTTGCAGCAATTCCATGCGCCCTTCAGATTGACATCGAAACAGCGTTGCCATTCTTCATCTGTCGTCAAAAGCGGCTCATTGAAGACGTTGATACCTGCATTGTTAATCAAGGCATTCAACGGACCGATGACAGATTTCGCCCGGACCACCGCTGCCATAATAGCGGGCTCATCGGTGATACTCACCGCACTCGACTCTACCGTCGCACCGATGGTTTGAAGGTCGGCTGCAACCTGCTGCAAGAGCAATTGGTCCGTGTCAATGAGATATAGGCTCGCCCCTTCTCTGGCGGATGCCTGAGCGATGGCAAGCCCTATCCCTTGAGCGGCGCCGGTGATCATGATCCGTTTGTCCGAAAGACGTCTCGCCATCTGTATCAGTCCCTCATTTCGTCGATGCGCAGTGTAATGCCGCCGCTTAATTTATCACCAGGCTCCAGAGTGGTGAGATTGCCCAGTTCGGGCAAGTTATGCCCATTCGGCAGATGGCTCATCGGCTCGAAACAAAAGAAATCTTTTCGATCTTCAGGAGCATAAATCATGTAATGAGAAAACAAGGGATCTCCTGATATTGCCGCAGTCATGCGCGCTTCCGGCCAGGCGATTTGTGCTGTTCCGTTCCAGCCCGCAAAAGCATTGTTGACCCACCGGTCCGGCAGGTGATTGAAGGCTGCAAAATTCAAATCATCAGGGACCGGTCCTGCCGTATCGGGTAGATGTCCTGTCTTTTCACTCCAGAATAGTGTTGCTGGCGCTCGCAGCCGCGTTTGCTGCGTTCTTGGAAAAAAGGGATGGAATCCCAGTCCGAAAGGCAGTGCAATTTCTCCCCGGTTTTCCACACTCAGGCCAAGATTAAGTGTGTTCCCGTTGATCGAAACTATCTGAACTGCGCGATACGAATAGGGTGATTGGTGCGACGCTTGGTGCTCATAAGCCAAACGAACATGTGTTTGGCTTTCCTCCACCACCAGCCAAGGTGCCAGCCAGCCATCACCATGCAGATAAAGCGGATCGTCTTTCGTATTGGGCTTGAGCACATGTGTTTGGTTGCGAAAGCGAAATTGGTTCCCCGCAACGCGATTGCCAAAGGGAACCAGTGGAAAGCACCCAACAGGTGCTGGTTTCAGGAAGGGTTTTCCGCAAAAAGTGGCTGCCATCAGGCAGCCGCCTTGAGGGTTGATTTGAACGTTCAGCTCGCTGTTGCCAAGGCGGACCATCAGCCTCTGCGGCCCACCGCACCAGATCTCAGATTGTCGAGCAGCACCGCCAGAAGCAAAATCAAACCGCGCACAACATATTGATAAAAAGCCTGAATGTTCAAAAGGTTCATGACATTCTCGGCTATGCCCATAATCAGAACGCCTACAATGACACCCGCCATGGCTGCCCGGCCTCCGGCCAGCGACACACCGCCAAGCACGCAGGCCGAAATTACCGACAGCTCAAGGCCTGTCGCCGCATTTGGCTGTCCAGACGTAATGCGTGAGGCAAGGAGAATACCCGCAATGGCGCAGACAAAGCCCTGCAGCGCAAATATCCAGACGCGCATGGAAACGACATTGACGCCGGCCAGTCTGGAGGCCTCGGGATTGCCACCGATGGCAAGTGTATTTTTGCCAAAGACCGTTCGGTTGAGGATAAAGCCAAAAGCAATGAAAAGTACGAGCATGACCCAGATGGGCGCCGGAATCCCAAGGAATTTCGACAGGGCAAGCTGGTAGAAATTGGGATCGTTGATACCGACAGCTCTGCCATCGGACGAAATGAGCGCGAGGCCGCGAACGATCTGCATGGTCGCAAGGGTCGTGATCAAGGCATTGATGCGAAAGCGCGCGATGACCACACCATTGACCAATCCGACGAGCGCGCCACAGAGAAGCGCTGCGATCAGGCCGAGCAATATGGAACCGGTGGCGTTTGAAGCCATGACAGCGATCATCCCGCAGAAGGCAACTGTTGACCCGACAGAAAGATCGAAATCCCGCGAGGCAAGGCAAAACATCATTGTGCAGGCGACAATGCCGATTGTCACAACCGACTGCAGCAAGCCGAGCATGTTGCGTTCCGTGAGAAAGTTGGGAACGAACACCGCAACGACGATAAAGGCCAAAGCAAAGATGACAACGAGACCTTGTTCGCCAAGGAGAAGCTTTTTGAGAGACACGCTCATTTCAAACCTTTTTCAAATCAGTTTAGGCCACGGCTGCGGCAGATCTGTCGGGAAGGGCAGCTGCAAGGATTTTTCTCTCGTCGAAAGCGTCGCGATCATATACGGCAGCGATACGCCCCTGACACATCACCGCAATTCGATCCGAGATACCCATGACTTCCGGCAGCTCGCTCGAAATAACGATGATAGCCATGCCATTTTCGGCCAGTTCGTAAAGAATGTTGTAAATTTCCGCTTTTGCACCGACGTCTATTCCGCGTGTGGGCTCATCAATGACAAGCACCTTGACGCCCTGCTCGGAAAGCCAGCGGCCAAGAATGACTTTCTGCTGATTGCCGCCGGAGAGATTGACGATGTCCTGCTTGCGTGAAGGCGTCCGTATTCGCAATTTCTCGATGAAGCGATCCGCGAGCCTTGCCTCTTTACCCGGCTGCAATATGCCCAACGGTGAAAAATGACGGCGTGATGAAACCGCAATATTCTCCTCGATGGAACGGCCCTGAATAATGCCATCGAATTTGCGGTCTTCCGGGCACAAGACCATACCGGCTTCAATGGAATGCCGGGGATTATTACCGCCAACAGCCACGCCGTCGATCGTGACGGTGCCGGTATGGCGATGGTCAGCGCCATAGAGCAACCGTGCCATTTCTGACCGCCCGGCACCGATCAGGCCGAAGAAACCGAAAATCTCGCCCGAGCGAACGTCAAAGGAAACAGGGTTGGGCAGAAGCCTGCCACCGAGCTTTTCAACCTTCAGGCGCTCGGTTCCTATTTTGCGGGCGCGCCACCCCCAAATATTGCTGATCTCGCGCCCGACCATCTCCGTAATCACCTGATCGCGCGTCACCTCCGCGAGACTGGCATGATGGGCGGCAAGCTTGCCGTCCCGCAAAACAGTCAGGCTATCACAAAGACGAAACACCTCGTCGAGCCTATGGGAGATGTAGAGGATGATCTTGCCTTGGGCTTTCAGTTTGCCAATCAGTGCAAACAGAATTTCGCTTTCACGGGACGACAGGGAAGAGGTTGGCTCATCCAGAGCAATCACGCGTGCATCAAGCATGACCGCCTTGGCAATCTCGACCATCTGGCGCTGGCCGATCGAAAGGTTTGCAACCTTGATTCTGGGATCGACATCAATGCCGATTGCTTCAAGCTTCTGCGACACATCCGAGACAAGCTTCTTGAAATCGATCATGCCTGCCTTGGCAGGGAACCGTCCGAGCCAGAGGTTTTCGGCAACCGTCAGTTCGGCGACAAGCTGCAGTTCCTGATGAATGACGATGACGCCAGCGTCAAACGCATCGCGCGTTGATGAATAGTGTTGAACTGAACCATCAAGAGAGATTTCGCCAGTGTCAGCGGACTGATCTCCGGAGAGAATGCGGATCAGCGTGGATTTCCCCGCACCATTCTCGCCCATGAGGCCGTGCACAGCGCCCTTTTCCACTGCGAAGGAAATATCGGACAGCGCCTGTACGCCCGGATACCCCTTACTGATGTTTTTGAATTCAAGGAAAGATGCCATGGTCGGCCAAGCCCTCAAGGATTGTACTGCCCGGCAAAATTGCCGGGCGTTTATTGCCTGTTCCGAGGATTATTCGATGCCGAGTTCCTTGCGCACTTCGGCATAATTATCGCGCAATGCCAGCTGCCCGGCTGTCAGGGTCAGCTTTGCCGGCTGTTTGCCGTTGGCGATCCAGTCGTACATGTTGAGGGCAGTTTCGTAGCCGTGACGCTTTGGCGAAATGATCACCGTGCCGAAGAAACCGGTTGGTGTTGGCTTCTTGAACTCGTTGATCGCCGATTCCGCACCACCGATTCCGATGCCGATTACACCGTCAGCAGGAATGCCGACGCTTTCGGTAGCACGGACGGCACCAAGCACGGATTCATCGTTCAATCCCACTGCAACCCAATGTTTGATGCCAGCGTTTTTGTTGAGAACAACCGTTGCCGCGTTGAGTGCAGCTTCCGTGTCAGTCTTGGCCTGCGGGGCGTCAAAAATATTGGCCTGCGGGAAGCCAGCTGCTTTCAGCGCCGATAAGGCGCCTTCAACGCGATCGACGGCAGTCGGTAACTGGTCATAGGAAACCCGGATTGCACCGACGGTCTTCATATCCCAGCCGCGCTTTTTGATTTCGTCGACCATTGCCTGGCCTACAGCTTCACCAATCTTGCTGGCGGAAATTCCCATATGCGGAACATCCTCCAATGGTTTGCCGTCCGCGCCGACGAGGCGGTCATCGACCGTCATCATCTTGAGTTCATTGGCTGTCGCCTTGGCGACGATGCCAGGTCCGAGCTTCACGTCGGGCGTGCAGATGATGAAACCCTGTGCACCCTGTGCACCGAGATTATCAATTGCAGACTGGACTTTTTCACCGTCTTCCGCGCCGATCTTCACCAGCGTGAAGCCTTTTTCCTTGGCAGCGACGTCAGCAAACTTCCATTCATCCTGAAACCACGGTTCTTCGGGTTGTTTGACGATGAAGCCTATTTTGACGTCTGCAGCAAAAGCACTACCAGCTGCAATTATGGCGACTGTGCCAGCCAATATGGCTGCTTTTATAAAGCGCATATCTCTCTCCCAAAAATTTTGGCTGCTCCCAGCAGCACCCTAGGAATAAGTTAAATCATCATACCAGTCAATTGCCAATGTATGATGATTGAGATAGTAGAGAGAAGTGTTGTAGAGTGATAGGACGAGGAGCCCATCAACGGTGATGGGTGTGGATTATAGCGCCGACTTATATGCGGGATGTCGCGTCGGGGTTTGGAGGGCAGGGTGGAGACAGTAATCTTGGGGCAAGCGGAGCAGACCGCTGATGGAGTGCTTCGGCGCCCGCGTGTCCAAAAGAATGTCACAGCGGCCATCGCCATGGAGATTTGTGCTGACCGTTATCCGTCCGGTACACTCCTTCCGCGTGAAAATGACCTTTGCGCACAGTATAACGTCAGCCGCACGGTCATTCGCGAATCATTGAAAACACTTGAATCAAAGGGCCTCGTGCGTGGCAAACCACGGGTTGGCACGACGGTCTGTGACAAGGACGACTGGAATATTCTTGACCAGCAGGTGCTGGAGTGGATGGGCCCGAACATAGCCAATTTCGATCTGCTTGGTTGTATTCTTGAAGCACGCCGCACAGTTGAACCTATGGCTGCGGAATTAGCTGCCGATAGGGCGACGGCACAGGAGATCGCTGATCTTGAAAAGGCTTGGCAAGACATGCGCGACAGTGAAGGCGATATTGGCCGGTTCACCGAAGCCGATGTGAATTTTCACGCAACCCTGCTCAAGGCCAGCCACAATCAGGTTTTCCGGCAATTGTCGGGAATTATCCATGCGGGCCTCAAATACTCGCTGCAGGCCTCCAACGAGGCGGTGGAAACGCGGGACGAAGCGATAGCCGCCCATGGAGAGCTTGTTGAGGCGTTGCGTATGCGCGACAGAGCCGCTGCCCGCAGATGTTCCGGACATCTGCTCGATCTTGCCGCCAGAGATCTGGCGTCAGCGCTCAACGACAGCAAAACGCGATAGATTATCCGAATACTGAAAGTGCAGACACCATGAAGATCACCAAGCTCACCACTTACATTGTCCCGCCCCGTTGGCTGTTTCTCAAAATCGAAACTGACGAAGGTGTTTCCGGATGGGGCGAACCGGTTGTTGAGGGGAGGGCTCTGACGACGGAAGCCGCGGTCCATGAACTCGCGGATTACCTGATCGGCAAAAATCCATTTCTGATTGAGGATCACTGGAACGTTCTCTATCGCGGTGGTTTCTATCGCGGTGGCGCTATTCACATGAGCGCTCTGGCGGGCATCGATCAAGCTTTATGGGATATCAAGGGCAAGGCACTTGGCCAGCCAGTACACGCTCTGCTTGGCGGTCAATGCCGTGATAAGATCAAGGTTTATTCCTGGGTTGGTGGTGATCGCCCTTCCGATGTGGCCCGCAACGCAACGGAAATGGTTGCGCAGGGTTTCAAGGCCATCAAGCTCAATGGATGCGAGGAAATGCAGATCGTCGACAGCTGGGAGAAAGTCGACAAGGCAGTTGCAACAATTGCGACGATCCGGGAGGCGATAGGTCCGCATATCGGTATCGGTGTCGACTTCCACGGGCGGGTTCACAAACCAATGGCAAAGGTGCTTGCCAAGGAACTCGACCAGTTCAAACTGATGTTCATCGAAGAGCCTGTCCTGTCCGAGAATTATGAGGCGTTGAAGGAGATTGCGAACCATTGTTCGACGCCAATTGCGCTTGGAGAACGCCTTTACTCACGCTGGGATTTCAAACGAATCCTTGCGGAAGGTTATGTTGACATTATCCAGCCTGATCTTTCGCATGCAGGGGGCATCACGGAATGCCGCAAGATCGCAGCAATGGCTGAGGCCTACGATGTCGCTCTTGCGCCCCATTGTCCGCTCGGGCCTATTGCTTTGGCCGCATGCCTGCAGATCGATGCAGTCAGTTACAACGCATTCATTCAGGAACAAAGCCTCGGCATTCATTACAACAAGTCCAATGACATTCTTGATTACATTCGCAACAAGGATGTTTTTCACTATGAAGACGGCTTTGTCAGCATTCCTCAAGGGCCGGGATTGGGCATTGACGTTGATGAGGCCTATGTTGCGGAACGTGCCAAAGAGGGGCACCGTTGGCGCAACCCGATCTGGCGTCACGCAGATGGCAGCTTCGCCGAATGGTAAATGGGTGATGCTGCAATGCCCGTTGTCTCCAACGTCTGCTTGCATTTCCTGATCAAATAAAAGCCCTTCAGGTATCCAATACCACTGGGGCTTTTGGGGGCGCTTTTGGCCGTACCGAATTTTCGCCGGGCATTCGTTCAGTGACGGGGATTTGTCTCGTAGACCAAGACAATAATCACTGCCAAAGCCAGAAGAAAAGTAAAATCACGCATTTGTTAATCCTCGCATCAATCACCGATGCGCCGCTTCAACCAGAAAGCCTCAACGCTATCGATGAGGCGGCTATTTACCGCTATAAAGGACAACGCATGGCCAAGCTGCTATCCGCATGTTCACGTTCTTGATTGCGCTCAATTCGCGATGTCCTTTGTGCCTGTAAGCAGGAACCTCGCTACTCGATAAGTCAAATAAATATTCTCCTATAGTTGTTCCAATATAAAATTCGGCATTTTGTTTATAAGATTTTTATTTCTTTCCGACGCCGTCGCAATCGAAAAAATATCCGATCGTAGTTAGTGTCCAGACGCCGTTGTTACTCTGTGGTTATAAACTTTTTCTGAAGAGCGAAACCACATTTACTCGCGACAGCTGGCGTACTTAACAAAAGGACAGAATGCGATGTTTACGCGCTCCAGAATATATTATTTCGCGCATAACAGACAGAATGAACAACCCGTAAGGTTGCCTCCGTCCAGTGCAAATCAGAATGATGTTCACGCCGCACCCGGTCATGAGGAGTTGGGTGTGTTTCTGCGGCTGTGGGGCGTCATTCTCACCGGTGTTGCCGTCATTCTATGCGGCAGCTGGTTGCTCAGATAATGGGCCGCCGGCTCGACGCAATCCGTAGCGACCGTAACGGCCAAGGGAAGCCCACATCCTTGTGGTGGTGAAAACGTGTTTGTTGCGCAATCGGAGACAATCATGTCGGAGCAGCAAATGGATAAGCGGCGCTTCAAGACGCCAACGAATGACGTCAAGGCCGATGCCGCGCGGATCAAATCATTGATACCGATTGCGCTCGGTATCCTTGTGTTGATGGCCGCAATTGACGGTCTTGTCAGGTTTTTCGCCAGGTAGCTGCTGCGCAAATCCTTATAGGAATTTTATATCTTTCCTACGTGTGACGTCTCGAACCTTTATGGCGTTCGGAGTCATAATCCCCACGGTTCGCATCTTATGTACCGCACAAGTAAGCGCAGCATTTATTGAGGCTTAGCTAAGTCTTCAATGAAGTTCTGTCTTGCAGTGATACGATCAATAAAAAGGAGTTCTGTTCGATGGACTTTATTGTTCTCGGAATAGGCGTTTTGTTCTTGGCTCTATCGCTGGCTTATACAAAAGCCTGCGATATCCTTTGACCGGAAAGACTGCCAAATGATTATCGATTACATCCTCAGCGGTGCTGTCACCTTGTTCCTTCTCGCCTATCTCACCTACGCCCTTGTTCGCCCAGAGCGGTTTTGATCGCATCTGGCGCCCGGCTCGGAAAGCTTCACCATGACTCTCAACGGTTGGTTACAGATCCTCGTTTATTGCGGGATCATCATTCTGCTCGTGAAGCCGCTCGGCGGCTACATGACGCGCGTTTTCAATGGCGACCGCACGTTTCTTTCGCCACTTCTCGTTCCTGTTGAACGGGGACTTTATAAAATAGCTGGAACGAATGAGCGCGACGAACAGCATTGGACCACCTACACGGTGGCTTTGCTGCTTTTCAGCCTGGCCGGGTTCCTTGTGCTTTATTTCCTGCAGCGGTTCCAGGGTGCTCTCCCCTTTAATCCTGCGGGGATGACAGCAACAGAGCCAACCCTCGCATTCAACACAGCCATCAGCTTCGTAACAAATACCAACTGGCAGAATTATGGCGGCGAAAGCACGATGTCCTATCTCGTGCAGATGGCTGGCTTCACCGTACAGAACTTTGTCTCCGCAGCGACAGGCATAGCCATTGCTGTTGCGTTGATCCGCGGCTTCGCCAGAGCATCCGGTAATTCCATTGGTAATTTCTGGGTCGATCTGACGAGAGCGACACTCTACATTCTATTGCCCATTTGCATCGTCCTGACACTTGTTTACGTCTATCTCGGCGTTCCACAGACCCTTGGGACCTATGTCGAGGCAACCACGCTGGAAGGCGCCAAGCAGACGATCGCGGTTGGCCCGGTTGCTTCGCAGCTTGCTATCAAAATGCTCGGCACCAATGGCGGCGGCTTCTTCAATGTCAATTCCGCTCATCCATTCGAAAATCCCGATGCAATCTCCAACTTCCTCCAGATGGCTTCAATCTTTGTGATTGGTGCAGCATTGACCAACGTGTTCGGCCGTATGGTCGGCAATCAGCGTCAGGGCTGGGCGATCTTCGCTGCCATGGGCATATTGTTCCTGGCTGGTGTGATCGTTTGCTATTGGGGTGAAGCCGCTGGTAACCCGCTGGTCCATGCACTCGGTATTGATGGTGGCAACATGGAAGGCAAAGAGGCGCGTTTCGGCATCGCCCTATCCGCTCTCTTCGCTGTGATTACCACGGCAGCCTCATGTGGCGCAGTCAATGCCATGCATGACAGCTTCATGGCAATCAGCGGTATGATACCGCTTATCAATATGATGCTGGGCGAAGTGGTTATYGGCGGCGTCGGTGCTGGTCTTTACGGTATCCTGCTTTATGTCGTCATCGCAGTCTTCGTGGCTGGCCTGATGGTTGGCCGTACACCTGAGTATCTTGGCAAGAAGATCGAAGCGAAGGAAGTCAAGATGGCCATGCTGGCTGTCCTGTGTCTGCCTTTGGCAATGTTGGGCTTTACAGCCATTGCCAGTGTACTGCCATCAGCAGTTGCGTCTGTTGGCAATGCTGGCCCGCATGGTTTTTCCGAGATTCTTTATGCCTACACATCCGCCGCCGCCAATAACGGTTCGGCCTTTGGCGGGCTCTCGGGTAACACGCCTTGGTACAACATCACCCTTGGCATCGGCATGTGGATGGGCCGCTTCTTTGTCATCATCCCAGCTCTGGCAATCGCTGGCTCGCTGGTAACGAAGAAGACTGTCCCAGAATCCGCGGGCACTTTCCCGACCCACGGCGGACTGTTCGTTGGCCTGCTGGTTGGTGTGATCCTGATTGTTGGCGGCCTCACATTCTTCCCGGCGCTCGCTGTCGGACCGATTGTCGAGCATCTCGCCATCGGTCTTGGCCAGACATTCTGATGGAGCGTCCAATGCGTCATGGTTACCTGCAGTTCAACGCTCATTCCCGCGCCCGAAAGCTGGCGCGGGGGGCAGCCAAACGTGTGCGGGCTTCCGATATCGTCCTCGGCATGATGCTGGTGACGCTTGTTGTCTGGCTCATCGCATACGCATTCATTCACATGGTTACGTCGGTCTGATCGGCCGCTGTTCAGTCACAACTGGAGTCTCAAATGAGCCAGTCCAAATCCGCGAGCCTAATGGACGCTCGCATATTGTTACCAGCCGTCGGAGGCGCTTTCAAAAAGCTTGATCCGCGCACTCTTGCCAGAAATCCGGTGATGTTCGTCGTCGCTGTGGTTTCGGCGCTGACCACGATTTTGTTCATAAAGGACATCATTGTTGGCGGTCATGACCTCAGTTTTTCGTTTCAGATCATAGTGTGGTTATGGTTCACGGTGCTTTTTGCTAATTTTGCGGAAGCGGTCGCGGAAGGGCGGGGTAAGGCACAGGCCGATTCACTGCGCAAGGCCCGTACCGAAACCCAGGCAAAGCTCTTGTCGGGTGAAGACCGCACCAATTTCAAACTGGTTCCGGGCACGAGCCTGAAGGTCGGAGATATCGTTCTGGTTGACGCTGGCGACATCATCCCGTCAGACGGCGAAGTTGTCGAAGGTATCGCGTCGGTCAATGAATCAGCAATAACAGGCGAATCTGCACCTGTCATCCGGGAATCCGGTGGTGATCGATCAGCGGTAACGGGTGGCACGCAGGTGCTGTCCGATTGGCTCCGTGTCCGCATCACGGCAGCAGCCGGTTCAACATTCATCGACCGAATGATCGCGCTCGTTGAAGGTGCAGAACGTCAAAAGACACCCAATGAGATTGCACTCAACATCCTTCTTGCAGGCATGACGCTCATCTTCGTTCTTGCCACGGCGACTATCCCAAGCTTTGCATCCTATGCGGGCGGCGCCATTCCTGTTGTGGTGCTCGTCGCTTTGTTCGTGACGCTCATCCCGACCACGATCGGTGCATTGCTCTCAGCCATCGGTATTGCCGGTATGGACAGGCTCATCCAGTTCAATGTGCTTGCGATGTCCGGTCGTGCGGTTGAGGCGGCGGGTGATGTGGATACATTGCTGCTTGATAAGACCGGCACCATTACTTTCGGTAATCGTCAAGCCACTGAGTTCAGCCCGGTGAAGGGTGTGAGTGAACAGGAACTTGCCGATGCAGCACAACTTGCATCGCTCGCGGACGAAACTCCTGAGGGCCGTTCCATCGTGGTTCTGGCCAAGGAAAAGTACGGAATCCGCGCCCGCGATATGGCGACCTTACACGCCACGTTTGTGCCATTCACAGCGCAGAGCCGCATGAGCGGCGTGGATATTGATGGTTCTTCAATCAGAAAAGGCGCGGTTGAGGCTGTCCTTTCATATGTCGACCTCTCGACTGTCGCGACAGGTGCAACACGCGCCAGCAGCGAAACCGTTCGCGAATTGCAGGCGATTGCCGATCAGATTGCCAAAGCAGGTGGAACGCCGCTTGCAGTTGTCAGGGACGGGAAGCTTCTGGGTGTTATTCATCTCAAGGACATCGTGAAGGGTGGCATCCGGGAACGTTTCGCTGAACTGCGGCGCATGGGTATTCGCACCGTCATGATCACCGGTGACAATCCTTTGACAGCAGCGGCAATTGCTGCGGAAGCTGGCGTTGACGATTTTCTTGCTCAGGCAACACCTGAAAACAAGCTTTCGCTCATCCGCGATGAACAGTCCAAGGGCAAACTCGTTGCCATGTGCGGTGATGGTACAAATGATGCTCCAGCGCTGGCGCAGGCGGACGTCGGCGTTGCCATGAACACTGGTACAGTTGCTGCTCGTGAAGCCGGAAACATGGTCGATCTTGATAGTGATCCGACGAAGTTGATCGAAATCGTTGGCATCGGCAAGCAGCTGCTCATGACGCGTGGTGCCTTGACGACATTTTCCATCGCCAATGATATCGCCAAATACTTTGCGATCATCCCAGCAATGTTTCTGGCATTTTACCCGCAACTGGCCGCGCTCAATATTATGGGTCTGCAGACACCTCAGAGCGCCATCCTATCGGCCATCATCTTCAATGCGCTTATCATCGTTGCCCTTATCCCCCTGTCACTGAAAGGTGTAAAATACCGCGCAGTGGGTGCCGGGGCGCTTCTAAGCCGCAATCTGCTCATCTACGGCCTTGGCGGCGTTATTGTTCCGTTCGTCGGAATTAAAGCCATCGACGTGGTCATAACAAGCCTTGGGCTTGTGTAAAGGATATCCCGATGCTCAAACAACTTAAGCCCGCGATTGTCATGATAATCGCACTCACAATTATCACAGGCCTGCTCTACCCCTTGGGGATGACCGGATTATCGCAGCTCCTTTTCGCACGTCAGGCAAATGGCAGTCTTGTCGAAAAGGACGGCAAGGTAATCGGGTCTGAATTGATCGGTCAGGCGTTCACAAGTGACCAGTATTTTCATGGGCGGCCATCGGCTGCCGGTGACGGCTACAATGCTGCAGCCTCCAGCGGCTCCAATCTCGGACCTACCAACCCGAAATTGATTGATCGCATCAAAACCGATGCCGCATCCTTGAAGGAAAGTAACCCCGGCGCACCGGTCCCGATCGATCTCGTGACAACCTCAGGGAGTGGACTTGATCCGGACATTTCTCCTGAAGCAGCATATTTTCAGGTTGGACGAGTGGCCAAGGCTCGTGGTGCAGATGAACAGGCCATTCGCAAACTGGTTGACCAAAATGTCGAAGGCCGTGAACTCGGCTTTATGGGTGAACCGGTTGTGAATGTTCTGAAATTGAATCAGGCGCTTGATAGCCTGGGCAAATAACTTTTGAATATGGAGGCCGGAGATTTGCGTCAGCACAGCTCCGGCCTTTCTTCATTGGGAGAGGCTTTGTAAATGCCTGACGACAACCGCGACTTGGATCGAAGACCGTCTCCGGATGCACTTCTCGAAAATGCCGATCGTGAACGTCGCGGCCGACTGAAGATTTTTCTCGGCGCTGCTCCGGGGGTAGGAAAGACCTACGAAATGTTGATGTCGGGCCGGGCGGCAATTGCCGACGGATCAGATGTTGTGATTGGTGTTGTCGAAACCCATGGTCGTAAAGAGACGCAGGCTCTTGTCGAAGGTTTTGAAGTCATGCCGCGCAGAAGCGTGGATTATAAAAATCATCAACTTGAAGAGATGGATATTGATGCCATCCTCGCGCGTCGGCCGGCCCTCGTACTGGTTGACGAACTCGCGCATACCAACGCGCCGGGCAGCCGCCATCCCAAACGGTATATGGATGTCGAGGAAATCCTGTCTCAGGACATTGATGTCTATTCGACCCTGAACATCCAACATGTCGAGAGCCTGAATGATATCGTTGCCCAGATCACCCGGGTCCGTGTGCACGAAACTGTGCCGGATTCGGTCATTGATCAGGCAGATGAAGTTGAAATTATCGATCTCACCCCAGCCGATCTCATCAAGAGATTGCAGGAAGGCAAGGTGTACCTGCCTGCTACGGCCAAACGAGCGACAGAGAACTATTTTTCTCCGGGCAATCTGACCGCACTGCGTGAACTTGCCTTGCGCCGGACTGCCCAGCGCGTTGACGATCAATTGCTTACGCATATGCAGGCCAATGCAATATCGGGACCTTGGGCTGCCGGTGATCGTGTTTTGGTATGTGTTGACGAGCAGCCGCGCGGTGCCTCGCTTGTGCGTTATGCGCGGCGACTGGCAGACAGGCTCCGTGCTCCATGGGCCGCAGTTCATGTTGAAACGCAGCGGTTTGCTTACCTCTCGGAGGCAGACAGGGACAGACTGGCGTCAACCCTGCGTTTGGCCGACCAGTTAGGCGGTGACACGATCACACTTCCCGGCCGGAATGCCGCGGAGGAAATCGCCCGGCATGCACGGGAGAACAATGTCACTCATATCGTAACGGGCAAGCCGAATAAGCCACGGTGGCGCGAACTGTTTGAGGGATCCGTATCCCACGACCTGATACGGCATGCCGGAAACATCAGCGTCCACGTTATTTCAGGCAATGATCAGGAGGTGGTCTCCTCGCAACGGCGTTCAGCGGGTACACCAAGACCAAGTTTCCAGATCAAACCGTATCTCTTGAGCACCGGGTATGTTGTAGCAGCGCTCGGATTTGGTCTTCTGCTGTCGCGCTTTCTCGATGTGCGCAACATCGCGCTCGTATTTCTCATGGCGGTGCTGGCATCGGCCGTAACGTTGGGATTATGGCCAGCCTTGTTTGCCTCTGTCGTCAGCGCAGCGGTGCTTAATTTCTTCTTCCTTGATCCGCTTTATACTCTGGTAATCAGTGATCCGGAGAGCGTTATTGCCCTCGGATTTTTCTTTGTCGTCGCGGTGATCGCCAGCAATCTGACGGCTCGGGTCCAGCGGCAAGCCTCGTCGGCACGCCAGCGTGTTCGGACCACGGAAGACCTTTACTCCTTCAGCAAAAAATTGGCGGGAACCGGCACCCTTGATGACGTCCTTTGGGCAACAGCATTCCAGATTGCGTCGATGCTTAAAGTACGGGTGGTGCTTCTCCTGCCTGATCATGGTTCCATTCAGGTCAAGGCGGGATATCCGCCGGATGATACGCTGGATGAGGCTGATATCGCCGCCGCGCGGTGGGCTTGGGAAAACAACCGCGCTGCGGGCCGGGGAGCCGATACGCTTCCGGGGGCAAAACGGCTCTATTTGCCCTTGCGAACGGGCCGTATGGCGGTTGGTGTCATTGGTCTCGACAATGATAAGCAAGGCCCGCTTCTGTCACCGGAGCAGCAACGGCTGCTGGACGCACTGGCGGATCAGGCGGCGGTTGCTATTGAACGAACACAGCTTGCAGTTGATGTTGACCGCGCAAAGCTGGCGGCCGAAGCAGATCGCCTGCGCTCGGCACTGCTGACGTCAATTTCACACGATCTCAAAACGCCGCTTGCGGCGATTATGGGCGCGGCTGGAACGTTGAAGGAATTTGCGCCCGCGCTTGCTGAAGACGCCAAGATTGACCTGTTGTCGACCGTGCTTGATGAGTCCGAAAGGCTCAATCGCTTTATTTCCAATTTGCTCGATATGACGAAGCTGGAATCCGGGGCAATGGAACCGAATTACGCGTTCCAGTATGTCGGCGATATCGTTGGGACTGCGCTTGATAGGGCTAGGAAAATTATCGGTCAACATAAGACGGAAATTGATATTCCAGCCGACTTGCCTGTGCTGAGGCTGGATGCGGTTCTGTTCGAACAGGTTCTGTTCAACCTGCTCGATAATGCCTCAAAATATGCACCCGAAGGATCAAGTTTGCGCATACAGGCGTGGAGCGACGATGGCTGGGTGATACTACAGGTTATGGACGAGGGGCCGGGTATCCCCCAGGAAGACCTGGAGCGCGTATTCGATACGTTTTATCGCGTCAGGAAAGGCGATCGGGTAACAGCCGGTACCGGGCTCGGACTTTCGATATCGAGAGGCTTCATCGAAGCCATGGGGGGCACGATCACAGCCGAGCGCAGAACAGACCGCTCCGGCGCGATCTTTACGATCAGGATGCCTATCCCAAAAGACACTCCAGCAATAGAAGAGCTGATATGACCAACTCAAATGTCAAAATATTGGTTGTCGATGATGAATCGCCGATCCGTAAGTTGCTTCGGGTAGGCCTGATGACGCAAGGATATACCGTTCTTGAAGCAGGAAACGCATGGTCGGCGATTGAGCAGGAGCGCCTCACGCATCCCGACCTCATTATTCTTGATCTGGGCCTGCCCGATTTGTCTGGTCATGAATTGCTGCGCAGGTGGCGTGATGAAGGGCTGGAACTTCCAGTCGTTATTCTATCAAGCCGAACCGATGAGAAGGGAATTGTGGAAGCGCTTGAGCTTGGCGCTGACGATTACGTCACAAAACCATTTGGAATGAATGAAATTGTGGCCCGTATCCGTGTCGCTCTGCGCCATAGACTTCAGCAACAGGGCGAAAGACCAGTCTTTGAAACGGGGAGTCTGTCCGTCGACATCGTCAAACGCATAGTCAAAGTGGATGGTAAGGAGATCAGGCTTTCCCCGAAGGAATACGACATTTTGCGTATTCTTGTTCAGTACGCCGGGAAGGTTCTGACACACCAGTTCCTGCTTGATCAGGTGTGGGGAGGGTCCACGGATGTGCAATATCTTCGCGTATATGTCCGGCAGCTACGCCAGAAAATTGAACAGACACCTGATCAACCAAAATACATCACGACAGAAACTGGCGTTGGCTACCGTCTCAGGGAGGTGGATTGAGCATCACTTGCTTGATCACCAAACTGCGCATCATAAATTGAATGAGTATTGCAATGAAGCTTGCCGACTATATCGCTCTTGAGAGCATTGTTCCTGATCTTGACGTCTCGTCCAAGAGTCAGGCTCTGCAGGCGATTTCAACCAATATATCGCCGATGATTGGCGTATCGGCGGATGTGATCGTTCATTCGCTGCAAAAACGGGAAGAACTTGGTTCCACGGGTGTCGGTGGAGGTATCGCAATTCCGCACGCCCGCATTCTTGGGATATCAAAGCCGATCGCGGCCTTTGCAAAATTAAAAAAACCTATTGATTTTGAGGCGATAGACGATTTGCCCGTCGATATTATTCTTGCACTGCTGACACCGGATCAGGCACCGGCTGAACATCTGAATGTCCTTGCATGCTTTTCCAGAAAGCTTAGGTCGCCGGATGTGCTTAAGAGGATGAGGGCGACCAGAAATGCACAAACATTATTGGATTGTCTGGTGATGGACACATAGAGCAGGCCCTAAAACAGGCGGCAGCCCCCGTTCACTGAGAAACTGCCACTGTTGATTTGTTCTGCCTCGCTTGAAGCATGAATGCGTTCTTCTGATATCAAGCGCGTTTCCGCTGGCCGCGGTTCGCATCATTTCGATTGCGACTGGCGGTCTTTTGCTTGGACGCTTGTGCCAGATCACTCCAGGCATCGGCGAGTATAAATTCGTTGTCATCTGCACAGCAGACGGCTCCCGGTACATGATCGCTTTCAGTAGTAGCAAAATGAACCGCGGCTTCCTTGTCAGCGAACAGGCCGCCGACCAGGTGTTTGCGGTCGCATACCATCCAGCATCCGTCCGGATTCTTTCCGACAAGAAAACGGCTGCTCAAGTTTGAATTGGCGTGATTCTGATAAGCATAGGCCATGATTGGTCACTTTCCGCTGAGAGGGGACTCGAAGCGTTTCTGTTTTGATGATGTTATGAGGGTTGCGGAATTCGCCGTTCCACTCACAGCCGCCAGGCAAGAGGCGCTGAGAGCATTTTGGACAGGCCCTCGACCGCGTTTGTTTTCACGTTGTCCTGAGGAATTTGCCCGCCAGCTGCGGGACCGCCGAGTTCGTCCAGAGCCAATCGGATGTGGTGGGCCGTTTCCTCTGATACGGGAACGAGAGGCAGGCGGAGTTCGTCATTCATGCCGCGCCGATGCTTGAGTGCAGACTTGATGGAGCACGGATTCGCATCGAGATCGAGTGCGCTCAGAACTGGCAGCAATCTCTGCTGGATATATCTGGCAGTAGGCCAATCATTTTTTCTGCAGGCATTGTGCATGGCAACGCAGACATGCGGTAGAACATTGGCAATGACCGAAATGCTGCCGTCGCCACCTGTCAGATTGAAGGCATGCGCGGTCGCGTCATGTCCTGACAGCAGAATGAAACGGTCCTGGAATGTGTGCCGAACTTCGTCGACGCGTCTGATGTCGCCGGTCGCGTCCTTGATGCCGATAATCGAGGGTATCTGTGCAAGCCGGTCAAGGGTCTGTAGCGACAGGTCGACACCGGTTCTTGACGGTACATTGTAGATGAAGATGGGCAGTTTCACCCGCTGCGCAATCGTTTCGAAGTGATGCGCGATGCCGTTTTGGCTTGGCTTGTTGTAGTAGGGGGTGACCACAAGGGCTGCATCGGCGCCGCATGATTCCGCAGCCGATGTGTAGGCCACCGTAAGCTCGGTGCTGTTCGTACCTGTGCCAGCAATGACAGGAACCCGTCCCTTGGATACTCTGACGGTGGTGCGGATGATCTTTAAACGTTCGTCCCAGGAAAGGGTTGGGGCTTCACCTGTGGTTCCGCAGGGCACAAGGCCCTCTATGCCTGACAATATCTGCCATTGGATATGTTCAGCGAGGGTGTCGTGGTCGACGGCTCCATTTTTGAACGGCGTGACGAGGGCGGTCATTATGCCCGATAATCGTGGGGGAATAGGATTGGTCATGGATTTCCTCTTTTGGACGATCTGGTGGGATCAGTGCAAATCCTGCAATTCAGATGAAGTTGTTGATGGCCGCATATATTCTCAAGGCGGCAGCGCCTGATAAAAGAGAAGCAAGCACCAGCAATGCGATCAGTGTTGAGCCGAGCTTCGATATGTGGCGGGTTTCAATGGTCTGATTGTTGACTGGCAACAAACGGTTCGACGTCATCGTCATTTCCTTGCACTCCAATTCTTTGGGTACAGGAAAGAAATACCATGGTGTCGGATAGGAATTCCATTCCGCACCAAGCGCAAAGATATCAAGAAGTTATAAAGGTGGAGCCCATGTGCATGGTCGTCGGTATGCGGTGTGATATTATCGAGCCCAACAGGTGGTACCCCGTGACCAATGCGTCTGGTGCATAGGTGGAATGAGGGATTGTGGCTGTTTTAAATCGATTGAAAGCCTTATGTTTCAATCATCGAAACGACGCCGGGACCAAGCAAGGTTGCTGACGTCAGACAGCCCTCAGAAAGGGGATTATCATGAACGTTGCACGCTCTTTCAACAACTGGCTCAAGTTCCGTCAGACCGTTACTGAACTTGGCCGCATGTCCAGTCGCGAACTCCAGGATTTGGGCATCGACCGCGCCGATATCCGTAGTGTTGCCCGCGCATCGGTCGCTCGCTGATAGCGGTAGACCAACCAGCCAACAGCCGCTCGACGCCCGCTTCTAACGCGGGCGTTTTTGCGTTGATCGCTGCGGTGAATGCCCTTGTGGGTTATGGGCAATCTGGCCAGTCCCATTTTGATCAATGAATATCTTAATTTGATTCACGAGCAGATTTCGCGTGGATTCATCGTGACCAGATGATGGAGGCACGCAAAGACGCTGGAACAGCGCGTCATTGGTGGGTCTTTGTGCAGTTCTAAGGCTACGCCGTATGTAGCGATATGAAAAATACCGGAAATTAAGCGTATATGGCGGAGAGGGAGGGATTTGAACCCCCGATGGAGTTGCCCCCATGCCGCATTTCGAGTGCGGTGCTTTCAACCACTCAGCCACCTCTCCGCGTATAAGTGCCTGCCTTAGACAGACCCTCGATGTGGCCGGGACGATAATCCCAGCCGATGCCGCGATGTCCGTTGGTTTGATCCGTAAGACTTGGCTTGAGCGTGCGACGCGCTAGATAGCGGGCAAAGCGCAAGGATACAAGAGCAATTTTGCGTTAAATTTCTTGACTCTCTTATAATCCTCCCCTTATAAGCGCCCAACGACTGGCGTGGGGGATTCTCCGCGCCGTTTGTTTTTGAGTCCGGATGCCCAAATTCGCAAGGATAGAAAGCATCTTTCGATTAATATGTCACGACTGACAAAAAGACGGTTATTGCCTTTAAACCGGCAAAAAACCGAACCGAACGCCGAAAGGGCATAAAATGTTCGCAGTCATCAAAACTGGTGGTAAGCAGTATCGCGTTGCCGCCAATGACCTTCTGAAGGTCGAGAAAGTTGCCGGCAATGCCGGTGATATCGTTCAATTTGCCGAAGTTCTGATGGTTGGTGTCGGTGCAGACGCTACGATCGGTGCTCCGACCGTTGGCGGCGCGCTGGTAACAGCTGAAGTCGTCGAGCAGGACCGGGCACGCAAGGTTATCGCTTTCAAGAAGCGTCGCCGCCAGAACTCCAAGCGTACACGCGGTCATCGTCAGGAATTGACGACGATCCGGATCGCAGAGATCCTGACGGATGGTGCCAAGCCTACGAAGACTGCTGCTGAAAAGCCGGTCAATAAGAAGCCTGCTCCGAAGGCGGAAGCTGCCGCTGTAGAAGCAACCGAGACCAAAGCCGCCCCGAAAGCCAAAGCTGCGCCAAAGAAGGCTGCTGCCAAGGCTGAGAAGCCCGCTTCGGGCGAATAAGAACAGGTTTAAAGGAGAAATCCCATGGCACACAAAAAAGCTGGTGGTTCGTCGCGCAACGGTCGTGATTCCGAATCAAAGCGCCTTGGCGTAAAGAAGTTTGGCGGCGAGCGCGTGCTTGCTGGCAACATCCTCGTTCGTCAACGCGGCACCAAATGGCATCCCGGCGTCAATGTTGGCCTCGGCAAGGATCACACACTCTTCGCACTTGAAGCCGGTGTTGTATCTTTCCGTACCAAAGCCAACGGCCGTAGTTTCGTGTCGATCGTGAACCCGATCGCCGAAGCAGCAGAATAGCTGGTCCTGCTTAAAGCACCGGCGTCCCCATCGGACCCGGTGACTGGCAACCAAGCCAAAAGATCAAAGGGAGATGGGGTTACCACCCATCTCCCTTTTCGCATCTGGAGGATAGCAAAATGGTTGCCGAATTACTGGAAGACGATGAAGACAGACTGGACCTGATAGACTGTCCGGTCTTAGTGACCGAACGCCTGGTCCTGCGCGCGCCGCACACCGAGGACGTTGACGCAATTGCCCGTCTCGCCGACAATCTTCGTGTGGCGGAAATGCTTTCCCGCATGCCCCACCCTTACACACAAGATCATGCGGTGGACTTCGTGCGCCGCGCCAATGCGGGCGAGATCGGCAAATGCGTTTACGCGATTACCTTGGCACAGTCCGGTACATTCATTGGCTGCTGCGGTATCAATTACCGCCGCAGCAGGGACCAGCGGATAAATGAGCCACGCAAGGACGAGCTTGAGATCGGCTACTGGCTGGGCGAGCCCCATTGGGGCAAGGGCTATGCTACGGAAACGGCGCATGCACTGGTTGATCTCGTGTTCCGTGCCACGCAGGTTGAAAAGCTGCATGCATCCTGCCGGGTCTCGAACATGGGTTCGCGGCGGGTGCTCTATAAGAGTGGATTCCAATATGCCAACACAGGCATGATGGATTCGCTTGCGGCCGGAAACGTGCCTGTCGAACGTTATATGCTGGATCGGCGGACGTGGATCGGGCTTCGTAGCTGGAATGCGTAATTATGACTGGCCGCCTCAATCTCATGAGACGGCCAGTTTTCTTCTCGTGCATTTTCCTGTAATGCCTCGGGACATCAAAAAGGACTGAACTTCCATGAAATTTCTCGATCAGGCGAAAGTCTATATCCGCTCCGGCGACGGTGGTGCCGGCTCGGTATCGTTCCGTCGTGAAAAATTTCTGGAATTTGGCGGTCCCGATGGCGGTGACGGCGGACGCGGCGGCGATGTCTGGGCCGAGGCTGTAAATGGTCTCAACACGCTGATCGACTATCGTTACCAGCAGCATTTCAAAGCCAAAACAGGCATGCACGGCATGGGCCGCAACATGACCGGCGGCAAGGGCTCTGATGTTGTGCTCAAAGTTCCGATTGGAACGCAGATCTTCGAAGACGACAATGAAACGCTGATTTATGACTTTACCACTGTTGGTCAGCGCTATCGTTTGGCCAAGGGTGGCAATGGCGGTTTTGGCAATCTGCACTTCAAGACATCGACCAATCAGGCGCCGCGCCGCGCCAATCCCGGACTTGAGGGCGAAGAGCGCAATTTGTGGCTGCGGCTGAAGTTGATCGCCGATGCCGGTCTTCTGGGCAAGCCCAATGCTGGCAAGTCGACTTTTCTTGCCAGTGTGACGGCGGCTAAACCGAAAATCGCTGACTATCCGTTCACGACGTTGCATCCAAACCTTGGTGTTGCCCGCATCGATGCGCGCGAATTTGTCATTGCCGATATTCCAGGACTTATCGAAGGCGCGCATGAGGGCGTGGGCATTGGCGACCGATTCCTTGGCCATGTGGAGCGTACGCGGGTCCTCCTGCATCTTGTTTCGGCACAGGAAGAGAATGTTGCGCAAGCCTATAAAACGGTGCGCACTGAGCTTGAGGCCTATGGTCACGGACTGGCTGACAAGCTTGAGATCGTGGCACTGAGCCAGATCGATACGCTGGATGCCGCTGCGCGCAAGAAGAAGATTGCAGCGCTGAAAAAGGCAGCCGGGCGTGAGCCGATGCTGTTGTCTGCGGTCAGTCGCGAGGGTGTTGAGCAGGTCTTGCGGGCACTGTCAGCGATCATTCTGGAATCGCGTCAGTCAGAGGCCCCGGTAGAGGTCGATACCCGCTTCAAATATTGAGTAGCATGATGTTTGCGGAAGAAATCGTCTTGTGGCTTACCCCTCTCTGTCCTGTCGGACATCTCCCCCACAAGGGGGGAGATCACATTGGCATAAACGCCTTTGCACAACCGGAAACGTTTCAAATTGTGCAAAGGCAGTACAGACAGCTGATCTCCCCCCTTGTGGGGGAGATGCCCGACAGGGCAGAGGGGGGTGAATGACCACCAATATCCCTCTCAAACTCTCAGGCTACCGGCGGATCGTGGTCAAGATCGGCTCGGCCTTGCTGGTGGACCGCTCCAAGGGATTGAAGCGCGATTGGCTGGAAAGCCTTGGGAGCGATGTGGCGCGGCTGGTGCAGGCGGGTGTCGAGGTGATGATCGTCTCCTCCGGGGCCATTGCGCTGGGACGAACTGTGCTTGGATTGCCAAAGGGCGCCTTGCGGCTGGAGGAAAGCCAAGCTGCTGCCGCGGCAGGTCAGATCGAGCTTGCCAAGGCCTATGCCGAGGTGCTGGGCCATCATCAATTGCGGGCGGGGCAAATCCTTTTGACGCTGTCCGACACGGAAGAGCGCCGCCGCTATCTCAATGCCCGTGCCACGGTTGGCACATTGCTGCGGCTCAAGGCCGTGCCAGTCATCAATGAAAATGACACGGTGGCGACGACTGAAATCCGCTATGGCGACAATGATCGTCTTGCTGCCCGCGTTGCGACGATGATGGGCGCTGATCTTCTGATCCTTTTGTCTGACATTGATGGACTTTACACTGCTCCACCACATCAGAACCCCGATGCGCAGTTTCTGCCGGTGGTCGATGCGATTACGCCTGATATTGAAGCTATGGCAGGCGCTGCCGCTTCGGAATATTCGCGCGGCGGCATGAAAACCAAGCTCGACGCGGGTAAGATTGCCAATGCGGCGGGGACGGCGATGATCATTGCCTCGGGTACGCGTATGCATCCCTTGGGCGCTATCGATGCGGGCGAGCGGTCGACACTGTTCAAGCCAAGCTCAAATCCTGTCAATGCGTGGAAGACCTGGATATCAGGCAATCTTGAACCGGCGGGCCGGCTGGTGATCGATGAGGGTGCGCTCGTAGCACTTAAATCGGGCAAATCACTTCTGGCGGCGGGTGTACGCGAGGTGGCCGGACAGTTCACGCGCGGCGATACGGTTGCCGTGGTGGGGCCTGACGGACGCGAAGCAGCGCGCGGCCTTATTGCTTATGATGCCGGGGATGCCGTAAAGATTGCGGGGCGGAAAACCAATGAGATTGCCACGATCCTTGGTTATGATGCCCGTTCCGCGATGATCCACCGGGATGATCTGGTTATGCGCGCAGCAAAACGTGCTGCGAAGGAGTGAAAGATGCTGGGACGAGTCGAGTCGATTGACGACGTTGCTGAACTGATGGCCGGAATTGGCCGCAGAGCCCGTGCCGCTGCCCAGCCCCTGTCGATCGCATCGCCGGAACAGAAAATGACAGCGTTGATCGCCATGGCTGACGCCGTGGATCGCCATGCCGCAGAGATTTTGCAAGCCAACAGCCGGGATATGGCCAATGGCGAAAAAGCTGGGATGGCTGTTTCGCTGCTCGATCGGCTGAAACTCGATGCTGGCCGTGTTGCCTCGATTTCGGAAAGCATCCGAACGATTGCCGCGCTCAAAGACCCGGTTGGCGATATCATTGCCGAATGGGATCGGCCCAATGGCCTGCATATTGAGCGCGTGCGCACGCCGCTTGGCGTTATTGGTGTGATTTATGAAAGCCGCCCGAATGTGACCGCCGATGCGGGCGCGCTTTGCCTGAAATCCGGCAATGCCGTCATTCTGCGTGGCGGGTCCGATTCTGCCCACTCATCGCGTGCGATCCATACGGCATTGATCGAAGGTCTTGAGGCGGCGGGCCTGCCTAAAGATGCCATTCAGCTTGTTCCGGTGACAGACCGCGCTGCGGTTGGTGAAATGCTCAAAGGACTGGACGGAAATCTTGATGTGATTATTCCGCGTGGTGGCCGGAGCCTTGTCGCCCGTGTGCAAGCGGAAGCGCGGGTTCCGGTCTTTGCGCATCTGGAAGGGCTCTGCCACGTCTATGTCGACGCCTCTGCCGATCTTGAAATGGCGCGTCGGATTATCGTCAATGCCAAGATGCGCCGGACCGGCGTGTGCGGTTCGGCAGAGACCCTGCTTCTGGACCGGCTGATTGCGCCGGTGCGTCTTTTGCCATTGCTGGAGGATTTGCATCAGGCGGGCTGCGAGATCCGTGGGGATGAAGGCGTCGTCGCACTTTTTGCCGAAGCGAAACCTGCGAGCGAAGAAGACTGGTCGACAGAATATCTCGATGCCATTATCTCGGTGAAACTGGTTGATGGGATCGGTGATGCTATCGAGCATATCAACCGCTACTCATCGCACCACACGGAGGCTGTCATTGCCGAGGATGTGCATGTGGTCGAGCAATTCTTCAACGAAATCGACTCGGCGATCCTGTTACATAACGCTTCGACGCAATTTGCCGATGGCGGCGAATTTGGCATGGGTGCAGAAATCGGTATTGCTACCGGCAAGATGCATGCGCGTGGTCCGGTGGGGGTTGAGCAATTGACCTCGTTCAAATACCGCGTTCGCGGTAACGGCCAGATCCGCCCGTGACATCCATTGAGGCGTTACGTCACGATTTTCCGGGGGTGAGCGCTGCGCAATTGCGCATGCCCTTCGTTGAAAAGGGGATGACCGTCGGGTTATTTGGCGGGTCATTCAATCCACCCCATGCGGGCCATGCGCTGGTGGCGGAAATTTCATTGCGCCGGCTGCAGCTTGATCAGCTCTGGTGGATTGTTACGCCGGGTAATCCGCTGAAGGACCAACGCCATCTGGCACCACTGGCCGAACGGCTTAAACTGTGCGAACGTCAGGTGCATGATCCGCGCATCAAGGTGACTGCGTTCGAGGCTGCTTATAATGTTCGCTATACGGCCGATACGCTGGCCTTGATCAAGGCACGCAATCCGGGTGTCAATTTTGTCTGGATCATGGGCGCCGACAATCTTGCGGATTTTCACCGCTGGCAGCGCTGGCAGAAGATCGCCATGACATTCCCTATTGCCGTGATTGACCGTCCGGGTTCGACTTTGGCGTTCCTGTCATCGCGGATGGCCAAGACTTTCGACTATGCCCGTTTCGATGAGGAAGACGCACCGCTGCTGGCGCGGGCACCTGCACCAGCATGGACTTTCATCCATGGACCACGGTCTTCGCTGTCATCGACGGCGATACGTAACGGGGCGGCAAAACAGCAGGAATGAAATCGTGAACAAAGGTTCGGTCGTCACGTCTTGAAAGTGTCATGCGACTCTGCCTATCTTAACAACGTGCAGCACGATTAAAGGCTGCGGCGCGTTGTTCTTATTGGAAAGGAAATACACTGAGAACAGCAATTCAGAAGAAGGATGCCTTGGCACCTTCAACGGCGGAGATGAACGGTGAAACTTCCGTTTCTCTTGCCCTCCAGACAGTCCTTGCCAGTCTCGATGACTCCAAGGCTGAAAAAATTGTCCCCATCGATCTTCGTGGAAAATCTGTCATCGGCGACCATATGGTCATCGCATCAGGTCGTTCACACCGTCACGTAACGGCGGTGGCTGATCAGCTCCTGCGTGCCCTGAAGGAAAGCGGTCACAGCAATAATGCGAAGGTTGAGGGTCTTGCCAGCGGTGATTGGGTGCTGATCGACACGGGCGATATCATCATTCATATTTTCCGTCCTGAGGTGCGTGAGTTCTACAATCTTGAAAAGATGTGGCTTGCTCCCGAACTCGACGGGGAAACCGTACACTAGAACCGCGTGTGCCGTAACGGCACACGAAACCGCTCTGGTGTGAGAAAGTTCTGACGGATTGAAGCGTCCGGGCATCAAGCCATTTGTGGACGCTTTAAACGGCTTACTGGATCTGGACCGGTCATTGACCGGGGCGTTATAGTTTGCGCAGAGTGACGTAAGACTGGAGTGTGCCATGCGTATCACCGTTTTTGCCGTGGGCCGGATGAAATCTGGCCCCGAACGGGAACTGGCAGACCGCTATTTCGACCGGTTGAAAAAGACCGGTTCTCCACTCGGTCTTGAATTCAATACAGTTACGGAAATCACTGAAAGCCGCGCCCAGCAGCCGGAGCTGCGCAAGCAGGAAGAATCGGCGAAAGTGCTTGAAGCGCTTGATCAGGGCGGGGTTCTTGTCCTTCTCGACGAGCGTGGCAAAACCATGCCGTCAGAAGACTTCGCCAATGCCATAGCCCGTTTTCGCGATGATGGTAAACGGCAACTGCTTCTGGCGATTGGGGGGCCCGATGGTCATGATGCCTCGCTGCGGGCTCGTGCCGATCTTGTTTTGGCACTCGGTGCCATGACGTGGCCGCATCAGATCGTCCGTATTCTCGTGGCGGAGCAGCTGTACCGGGCGACGACTATTCTTTCAGGCCACCCTTATCACAGGGTCTAATGGAGTTTCGCCACCTCCATAGGAGATGGCGAAAACAAGATTGGTGATTTCGATCAATAATCGTCAGGCTGGTAATAACGATCATCGCCATAGTTGCGACGATCATCGCGGCGCGGATAGCGATCATCCCGCCGAGGACGATCATCCTGGTCACGCCAGCGCGGACGTCCGCCACTATCGGCAAAAACAGCACCGCAACCCTTGTCTACCCAAATCCTGCCGCGGCTAAAGCCCCAGCTCTGACCGGGAATGCAAGGCGAACCGGAAAGCTGCCTGATAATACGCGGCCGGCGCATATCAGCATCGCATTCATTGTAGCGGAACTTGCGTGATTCGCACCTTACGGCGCGTTCCTGTGCCTGGGCTTCAGGCACCGTTACGAACTGCATACCCCCCAGGGTAACAGCCAAAGCTAGTAAATATCGGTACATTTTCCCTCTCCGATATGATGACAACACATGTCGAACCTACATGTGTTCAAGGCGCAATTGTGGAGTTTGTTCCACGCCGGTCAATCACATTTCTACCGTTGCTTGTTATGCTTTGTCAGGTGAAGCGTCCAGTCTCACTGTTCACCAGATCGGAAATGAAGCTGGAGACGGCTGTGATGCGCCGGAGTGTGCGCACAGATTCATGATAGGCGAGCCAATAGGAGCGGTGAATGGTGCGTTCCGGCAGCACCGGCACAAGATCGGAATATTCCCGGGCAATGAATGTATGCAGGATACCGATCCCGGCACCCGCTTTAACAGCCTCGACCTGACCGATGGCGCTGGAAATTTCAAATGCGGGACGCCAGTCGCGGGTGATTTCCGGCGCATAATTAAGCGAGGGGCTGATGACGAGATCATCGACGTAACCAACCAATCGATGCTTTGCGAGATCTTCTATGTTTTGCGGTGCTGGGTGTTCTGCGAGATATGAACGGCTGGCATAAAGACAGAGTGTATAATCGACGAGCTTTTTCGCCACGAGACGACCCTGATCCGGCCGGTCAACGGTTATGGCAATATCCGCCTCGCGCCGCGACAATGAGAAAGAGCGGGGGACGGGAACGAGCTGGATTTTCAGGTCGGGATAGCGGGCAGTCAGGGTGGCGAGGCGCGGCGCAAGAAACGATACGCCGAAGCCATCAGGTGCTCCGATACGCACCGACCCTGAAATTGACACATCCGCATCGCCCAAGGAGGAGCGGATCGCCAGCATTTCGGCTTCCATACGCTCCGCAGACAGAAGAAATTCCTCTCCCGCATGGGTCAATTCGCAGCCATTGGTACGGCGGGTCAGAAGCTTGGTGTTTATGTCATTCTCAAGCGCGGTCAGGCGGCGTGCGACTGTCGCATGATTGACGCCAAGTCGCTTGGCTGCTCCCAGTATTTGCCCCGAGCGCGCCACACTCAGAAAAACCCGTACATCGTCCCAGTTCATGAATGAGCCTCCTCATGCAGTGGTACTTCAATTTTTGCACAACGGATACGCTTTTGCTCGGCTTGCAATAAAAATTTTGAAGCGCGATGATAGGGTAACGAAATTCAATCAATCATAGGGAGGTTGCTCGCAATGCGTGAAGTTGGACATTTTATCGGTGGCAAGCATGTTGCCGGAACAAGCGGTCGCACGACCGAGATTTTCCAGCCAATGGACGGCACCGTGCAGGGCCGTGTCGCATTGGCAACACCTGGTGAAGTGCGCGCCGCCATTGCCAATGCCAAGGCAGCGCAGCCTGCATGGGCTGCCACCAATCCGCAGCGCCGCGCGCGCGTTTTGCGCAAGTTCCTTGATCTCGTGGAAGCTGAATATGATTCCCTTGCAGAACTTCTGGCGCGCGAGCATGGCAAGACCATTCCTGATGCCAAGGGCGATATTCAGCGCGGTCTGGAAGTGGTCGAGGTTTGCCTGGGTTCAGCCCATATGCTCAAGGGTGAATTCACCGACAATGCGGGCACAGGCATCGATGTTTACTCCATGCGCCAGCCACTTGGCGTTGTCGCCGGTATCACGCCGTTCAACTTCCCAGCGATGATTCCGCTGTGGAAGGCCGGTCCAGCGATTGCTTCGGGCAACGCCTTCATCCTGAAGCCTTCCGAACGCGATCCGGGCGTGCCGATGCGTCTGGCCGAACTCTTCATTGAGGCCGGTTTGCCAGCAGGTATCTTCAATGTCATCAATGGCGACAAGGAAGCCGTCGACACCATTCTTGATGATCCTGATATCAAGGCTGTTGGCTTTGTTGGTTCAACGCCGATTGCCCAATACATTTATTCGCGTGCGACGGCCAACGGCAAGCGCGCCCAGTGTTTCGGCGGTGCCAAGAACCACATGATCATCATGCCTGATGCGGATATGGACCAGACGGTCGACGCACTCATCGGTGCCGGTTACGGTTCGGCTGGCGAACGCTGCATGGCGATTTCCGTTGCCGTCCCTGTTGGCAAAGATACGGCAGATCGTCTCGTTGAGCGTCTTATTCCGCGCGTCGAAAGCCTGAAGGTTGGTCCATCGACCGATATGACCGCGGATTACGGTCCTGTTGTCACGCAGCAGGCACTTGATCGCATCAAGGGCTATGTGGATCTCGGTATCAAGGAAGGCGCCAAGCTTGTTGTTGATGGTCGTGGCTTCAAGATGCAGGGCTATGAAAACGGCTACTATATGGGTGGCTGCCTGTTCGACCACGTTACGCCCGATATGCGCATCTACAAGGAAGAAATCTTTGGACCGGTTCTCGGCATTGTCCGCGCCGATACCTATGAAGATGCGATCCGCCTGCCGAACGAACACGAATATGGCAATGGCGTTGCGATCTTTACCCGTGACGGCGACGCCGCCCGTGACTTCGCCTCGCGTGTACAGGTCGGCATGGTCGGCATCAATGTGCCAATCCCGGTTCCGATTGCTTACTACACATTTGGCGGTTGGAAGGGTTCCGGCTTTGGTGATCTGAACCAACACGGTCCCGATGCTTTCCGCTTCTACACCAAGACCAAGACTGTCACCTCGCGTTGGCCGTCAGGCGTCAAGGATGGTGCTGAGTTCGTTATTCCGACGATGAAATAAGTCACTTTGTGACTTGATCAAATCACCGCCCGGTTCATAACCGGGCGGTTTTTGTTTGACCCTGACTTATGGAGCCAATGTCCTGAGATAACCAATCAAGCGGCTTGCCTCATCGGCAGCCTTATCCGGTTCGCGGGTGATGATTGCGTGGATGAGAGCCGTGTGCGCGCCTGCCGATTGCTCCAGACTTCCGGGTCGCTGCAGGCGGAACCAGAAGCGGCGGCTATGGGTTTGCAGCGGGGAGGCGAGGCGGGCGGCGTAAGGATTTTCCGCAGCCTGTCCCAATACCGTATCGAAAATCTTGTCGGCGTTGAGAAAGCCAATCACATCATTACCGCTTCGAGCAGCCGTCATCGCATCGGCCGCCGCCTTAAGCCGCTCGTAATGCAGGGCTGCGCCATAGAGCGCGGCACCCCGTGCAAGAACCCGCTCCACACCCTCGCGGACATCGAGAACCTTGGCGAAATCCTGCGGATTAAGCGCTGAAATGGCGATACCCGAGCGCGGGCGAATTTCCATCAGGCCTTCCCAAGCCAGTTTCTGCACGGCCTCGCGCACGGGCGTGCGGCCCATATTGGTCATATCCGTCAGGGTTCGTTCATTGACGATCGCTCCCGGCTCCAGCTTCAACGTCACGATCATCTCCTCAATCTGGCGATAGGCCAGATCGGCAAGACTCTCTCCTGTTTGGGCAATGGAGTGGGCGGTGGTTTGATCCATCAGACAAACTTTCTATTCAAGGCAATTGACAGCCACACGCTCTACAGATATATTTCTGATATATCAAGAAGGAGAAGAGACATGTGGTCAGGCGTTTTCCCTGCTGTTACAACCAAATTCACAGATGATGATAAACTCGATCACAAGGAAATGGAACGTTGCTTCTCTCTCCTGATGGATGCGGGTTGCGATGGCCTGATCGTTGCAGGCTCGCTGGGCGAAGGCCCGATGCTGAGCCATGACGAAAAGCTTGAAGTGCTGAAGACCGCGCAAAACGTCGCCAAGGGCAAGCCCGTTCTTCTGACCATCAATGAAGCTGCGACACGCGATGGCGCTGCGCTGGCCAAGCGGGCCGCCAAGGCCGGTGCCGATGGGCTGATGCTGGTTCCAAGCCCGATTTATCATACCGATCCGGAAGAAACCGTCACGACCCTCAAGGCTGTTGCAGCCGCCGGTGATCTGCCTGTGATGATCTATTCCAACCGCATTGCTTACCGCGTCGACATCACCAGCGAAATTCTGGCCGAGCTTGCATCGGACAAGCATTTCGTGGCGATCAAGGAATCATCGGACGATGTGCGCCGCACGAGCGATATCATCAACACATTCGGTACGCGTTTTGATCTCTTTACCGGCGTTGACAATCTTGCTTTCGAAGCGCTGACAACCGGTGCCATCGGCTGGGTTGCCGGGCTCGTTACCGCATTTCCAAAGGAAACGGTTGCGATCTATAAGCTCATTGGTGCAGGCCGCTATGCGGAAGCGCTTGAGATTTATCGCTGGTTCCGCCCCTTGCTCGACCTTGATGTCTCCACCTATCTTGTGCAGAACATCAAATTGGCGGAAGTCCATGAAATTGGAACCAATGATCGTGTGCGCCTGCCGCGCCAGCCACTGCGCGGTGAACGCCGGGCGGCTGTCGACAAGATCGTCAAGGATGCGATCGCATCACGGCCAAAACTGCCTGTTCTCTGAGATCAGGCAATGAGCGCCCGCTGGGACAAGCAGGATATTGTCATTATCGGTGCCGGCATTGTCGGCATCGCTATCGCGGCTTTTCTTGGTGAAGCCGGACGCAAGGTTCTGGTGATTGACCGACAGGGCATTTGCGAAGGTACAAGCTCCGGCAATGCCGGGGCGCTTGCCTTCTCCGACATTCTGCCTATGGCCTCGAAAGGGGTCATGGGCAAGGTTCCGGGCTGGTTGATGGACCCGCTCGGGCCTTTCACCATCCGGCCTTCCTATTTGCCGAAGCTGGCGCCGTGGCTCTACCGGTTCTGGCGCGCCAGCCGTCCCGATGTATTGGAGCGAACAACCATAGCTCAGGGCGCAATGATGCGTCTTGCCGAACCTGAGATGCTTGGGTTGATGCAGCGTGCCGGTATACGGCATATGGTACGCGAAGACGGTTCGCTTGAACTCTACGAGAGCGAGCACGAACTTAATCTGTCATTGCCCGGCTGGGCTGCGCGCGACAAAGCTGGAATAGCGTTCGAACATCTGCGTGGCGAGGCATTGGCTGAATCCCAGCCGGGCCTGTCGCCACGCTTTGTTGCGGGAACCTTCGTTCCCGGATGGAAAACAGTCAGTGATCCCCAGCATGTTGGCAAAGGCCTGTGGGCCTATGCGGAAAAACTTGGCGCGCGGTTCGAACGCGCCGATGTCGTTTCAGTTGCAGCTGATAATGCTGGCGGGACAGTCAAGCTTGCAGATGGGCGGATCATCGAAGCGGACAAGCTTATTATTGCTGCGGGTGCCTGGTCGCACCGCTTGGCAAGGCATCTGGGCGATTATATCCCGCTTGATACGGAGCGTGGCTACAACACGACCCTGCCAACGGGTGCGATAGACGTCAAATGCCAGTTGATTTTTTCCGGCCATGGCTTTGTTGTGACGCCGCTCGAAACCGGTGTGCGCGTTGGCGGTGCGGTGGAATTGGGCGGACTGGACCTGCCACCCAACTACAAGCGCTCGGAAGTCATGTTGCAAAAAGCCAAAACCTTCTTGCCCGATCTTGATATCTCTGGCGGTCGCCAGTGGATGGGATATCGTCCGTCCATGCCCGATTCCCTGCCGGTGATTGGCTACGCAAAACGAAGCAAGAATATTCTCTATGCCTTTGGTCACGGTCATCTGGGATTGACCCAGTCCGCTGCCACGGGCCGCCTCATTTGTGATCTGGTCGAGGGCCGCACACCCGCTATCCCGATCGATCCGTTTTACCCGCAACGCTTTTAGGACTTCGAGAATATCATGGCGCGTCATTCTTTCTTTTGTGTCGATGGTCACACCTGCGGCAACCCGGTCCGCCTCGTGGCGGGTGGAGGGCCAAACCTGACCGGTTCAAACATGATGGAAAAGCGCGCGCATTTCCTGCGTGAATTCGACTGGATTCGCACGGGTCTGATGTTTGAGCCGCGCGGACATGACATGATGTCCGGCTCAATCCTTTATCCGCCAACCCGCGATGATTGCGACGTGGCGGTGCTGTTCATCGAAACATCGGGCTGTCTGCCCATGTGCGGGCATGGCACCATCGGTACCGTGACGATGGCCATCGAACACGGGTTGATCACGCCGAAAACGCCGGGCATGCTGCGGCTTGATACACCTGCCGGTCTGGTGGTCGCCGAATACACGCAGGAAGGCGAATATGTCACCGGCGTGCGCATCACCAATGTTCCGGCCTTTCTATATGCAGAAGGCCTCGAAGTTGAATGCCCTGATCTTGGAACGCTGCATGTGGACGTTGCCTATGGCGGCAACTTCTATGCGATTGTCGATCCGCAGAAAAACTTCCGCGATATGGCGGATTATCGCGCGCTTGATCTCATTGGCTGGAGCCCAGTCCTGCGCGAGCGGTTGAACGAACGCTATTCGTTCCAGCATCCGGAAAAACCAGATATCAACAAGCTCAGTCACATTTTGTGGACCGGTGCGCCGACCAAGCCGGAAGCGCATGCGCGCAATGCGGTATTCTACGGCGACAAGGCGATTGACCGTTCACCCTGCGGAACCGGCACATCAGCCCGTATGGCGCAACTGGCGGCAAAAGGAAAATTGAAGCCCGGTGATGACTTCGTGCACGAATCAATCATCGGATCTCTGTTCCACGGCCGCGTCGAGGCGGCGACAAATGTGGGCGAACGGCAGGCAATCATACCGTCGGTTGCGGGCTGGGCACGGATGACCGGTTACAACACGATCTTCATTGATGATCGCGATCCCTTCGCTCACGGATTTGTGGTCAAGTGAGGTTGGCCAGACCCATCAGGACAATAAGGCGGGGATAGGTAATTCCGTTAAATATGAGGCATCTGCCATAAGTTTCGTCAATGATCGATGAAAATTTGGTGAAAAATTTCGCACAGAGTGTGCCAGCAAATGTGAAGCCGCTGTTTGCAGTAAAAAAGCTGTTGCTTTCTTTAACGCAGACGTTACGTGTAAAGAAGTTGGGGTAAATGGGAACCGGATAAAAAAACCGGATAAGAAACTTCCCAATGAAAATGAGGGGTATCGTTGCGATGGAGTACTTCATCCAGCAAGCGATCAACGGTCTGACACTAGGTTCAATCTACGGCCTAATCGCAATCGGCTACACGATGGTCTACGGGATCATCGGCATGATCAACTTCGCCCATGGCGATGTTTTCATGCTTGGCGCGTTTATGGCGATGATCGTTTTTCTTGCTTTAACCACTTTTATTGGCGGTGTGCCTGTTGTGCTTGCACTGCTCCTGATGATGCTTGTCGCCATGCTGCTGACAGGGCTTTGGAGCTGGACAATCGAACGTCTGGCATACCGGCCATTGCGCGGCTCGTTCCGCCTCGCGCCGTTGATCACGGCGATCGGCATGTCGATTGCCCTGTCAAATTTCGTGCAGGTCACACAGGGTCCGCGCAACAAGCCGATTCCTCCGCTCGTTAATGGCGGCATTACCATCTACGGAACAGGCATCACCATCGCCTACAAGCAGATGGTCATCGTCGTGGTAACCGCAATCCTGCTTGCCGCATTCTGGTATCTCGTCAACCGCACCACGCTTGGCCGTGCACAGCGTTCCTGTGAGCAGGACCGCAAGATGGCAGCGCTGCTCGGCATCGATGTGGACAAGACGATCTCCATGACCTTCGTCATGGGCGCCATGCTCGCAGCTGTCGCTGGAACGCTCTACCTCATGTTCTACGGCGTTATCTCCTTCACCGATGGTTTTACACCCGGCGTCAAGGCGTTTACGGCTGCGGTGCTCGGCGGTATCGGCTCATTGCCCGGCGCTGTCGTGGGTGGATTGCTGATCGGATTGATCGAGGCGCTGTGGTCCGCTTATTTCTCCATTGATTACAAGGACGTGGCTGCTTTCTCCATCCTTGCAATCGTCCTGATCTTCCTGCCCTCCGGCATTCTTGGTCGGCCCGAAGTCGAAAAGGTTTAAGCTTATGGCTGATATCCAAGCTTCAGGACAGGATTCCGTCTACCTCAAGGCCACCAAAGAGGCGGTTTTCGCCGGGTTGATCGCCTTCGGTCTGTTCTTCCTCGTTGTCGGTTTCCGCACCGACCAGAACATCAACAATGAGCTTGTCCTTGTTCAGCGCTGGGGCCTGCTGGCGATCTTCGTAGCCGTGGCTGCGATTGGCCGCTTTATTTTCGCAGCTTTCATCACGCCCTCACGGGAACGGGCAAAGCTGGCGAAATCAAAAGTGTCTGCCGCTGCCAAAGCTGACCGTCGCTCGCTCAAGGCAACGGTCTCACGCTTTGGCTTGGCTTTGCTGTTCATCTATCCGTTTCTGGTGATCCTTATCCTCGCGTTGATCAATTTTGCAGCGACGGGACAATGGGCGTTCCAGAGTGGTGTGCAGGGCTCGCTAAAATATGTCGATAATTTCGGCATCCAGATTCTGATCTATGTGATGTTGGCGTGGGGTCTCAATATCGTTGTGGGCCTCGCCGGTCTGCTCGATCTTGGTTATGTCGCCTTCTATGCCGTGGGTGCCTATTCCTACGCTTTGCTCTCCACGCATTTCGGCCTTTCTTTCTGGCTGCTATTGCCAATGGCCGGTATTTTTGCCGCCATGTGGGGTATTGTTCTTGGCTTCCCCGTGCTGCGGCTACGCGGCGACTATCTGGCCATCGTCACGTTGGCTTTCGGTGAAATCATCCGGCTGGTGCTGATCAACTGGACCGTGGTGACCAAGGGCACATTCGGTGTATCCGGCATTGCCAAGGCCACGCTGTTTGGTATTCCTTTCACAACTGGACCCACCGGTTTTGCCGCGACCTTCGGGCTGCCGAACTCCGGCGTCTACTACAAAATCTTCCTCTATTACCTCATCCTGTTCCTTGCGCTGCTGACAGCCTGGGTAACGATCCGTCTGCGCCGTATGCCGATCGGCCGTGCTTGGGAAGCCTTGCGTGAAGACGAAATTGCCTGCCGTTCGCTCGGCATCAATACGACAACGACGAAGCTCACGGCTTTTGCCACGGGTGCAATGTTCGGTGGTTTTGCCGGATCGTTCTTCGCTGCCCGTCAGGGCTTCGTCAGCCCCGAATCCTTCGTGTTCCTTGAATCGGCAATCATTCTTGCCATCGTGGTGCTTGGCGGTATGGGCTCGCTCATCGGTATTGCCATCGCTGCGGCTGTGATGATCGGCGGCACAGAGCTGTTGCGCGAACTGGAATTCCTCAAGCTGATCTTTGGCAATGACTTTACGCCGGAGCTCTATCGTATGCTGTTGTTCGGTCTCGCCATGATTGTGGTCATGGTGTGGAAGCCACGCGGGTTTGTCGGCAATCGAGAACCGAGCGCCTTTCTGCATGAACGTAAGATGATCTCCAGCGAGTTTACGAAAGAAGGGCACGGCTGATGGTTTCGGAAGTGCGTAACAATCCCAATGCCGTGCTGCGCGTTGAGCATCTCTCGATGAAGTTTGGTGGCCTCGTTGCCATCAATGATTTGAACTTTGAAGCCAAACGCGGGGACATTACTGCCCTGATCGGCCCGAACGGTGCGGGGAAGACCACGGTCTTCAATTGCATCACCGGTTTCTACAAGCCGACTGAGGGCATGTTGACCATGACCCGCGACAATGGCGAAACATATCTTCTGGAGCGCATGAGCGATTTCGTCATCACCAAGAAGGCGAAGGTGGCGCGTACGTTCCAGAATATCCGGTTGTTCTCGGGTTTGACGGTTCTGGAAAATCTTCTGGTTGCCCAGCACAATCCGCTGATGTTGTCATCGGGCTATACGATCCTCGGTCTTCTCGGCTTTCCGACCTATAAGAAGGCCGCTGCGGATGCGATCGAAAAGGCTCGCTTCTGGCTGGAAAAGATCAATCTGGTTGACCGCGCCGATGATCCTGCGGGCGATCTGCCCTATGGTGCGCAGCGGCGTCTCGAGATTGCCCGTGCCATGTGTACCGATCCCGAGCTTCTCTGCCTGGATGAACCTGCAGCGGGCCTCAATGCGCGTGAATCGGCGGAGCTTAATCAGCTCCTGCTGAATATCCGCAAAGAGACCGGAACATCCATCATCCTGATCGAGCACGACATGTCGGTGGTGATGGAAATCTCCGATCATGTCATCGTTCTGGAGTATGGCACCAAGATTTCCGACGGTACGCCTGAAACGGTAAAGAACGATCCGAAGGTTATTGCGGCTTATCTCGGTGTCGAGGACGAAGAGGTCGTCGAACTGATTGAGCACGCCGCGGCAACCGGCAGTGATGACATCACGGCAGCGGTTGATCTGTTGTCGACCGAAGCCATCCACGAAATCGAAGTGACCCATGCGGAACCATCCGCTGCGCCGCTCATATCCACGCCTGCAACGAAAGCGGCAAAGGCAGCGCCAGCCAAACCGGCCACTGCCAAAGCACCTGCGAAAGCAAAGACGGTTGCGAAGCCTGTTGATCCAGCCATCAAGGCGGGAGCAACATCCAATGCACTCACCGCGCCGCGCGGTGGCAAGCCGGACAGTCTGATTGTGATCAAAGGGATTGGTCCGGTTAACGAGCGTAAGCTCAACGAACATGGTATTTTCCACTTCGACCAGATTGCCGCGTGGAAGAAAGCCGATGTGATCGCGGCCGAAGCCTATCTTGCCTTTGACGGGCGTATCGCACGCGAAGACTGGATCGGCCAGGCCAAGAAGCTTGCTAAAGAAAGCCAGATTAAACCGGCTGCGAAAAAGACCGGAGGGGCTAAGTAATGTCGCAAACACAACCTCTTCCGAAGAGCGGAGCCCTTCTCAGTATCGAGAATGTTGAAACTTATTACGGCAATATCCGTGCGCTCAGCGGTGTCAGCGTCCATGCGGATGCGGGAGAAATCGTCACGCTGATCGGCGCCAATGGTGCCGGCAAGTCGACGCTGATGATGACCATTTTCGGCATGCCGCGTGCCCGCACCGGCCGTGTGATGTTCGACGGCAGGGATATTACGCAAATGCCGACGCATGAGATCGCGCGCTTGCGTATTGCCCAGTCGCCGGAAGGCCGCCGTATTTTCCCGCGCATGACCGTGCAGGAAAACCTGCAGATGGGTGCCAGCCTCGATAATCTGGAATTTTATGACGAGGACGTGCGCAAGGTCTTTGAGCTGTTTCCGCGATTGAAGGAGCGTATCAATCAGCGTGGCGGCACCTTGTCGGGCGGTGAGCAGCAGATGCTGGCCATTGGCCGGGCATTGATGGCGCGCCCGCGTTTGCTCCTGCTGGACGAACCATCGCTTGGCCTTGCGCCTTTGATCATCAAGCATATTTTCGAGGCGATCAAGGAATTGAACAGGTCGACGGGTCTCACCGTGTTTCTGGTTGAGCAGAACGCCTTCGGCGCGTTGAAGCTGGCGGACCGCGGCTATGTGATGGTCAATGGCATCGTGACGATGAGTGGATCGAGCAAAGACCTTCTCGCCAATCCGGAAGTGCGCGCAGCCTATCTTGAAGGCGGACGTCACTAACAAGAATAGGACCGGCTTTCCAGCGGGTCTGGGAAGTCCGGTGCTGCAAGGGGAACATTGCCATGCAAGGCATTCTGTACGAAGAATCCTCACTCTGGCTGTTTGTGCTGGTGACCTGCCTCATGGGGGGCTGGGCCGCATGGATGGCGGGACGGGCGTGCGCCAAGACGTGGCGCTCCTACACGATACTGATTTTCTACATGCTGCTTCTGGGCGTTGCCGTACGCTTCATCCATTTTGCCCTGTTTGAGGGCACAATGGTGACACTGCACTATTACGTCATCGATACCATCGTGCTGATTATCATCGGCACATTGGGCTATCGCTACACCCGTACAAACCAGATGGTTCAGCAATATCATTGGCTCTATGAAAAAGTTTCTCCCTTCTCATTCAAGGACAGAACAGGGGTCTAATCAATCTCGCTGACGCGAAATGAATCAGCGTGACAACCGCCGGAAAATCGGCAAATGTGGTCTTCAAGCGATGGGAAAATCCTATCGTTAGGGGTTTCGTAAGTACCTAGAAAATGGGAGTTTTCAAATGAAGAAGTCACTGTTCTCGAGTGTTGCCGTTGCAGCAATGCTCGCTTTGGGCGGTCATGCCTATGCTGATCTTCTGGTCGGTATCGGCGCTCCGTTGACCGGCCCGAACGCCGCTTATGGCGCGCAGATTCAGAAGGGTGCAGAAGCAGCTGCAGAAGTCGTAAACGCTGCTGGTGGCGTTAATGGCGAAAAGATCAAATTCGTTCTCGGCGACGACGTTTCCGATGCCAAGCAGGGTGTTTCCGTTGCCAACAAGTTCGCAGCCGACGGCGTCAAGTTCGTTATTGGTCACTTCAACTCCGGTGTTTCCATTCCTGCATCAGAAGTCTATGCGGAAAACGGCATCGTTGAAGTAACCCCTGCTGCAACCAATCCTGTTTTCACCGAACGCGGCCTGTGGAACACATTCCGCACATGCGGTCGTGACGATCAGCAGGGTGCCATTGCCGGTGCCTATATTGCCGAGCATTTCAAAGACGCGAAGATCGCCGTTATTCACGACAAGACGCCTTATGGTCAGGGTCTTGCCGATGAAACCAAGAAGGCGATTGAAGCAAAGGGCCTGAAGCCAGTCCTTTATGAAGGCGTCAATGTTGGCGACAAGGATTTCTCGGCACTCATCGCCAAGGCGAAACAGGCCGGTGTTACCGTTCTTTATTGGGGTGGCCTGCACACCGAAGCTGGTCTGATTATCCGCCAGCTGGCTGATCAGGGTCTCAAGGTCAAGTTCATCTCGGGCGATGGCATTGTAACCAACGAGCTTGCCGCGATTGCCGGTGACGCCGTTGTCGGTACACTGAATACGTTCGGTCCCGATCCACGCACCAACCCAGCCAATAAGGAACTGGTTGATAAGTTCCGTAAGGCCGGTTTCGAGCCTGAAGCCTACACGCTTTATTCCTATGCGGCCCTGCAGTCTATCGTTGGAGCGGCAACCGCTGCAAAGTCGAATGATCCTCAGGCCGTTGCCAAGGCTCTGAAGGAAAAAGGCCCGTTCAAGTCGGTTCTGGGCGATATTTCCTTCGACGAGAAGGGCGATCCAAAGCTTCCAGGCTACGTTATGTATGAATGGAAGAAGGACAAGGACGGCAAGTACACTTACGTTCAGCAGTAAGCCTTTCCGATCTCTAGATAGATGCGAAATGCCCGGCCCTTGTGCCGGGCATTTTGTTTTGGACATTTGAGTTCGCTGTGCGCACTATGTGTCGTGTGCAACGCAATAAATGTTGCGCATTGAAGATTTTGCCTTCTCTTTTGATGTTATTTTCAGGCGCAGGGGGAGCCGTTGCATGAAATCATTGTCACTACAGGGCGTTGCGGTCGCTATTACGCTTATGCTGGCCAGTCAGGCGCATGCGGACATTCTGGTCGGCATTGGTGCGCCACTGACCGGTCCTAATGCGGCTTTTGGCGCACAGATGCGCAAGGGTGCCGAGATGGCATTCGAGGAGATCAATGCTGCTGGAGGCATTAATGGTGAAAAGGTCACTCTAACCTTTGGCGATGACGCATCCGATCCGAAGCAGGGCGTTTCCATTGCCAATAAATTTGCGGCGGATGGCGTCAAATTTGTCATTGGGCATTACAATTCCGGCGTATCCATTCCCGCTTCGGATGTTTATGCCGAGAACGGCATTCTTCAGGTAACGCCCGCTTCGACCAATCCCAACTTCACCGAGCGCGGACTGTGGAATGCTTTCCGCATCTGTGGGCGCGACGATCAACAGGGTGTGGTGGCTGGTGCCTATATTGCCGAGCATTTCAAGGATGCCAAAGTCGCCATTGTTCACGACAAGACACCCTATGGCGAAGGACTTGCCAATGAAACGAAGAAGGCCCTCAACGCCCATGGCATGACGGAGGTCCTGTTCGAGGGCGTGCATGCGGGCGACAAGGACTATTCGGCTCTTGTTTCCAAGGCGAAGGAAAATGGTGTTACCTTGCTCTATTGGGGCGGTCTGCATACGGAGGCCGGACTGATTATCCGGCAACTCGCCGATCAGGGCCTGAAAGTGCAGTTCATGTCGGGTGCCGCCATCGTCTCCAATGAATTGGCAGCAATTGCCGGTGATGCCATTGCAGGCACACTGAATACCTTCGGCCCTGATCCGCGCAACAATCCTGCCAATGATGAACTGGTCAAGAAATTCCGTGCGACAGGCTTCGAACCTGAGGCCTTTACGCTCTACACCTATGGTGCGGCGCAGGCGATTGCCGCAGCCGCTACGGCAGTCAAATCAAACGATCCGGAAGCAGTCGCCAAGGCGCTGAAAGCCAATGGTCCCTTCAAGACCGTTCTGGGTGATCTCGCCTTTGACGAGAAGGGGGACCCGAAGTTTCCCGGCTATGTAATGTATGAATGGAAAAAGGGGCCGGATGGCAAGTACACTTACTTCCAGCAATGAGTTTTCGCCTCGACACAATCAGTGAAATAGCTGTCCAAATGTGGGGCATTTTGCCGTTGGACATTTCACTATCTTGTGATCAATATGCATTGTTTGCAGTGCAGCAATCACCCCGCCCAGCATGGGTTTCATCGCTCATATTGCGTCTATAAGATTTCGGAGTTTTCGCTTTGCCTATCAAGAAAATCCTCGTCGCCAATCGATCAGAAATTGCCATCCGTGTTTTCCGTGCCGCCAACGAGCTTGGCATGAAAACCGTGGCGATATGGGCAGAGGAAGACAAGCTGGCGCTGCACCGCTTTAAGGCGGATGAATCCTATCAGGTTGGGCGTGGACCGCATCTTGCCAAGGATATGGGGCCGATTGAAAGCTACCTGTCGATTGAGGAAATCATCCGCGTGGCAAAGCTATCAGGCGCGGATGCAATCCATCCGGGCTATGGGTTGCTTTCCGAAAGTCCGGAGTTTGCCGAGGCGTGCGGCGAAGCCGGGATCATATTCATTGGGCCGAAGCCCGAAACCATGCGCCGCCTAGGCAACAAGGTTGCGGCGCGTAATCTGGCTATCGAGATCGGCGTTCCGGTTGTCCCGGCAACGGAACCGCTGCCTGACGATATGGACGAGGTGAAGAAGCTGGCGGAAACGATCGGCTATCCCGTGATGCTGAAAGCGTCGTGGGGCGGCGGTGGTCGCGGCATGCGCGCCATTTTCTCGCCTGACGATATTGCCCGTGAGGTAACCGAGGGCAAGCGCGAGGCGAAGGCCGCTTTCGGCAAGGATGAAGTCTATCTGGAAAAGCTGGTGCAGCGGGCGCGCCATGTCGAGGTACAAATTCTCGGTGATACCCATGGCAATGCGGTGCATCTGTTTGAGCGCGACTGCTCAATCCAGCGGCGCAACCAGAAAGTTGTCGAGCGCGCACCTGCGCCTTACCTCAACGAGGCGCAGCGCAAGGAGATCGCGGATTACGGTCTGAAGATCGCCAAGGAAACCAGTTATATCGGTGCGGGTACAATCGAATTCCTCATGGATTCCGACACGGACCAGTTCTATTTCATCGAGGTCAATCCACGCATTCAGGTTGAGCATACGGTCACCGAAGAAGTTACCGGTATCGATATCGTCAAGGCGCAGATTCGTATTCTCGAAGGCGCCACCATTGGCACGCCGGAATCTGGTGTTCCTGCCCAGAAAGACATCAAACTGAACGGCCATGCCTTGCAGTGCCGTATCACCACGGAAGACCCTGAGCAGAATTTCATTCCGGATTACGGCCGTATCACTGCCTATCGTGGCGCGACAGGCTTCGGTATCCGGCTTGACGGCGGCACAGCCTATTCCGGCGCGGTCATCACCCGCTATTACGATCCGCTTCTGGAAAAGATTACCGCCTGGTCGCCAACAGCGGATGAAACAATCCAGCGTATGCACCGCGCCCTGCGCGAGTTCCGTATTCGCGGTGTTGCCACCAATCTGACCTTCCTCGAAGCCATCATTACCCACCCGAAATTCGCCGATAATAGCTATACGACGAAGTTCATTGACACGACGCCTGAGCTGTTCGAGCAGGTGAAGCGGCAGGACCGTGCCACCAAGCTTCTGACCTATCTGGCCGATGTGACTGTCAATGGCCATCCGGAAACCAAAGGCCGTGCGACACCACCGGAAGAGGCGGCGCTGCCACGGGTGCCATTTATCGAAACGCCTATTCCCGATGGTACCAAGCAGCTTCTCGATCAGCTTGGACCAAAGAAGTTCGGCGAGTGGATGCGCAATGAAAAGCGCGCGCTGTTTACTGATACCACCATGCGTGACGGCCATCAGTCCCTGCTGGCAACACGCGTGCGCACGTTTGATATTGCCCGGGTGGCAGGCACCTATGCGCGTGCTTTGCCGCAGCTTTTCTCGCTGGAATGCTGGGGCGGCGCGACGTTCGATGTCTCCATGCGCTTTCTGACTGAAGATCCGTGGGAGCGTCTGGCCGAAGTGCGGGAAGCTGCGCCGAATATCCTGCTGCAGATGCTTTTGCGCGGTGCCAATGGTGTTGGTTACAAGAGCTATCCTGACAATGTGGTCAAGTATTTCGTGCAGCAGGCCGCGCGTAGCGGTGTTGATGTATTCCGCGTTTTCGACAGTCTCAACTGGGTCGAGAATATGCGTGTCACCATGGATGCGGTGCTGGAAGAGAACAAGCTCTGTGAAGCTTCCATCTGTTATACCGGCGATATCCTGAACTCGGCCCGGCCGCAGTATGATCTGAAATATTACACCGGTCTGGCGCAGGAAGTCGAAAAGGCCGGGGCGCACATTATCGCCATCAAGGATATGGCCGGTTTGCTGAAACCGGGTGCTGCAAAGGTATTGTTTAAGGCACTGCGCGAGGCAACCGATCTGCCATTGCATTTCCATACCCATGACACGTCAGGTATCTCGGCGGCGACAGTGCTTGCCGCCGTGGATGCGGGTGTCGATGTGGTCGACGCTGCCATGGATGCTCTGTCAGGCAATACCTCACAGCCATGCCTTGGCTCGATTGTCGAGGCGCTCAAGGGTACGGAGCGCGATCCCGGCCTTGACCCGGAATGGATTCGTCGCATTTCGTTCTATTGGGAAGCGGTGCGTACACAATATGCGGCGTTTGAAAGCGATCTGAAGGGCCCGGCGTCGGAAGTCTATCTGCACGAAATGCCGGGAGGCCAGTTTACCAATCTGAAAGAACAGGCGCGCTCGCTCGGCCTTGAGACGCGCTGGCATGAGGTGGCGCAGGCCTATGCCGACGTCAACCAGATGTTCGGCGATATCGTCAAGGTTACGCCCTCGTCGAAGGTTGTCGGCGACATGGCGCTGATGATGGTCAGTCAGGACCTGTCGGTTGCGGATGTGAAGAACCCGGATAAGGATATTTCCTTCCCCGACTCCGTCGTATCGATGATGCGCGGCGATCTTGGCCAGCCGCCAAAGGGTTGGCCGAAGGATATCCAGAAGAAGATATTGAAAGACGAGAAGCCGTTCACAGAACGGCCCGGCTCATTGCTGGCGCCTGCCGATCTTGTGGCGGAGCGTAAGGAGATCGAGGAGAAGCTGGAACGCAAGGTCAGTGATCAGGAATTTGCATCCTATCTCATGTATCCAAAGGTCTTTACCGACTTTGCGGTAACGCACGGGACCTATGGCCCGACAAGCGTGTTGCCGACGCATGTCTATTTCTATGGTCTGGCGCAGGAAGAGGAAGTCTTCCTCGATATTGAACGAGGCAAGACGCTGGTTGTGCGTAATCTTGCTGTGGGTGAGCCGGATGAGAAGGGCATGGTCACCGTGTTCTTCGAAATGAACGGCCAGCCACGGCGTGTCAAAGTGCCTGACCGCACCCGTGCAAGCGGTGTTGGTATCCGGCGCAAGGCGGAACTTGGCAATGACAAGCACGTCGGCGCGCCCATGCCGGGTATTGTTTCCACCGTGGGCGTCACGGTCGGCCAGAAGGTCAATGCGGGCGACGTGCTGCTTTCCATTGAAGCCATGAAGATGGAAACAGCCTTGCGCGCCGAGCGTGATGGAACACTGGCTGAAATTCTGGTGCGTGCGGGTGACCAGATAGATGCAAAGGACCTGCTCGCCGTTTACGAGTGAGGGTGTTGAGCGATGGTGGGGTGGTGTTGCGTGGTTCGACAAGCTCACCATGAGGGAGATGGGTGATGAACGGGAGTCAAGTTCTGCAACTATCGTGATGGGTGATCTTTTTGATCTGCTATCTCCAAGATTAGCGTTGCATCCTCGCTCTCCCTCATGGTGAGCTTGTCGAACCACGAACCACCTCTCATCACCGGATATAACACGCGCACGCCCATTTGTGCACATATCGGCATAAACAGGCATTGAAAAGAAACCATATGTGCAATATGGTGCGTGCAATTACGTTCTGTGCCGAGCGCGGAACCGTGCAGTTGCAGAGCATCACCTAATGACCAAAGACCTGTCGCCGGATGAACGAAAAAGCATGATCCTCAAACGGGTCAATGAATCCGGCCGTGTTCTGGCAAACGCCGTTGCGGTGGAATTTGGCGTTTCGGAGGATTCCATCCGCCGGGATTTGCGTGAACTGTCGGAGGCAGGTTTGGTTCAACGCTTCCATGGCGGTGCGGCACGCAGCAGTTCAAGCTTTCGCAGCTTTCAACAGCGCGCCAAGGATGAAACCGCTGGTAAAAAGGCGATCGCCATGGCCGCGGCTGAAAGAATTGCACCAAATTCGACAATGCTGCTGGACTCCAGCACGACGGTACTCGAATTTGTCCGCGCTCTGCCTGTAAATGCACAAATGCGCATCATCACCAGTTCGCCTGACATTGCCTCCGCTGCTCTCGACCATCCATTGTGTGAGGTCATTCTCCTCGGTGGGACGCTGAACCGGTTCACCCGCAGCGTTATCGGGCAATCGCCCCTTGCCGAAGTGCAACTCATGCATGTGGATTACTGTGTGCTCGGTGCCTGCGCCATAGACGAAAGTCTGACGTTGCGCGCCGAGAACTATGAAGATGCCCATTTAAAACTGGCAATGAGCAAGGCGAGCAATGAAGTCATTCTCCTTGCGACAGCTGAAAAACTGCTCAAGCAGGCGCCCTTTGCCATTGCTCCCATATCGATCATTTCCACGCTCATCACCGATGAAACGGCCGATCCATCGATTGTTGAACGGATACGCGGTGTGGGTGTTGAAATCGTCATAGCTGACAGTCGCGGTGCGTGATGTCGGCTCTATCAGAAATTCAAGCCGGTGATAAAATTATGGATGCCTCTGTCTATCGCAGGAAAGCTGTTTATGGCCGCTGGGCTGTGGCCTGCGCTTTCTTCTTCAATGGTTTTCTGATCGGCAGCTGGGCGCCGCAGATCCCGGTTTTCATGACGCGGCTGCACATCAGCGAATTCACGCTCGGCCTGATGATTCTGGTCTTTGGCCTCGGCGCTCTGGCGGCCATGCCCTGGTGCGGTTATCTCATTGGCAGATATGGTTCGCGTGCGGTGGTGCAGGGCTTTGCGATCTTCTGCAGCTTTTCCTTGCTGCTGGTGGCGCTGGCACCCAATCTTTACGCCGCTGCGCCCGCACTGTTTCTCTTCGGCGCTGTCATAGGCGGCATGGACGTGGCGATGAACGCCAATGCCGTGGAAGTGGAGAAGAAACTGTCCCGCGCGGTCATGTCGTCTTCGCACGGCTTTTGGAGTCTTGGTGGGTTTGCCGGTGGTGCGCTGGGCGGATTGCTCATTGAAGCCCATGGTCATCTCATTCATGCAGCTGTTGTCACCGCGATTGCCGTTGTTCTGGGCCTTGTCGCATTCCGCTACATGATCACGGAAGAAGCGCCTGTCGTGCATGAAAAGAAGGGAAAGCTGGCTTTTCCGACCAATCCACTGATCTATCTGATCGGCATCATGGCGTTGTTCTCCATGATTCCGGAAGGCTCGGTGCTGGACTGGGCCGCCCTTTATCTCAAGCAGGAGCGTGGTGCGGATATTGCCACGGCGGGCTTTGCCTTTGCGGCATTCTCGGGAACCATGTCGGTGATGCGTTTTCTGGGTGATGGTGTTCGCAACCGCTTCGGCGCGGTGAAAACCTTGCGCGTTTCCGCGTTGATTGGTGCATCGGGCATGCTGATCGCGAGCCTTGCGCCGACGCCATGGATTGCCATTCTGGCCTTCGCTTTTTCGGGGCTGGGTATCGCTAATATGGTGCCAATTGCTTTTTCAGCAGCGGGTAATCAGAAGGGAACGTCGTCAGGCGTTGCTCTTAGTCTCGTGACGCTGATGGGCTATTCCGGTATTCTCGTTGCACCATCCGCCATTGGATTTGTGGGTGGCCGGACCGGTTTTGGTCCTGTTTATATGGTGCTTGCCTGCTTGCTTGTGGTGGTTTTCCTGATGGCAAATCTTGCATCAAGTGCCGATCGGAACGAGAGCCCGCAAGCTTGATGATGGTGGCGGCCAGCCTTTGAACTAGCCGCCATTTATTACGCCCGGCGCCTTGCTGCGCCAACGGGCTTTTTGCGCTGGAGGAGGAAGTCGGTAACCCGCCGTCCGGTCTTTTTGGTCTTGAGGCCGACATTCATTTCCGGTGACAGTTCATCGGACAAATCCAGCGTAGCATGTTCGCCGATTGCATCGAAATGCTCTTCCAGCCAGTCATCGGCTGCCGCTTGGCCAAGGTCGCGCAGATATTCAAGGAATGCCCATTCCGCATTGATTTTTGACGATGCAGCCAGACCCGCCAGTGCCACATCGGCGTCGATGCGATGCATACGGATATGCTTATATTCGCCGTGCTCGAGCCTGCCGCCATCGATCAGCGAATTGACGAAGGCAATCGAGCGGAATTCCCGCAAGAGCGCCGCGTTGAACGTGATCTCGTCAATACGATCGGTGATTTCGCGGGCGGTCTTGGGCGCGCCGCGCCGCTCGATCGGGTTGATCTGGATGAGCAGCACATCTTCGGCCTTGGTCGAGTAGAAGAAGGGATAGAGCGCGGGATTGCCACCATAACCGCCGTCCCAATAGGGCTCTCCACCGATCTCCACCGCCTGAAAAATATAGGGCAGGCAAGCGGAAGCCATCACGACGTCGGCGTTCAGTTCCGATTGGGAAAAGACGCGCAGACGGCCGCTTTCCACGTTCGTCGCAGAGATGAAAAGCTTGAGCTGCGAACAGGCCTTCACCCGGTCGAAATCAATCTCGCGCTCAACCACATCCCGCAAGGGGTTGAGGTTGAAGGGGTTGAATTCGTAAGGTGAAAACATGCGCGAGAACTGCTCGAACAGATTATAGCCGACACCGTTTTCCACGGACCAGTTACCAAAAAACCGGTCCCATGGCGTGCGCTGGACCGGGCTGAATTGCCCGGTGCGGCCAACAGCCCGCCAGAATTCGTGCAGTTTCTCGCGGGCGCCCTCGGCACCATTGCGGCTCCAGCCATCGGCCAGTGCAACGGCATTCATCGCACCAGCGCTGGTGCCGGAAATACCTTCGATGGTCAAGCGCCCATCTTCAAGAATCCGGTCCAGAACGCCCCAGGTAAAGGCGCCGTGCGAACCGCCACCCTGAAGCGCGATGTTGATGGCTTTGGGTTTGTGATTCATTACTGAGCCGTCCAGCCGCCATCAACGGAGATGGATGTGCCGGTGATCTGTGCAGCTGCATCGCTGGCGAGGAAGACGACGGTCGCGCCGATCTGTTCAACGGTGGCAAATTCCTTGGTTGCCTGCTTGTCGAGCATGACTTCGCGGATCACCGTTTCGCGATCCATATTGTGCGCTTTCATCTGATCGGGGATTTGCGCCTCGACGAGTGGCGTCAGGACATAACCGGGGCAGATGGCATTGCTGGTGATGTGCTTTTCGGCAACTTCCAGTGCCACTGTCTTGGTCAGTCCGAGAACGCCGTGCTTTGCAGCCACATAGGCGGATTTGAATGGTGAGGCGCGCAGACCGTGGGCTGAGGCAATATTGATGATGCGGCCCCATCCGGCTTTTTTCATATAGGGAAGCGCAGCAGCCGTTGTGTGGAACGCCGAAGTAAGGTTGATGGCGATGATTGCATCCCATTTTTCCGTGGGGAATTCATCAACGGGCGCAACAAACTGGATACCCGCATTGTTGACGAGTACGTCCACGCTGCCGAATGTCGCGGCGGCCTGATCGATCAGAGCGCGGCATTCATCACCCTTGGACATGTCAGCCTTGATATAGGCGACACCGGTGGAATGCTTGGCGGCAATCTCCTTGGCGAGATCGTGATCTTCGGGGCGGTCGGTGAAGGAATTGATCACCACATTGTAACCCGCCGCTGCGAGCGCGTGGGCGGAACCCAGTCCGATGCCGGAGTTGGAACCTGTAACGACTGCGGTCTTCTTGGCCATGAGATACTTCCTTTGGTGTAAATAACCGTCTTAACAACCCGTGTTGAAGGTGTGTGGAATATATTGCATTGCAGCAAAATTACCAGCTTTGGCACGTGAACAGTTTGTCATGTGGTTCACTGTGCCGTGATCGTCAGATGCATTTGCTTTGAATTTGCCGCGTTAATGTCACATGGTGTTGACACAATGCATTCCCTGCGCCACGTGAGGGGAATATCTGGAGTTTGACGATGTCTGACTATTATTCGCAGCCTTTTGCCCGCCGCACCTCTGTTGGTGTGGACGTGGGCGGAGTCATGGTGGGCGGAGGCGCGCCCGTCGTTGTGCAGTCAATGACCAACACGGATACGGCCGATGTGGATGGTACGGTGGCTCAGGTGGCTGCGCTTTCGCGGGCCGGTTCGCAAATTGTCCGTATCACTGTCGACCGGGATGAGTCTGCAGCCGCCGTGCCGAAAATCCGCGAACGGCTGGACCGGCTTGGTCTCGATGTGCCGCTGGTCGGTGATTTCCATTATATCGGCCACAAGCTGCTGGCCGACCACCCGGCCTGCGCCGAAGCCTTGGCCAAATATCGCATCAATCCTGGAAATGTCGGTTTCAAGGACAAGAAGGACGCGCAATTCGGTGCCATCATCGAAATGGCGATCCGTTATGACAAGCCGGTGCGTATTGGTGTCAATTGGGGTTCGCTCGATCAGGAATTGCTGACAGCGCTGATGGACCAGAATCACGCCGCCGGTGCGCCGTTGACTGCGGAACAGGTCACGCGTGAAGCTATCGTCCAGTCTGCGCTGATTTCCTCGCAACTGGCCGAAGAAATCGGCCTGCCGCGCTCAAAAATCATTCTTTCCGCCAAGGTCAGTCAGGTGCAGGACTTGATTGCCGTCTATGCGGAACTGGCACGGCGCTGTGACCACGCGCTGCATCTTGGCCTCACCGAAGCCGGTATGGGTTCCAAAGGCATTGTTGCTTCTTCGGCAGCGCTTGGCATTCTCCTGCAACAGGGCATTGGCGATACGATCCGCATATCACTGACGCCGGAGCCCAATGGCGATCGCACCCGCGAAGTGCAGGTTGCGCAGGAATTGCTGCAGACCATGGGTTTTCGCCAGTTTATCCCGATTGTTGCCGCGTGTCCCGGTTGCGGGCGCACCACATCAACAGTTTTTCAGGAATTGGCGCAGTCAATCCAGAGCGATATTCGCGATAATATGCCGGTCTGGCGGGAGAAGTACCCCGGTGTTGAGGCTTTGAACGTGGCCGTCATGGGCTGTATCGTCAATGGACCGGGCGAATCCAAGATGGCTGATATTGGCATTTCACTGCCCGGCACCGGCGAAACGCCAACGGCTCCTGTTTTTGTCGATGGCAAGAAAGTGGCTACCTTGCGCGGTGCTGGTATTGCCAAGGAATTCCAGAAAATGGTTGCCGATTATATCGAGAACCGTTTTGGCCAGAATGCCGGTTCTCACGCGGCGGAATAACCCTCAGCTCTGCCGTTCGGCGATGAACCGGGCAGCTTCCTTCAGCAGGGATGCCTGTTCACCGAAAGGCGCAAGCAGGTCTCCCGCTTCAGCCACCAGTCCGCTGAGCTGTTGTTTCGTCCAGTCGATGCCATGCATGGAAACCAGCGTGGCTTTGCCAGCGGCGGCATCCTTGCCCGTTGCTTTGCCCATTTCGGCGGCATCAGCGGTAACGTCAAGCAGATCATCCGCCAGCTGGAAGGCAAGACCAATGGCCGAACCATATTCTGCCAGCCGCTCGCGATCTTCAGGTGAGGCATTGCCGATAATCGCACCTGCTTCGCAGGCGAAGCGGATCAGTGCGCCGGTTTTCATGGCTTGCAGGCGGATAATGCCGGCTTCATCCGGCTTTACCTTCTCTGCTTCTAGATCGAGCGTCTGACCGCCCGTCATGCCGCCAATACCGGCGGCCCGTGCCAATGTTGTTACCAACGCAACTTTTGCTTTCGCATCCAGTTCCGTTTCCTCAGCGGCAACAAGTTCGAAGGCGTAGGTAAGGAGGCTGTCGCCCGCGAGGATCGCTGCGGCCTCGTCAAACTTGCGATGAACCGTTGGCTGGCCGCGGCGCATATCGTCATTGTCCATGGCGGGAAGATCGTCATGGATGAGCGAATAGCAGTGAATGCATTCAAGTGCCGCTGCCACCCGCAGCGCTGCAAGCGTATCTGCACCGAAAAGGGCGGCGCTTTCCATGACAAGGAACGGGCGCAGGCGTTTGCCGCCATTGAGAACACCATGTCTCATCGCAGCCATAAGGCGGGGAGGACGGCTGATCTCGCCATTATCAGGGCGATCAGAAAGCAGGTCAGTCAGCAGCGTTTCCACCGAAGCGGCGCGGTGCTGCAACGTTATCTGGAACAGGGAAGAACCTTGATCTGTCATCATGATCTGGCAATGAGCGAAAAATTGTCGGCTGGTCAATGATTAGATGCATTTCTTTTGCATTTTTGCCTTGATGTCCCTGTGAACATAGCTGCAAACACACGGAAATGGTTCCCTTTGGATGGCCATTGCTCTATGTCCATGAAGGGCTTTCAATGCAGGCGGTGGGTGTGGCAAGGGTACTCGTCAGAAACAAAAGAGGTGGAGGTTATCTGGTCAGCCCAGGTGGCTCGCCTTTAGGGCGCATCATGCGTTACCTGATACTGGCGGGAATCATCCTGATGATGATTCCGATCATCTTGCTCAGCCTGTACCGGCTGCCTTTTGTTCATCCGATTTCGACCTTGATGGTGAAGGATCTTGTGACATTCTCCGGATATGATCGCCGCTGGGTGTCGATGGACGAAATCTCCCCAGTGCTGGTGCATTCCGTCATGATGTCGGAGGATGCACGCTTCTGTTTTCATTCGGGTGTCGACTGGGACGCGATGAATTCAGTTGTTTCCGATGCCATGGATGGCGAGCAGACGCGCGGTGCGTCCACCATCACCATGCAGACTGCCAAGAACCTGTTTCTATGGAACGGCCGGTCCTTTATCCGTAAAGGGCTGGAGTTGCCATTGGCGATGATGACAGATCTTGTTCTTACGAAGCGACGCGTCATGGAAATTTATCTGAACATTGCCGAATGGGGTCCGGGTGTTTACGGTATCGAGGCAGCAGCCCAGCATCATTTCAAGGTAAGCGCGACGAGGCTGACACCGCGTCAGGCGGCCTTTCTCGCCGTAAGCCTGCCCAACCCGATTGTGCGTAATCCGGCAAGACCGGGGCGCGGCTTGCAAACGCTGGCAAGGCTCAATGAGCGTCGTGCGCGGGGGGCTGGCGCATATATTGGTTGTGTGAAATAAGCACCGGATCGGCCTGAATCCCGGCATATCCACGCTTGCGACAAAAAATATGCGACTCCTGCTGGTCAAAAGCTCTCAAGACGTGTATAGCCCAGCCGAACTTTCCGGAATTTTGTCCATTGTGACAGGCTCGATCGGGCCAGCGCCGGATTTTGACTGATTACTGGAGCAGGAACAATGGCTGTACCTAAAAGAAAAACTTCTCCGTCGAAGCGCGGCATGCGCCGCTCCGCCGACGCGTTGAAGGCCCCGACTTACGTCGAAGACAAGAATTCAGGCGAACTGCGCCGTCCGCACCATGTCGATCTGAAGACCGGCATGTATCGCGGTCGTCAGGTTCTGACGCCGAAAGAAGGCTAATCCCTTCCTGGATTTCGTGATAAGGAGGACCGGCCTTGTGCCGGTCTTTTTTATTTACGTGGGGAGGCGAATGCCGTGATTTCCAACATTCCTTTGATGATCGTTCCGCTTGTCGTGTTCAATCTGGTTATCGCTGGATTGGCCGGTATTGGCGGGGCGGACCCTTGGGCGACGCAGCTCTATTCCGTGCAGATGCTATCAGGCGGTGTCTGGCGAATGACGCTTGGCGACCTGATGATCGTCCTGTCGCTTGCATTGCTGTTCTTCGAGATCATGAAGTCAACACGCACCAGCAATGCATCGGTGGTTGACCATCTCCTGTCGACATTTGTCTTCGTGGCATTTCTGGTGGAATTCCTGCTGGTACCAGCCGCCTCGCATTCACTGTTCTTCATCCTGATGGCGATGGCTTTCTTCGATATTCTGGCGGGCTTCACCGTTTCGCTGCGCTCCGCTGGCCGCGACGTCAACTTTCGCTAGAGCTAATTGTCATGCAAAACCCCGGCAGATGCGCGTATCTACCGGGGTTTTGGTTTGTCCGTCGATCAAGCGGCTACGGCTTCATTATCCGGTATGCGCATGACGACAAAGATTGAGATCGCCGTCACAACCGTAATCTCCGAGAGGATTCGCAGCAGATGGCCGAATGCTTCACCATAACTCTGCAGTACAACCTCGCGGCTGACCGGATCAAGCAGGGACAAAGCTGAAGCAAGATTGCCGGTCGCGATTTTCTGGGCTGCCTCTATGGCATCCGGGCCAGTTCCGCCGGGAAACACCGCACCCAGTTTCCAGCCAAGCAGTGCAGTCAGAAGCGCACTGACAATGGCAAGCGCAATGCCTTCTCCAGCGATACGGGTGGTGCTGAAGATGCCCGTTGCCATGCCGGCCCGTTCCTTCGGCACAACACTGACGGCAAGCCCATCCATCAACCCCCAGGGCAGACTGATGCCAAAACCAATGAGAACCAATGCAGGTAAGGTAAGCTCTACCGGTTGACCGGGCATGCAGCGGCTGAGCCAGAACAGGCCAGCAGCCGAGATGAGTAATCCGACACTGCATAATATCGCGGGCGAAAACCAGCGTGTGAGCAAAGCGGCAAGAAATGGCACGATCAGCAAAGGCGCGGAGAGGGCGAGCATCATCTGACCGGTCTGAACTTCGTTGAAGCCTTCAACGCCAATATAGCGGATAGGCAGCAGAATGAGCAGGACGACGAAGGAATAGGCCGGAGCTGCTGCCAGAAGCTGAACACCGACAAAGCGTGGATAGCGGAACAGGCTGAGATCGAGCATGGGCCTTGCAGCGCGTTTCTCGATAATCGCGAAAATGCCGAATACGAGTATCGCACCAACAAGAAGACTGACGACGAGAGGATGTCCCCAGCCAATATCCGGCGCCTGCAATATGCCTGATGTCAGAAGTGTCAGTGCGAGCGTGAAGCTGATGGCGCCGGGCCAATCAATGCCGCGAGCATCCGGATCGCGCGATTCCCGCAGCCGCGATGCGCCGAGACCAAATGCGATAATCGTAAGCGGCACTGTAACGAGGATTGCCGCCTGCCAGCCAAAATGGCTGATGAGGACGCCTGAGAGAATCGGCCCGAAGGATAGTCCCACTCCAAAGGTGATGCCAATCAGGCTGAAGGCGCGCGTGCGCTCACTTCCTTCGAATTCCTGAGCAAGCGCGGCCATGCCACCGGAAAAGGCAAGAGCGCTGGAAAGGCCCTGTGCTGCCCGCAATATATCAAACAGGACAAGGTTGGTGACAAGTGACAATGCCAGTGAGAACAGGCCAAACAGCCCGAGGCCGGTCAGGAAGATGCGCTTGCGGCCGTAATTGTCAGCAAGCGCACCGGATGCCATCAGGCTGCTGCCAAAGGCGAGCATGAAAGCATTGGTGACCCAGTTGAGTTCGACGGGGCTGCCCCCGAGGGCACGGGCGATGGAAGGGAGCGCTACAGCGGGTCCGGTAAAGCTGATCGGCATGGCCAGTGCTGCGAGGCAGACAGCAGCCAAAATCATCAGTTTTTCCGCAGAGCCGTGCGGAATTGCATGGGCAGTCATTTTTCACCTGCGATATCAAATGTGAGAGGAGTTAAGTGAAATTCATGATACACAGGCTTTAATCATTGAGAATTAGAGCATATGTCCGATAATAACGGACATTACTTCCGCAATAGGCTTGATATGGACAATCTGAATGGTCTCTTCGCCTTTGTGCGTTCAGCTGAAACCTTGAGTTTCGTTGCGGCGGGTCGGTCGCTGGGTGTTTCTGCCTCGGCGGTCGGAAAAACCATCGCCCGGCTCGAACAGAGGCTGGATGTACGCCTCTTCCAGCGCAGCACCCGGCGCATCAGCCTGACGGAAGAGGGACAGCTGTTCTACGAGCGCTGTCGCCGTATCATTGATGATCTTGGTGATGCGGAGTCCATGCTGTCGCGGACCAAGGAAGCGCCGCGTGGCCGCCTGCGCGTCAGCCTGCCGACGATTGGTTATCGCTTTCTCCTGCCGCACTTGCCGGAATTCGAGGAACTTTATCCGGAGATCGAGCTTGACCTCGATTTCAACGATCAAATCGTCAATGTGATCGAGGAGGGTTTTGACGCGGTCATTCGCAGTGGTGACTTACCCGATTCATCCCTGATGGCGCGTCGCCTTGGGCCGTTCAGGCAGGTGCTTACTGCATCATCAGCTTATCTCGACAGACGCGGAACGCCCGGGATATTGGGTGATCTGGAGCATCATGCATGTCTGCGTTATCGCTTCCCGACAAGTGGCAAATTGCAGGACTGGGTTATGGGAGGGGCAACGGACGTTGAACTGCGCCTCTCGTCCGCGCTGGTCTGCAACAATATGGAGGCGCTTTATGGGGCAACCATCCGCGGCCTTGGCATTGCCTATATGCCGGATTTCCTTGTGGCCGATGCGGTAAAAACCGGTCAGTTACACACGCTGCTTGATGATTGCTTTGTTCAGACCGGGCAGTTCTGGGTGCTTTGGCCTTCGAACCGGCACTTGTCGCCCAAGCTGCGGGTCTTTGTCGATTTCATCGCGCCCCGGTTGTTTTCCGGGACGCGATTGTAAAACAAAGGCTTGTTCAAAAAGAACAGGCCAGAGATCAGCCTTGGCCGCCGTCAGCGACGAAGCCAGCGGCTTCGATACCGGCAATAGCGGCAATTTCGTCATTATCGGATGTATCGCCGGTCACACCGACAGCGCCGAGGATTTCACCCTTGGCATTCTTGATCAAAACACCGCCAGCAACCGGAATGACGCGGCCACCGGATGCTGCAACCAGTCCTTCGACGAAATGCGGACGGTCCTTGGCAAACTTCTCAACGGTGCGCGATCCCGTACCGATGGTCAGTCCGCCGAAAGCTTTGCCAAAGGCGATTTCGAAACGCAGCATGGAAGCGCCATCTTGTTTCTGGAAAGCTTTGAGATGGCCACCGGCATCCAGCACTGCAACGGAAAGCGGGCGCATCCCGGCTTCAGTGCCTTTGGCGAGTGCAGCTTTGATAATTGTATTGGCTTTGGAAAGTGATAGCTGAGCCATAATATCCTCTTGGGTCATGCGTTGATTGTAGAATAGGCAAAACCGATCCGCCGCGAGAGCCGGATGGTCAGTCGAAAACGGATTTGGCTTTGATTACTTGTCGAGAGAATCGAGCTTGCGCTGCATGGCAGCAATCTGTTCTTTCAGCTCGTCCAGTCCTGTGTCCTTCTTGGCGGTTTCAGCGGCGGGTGCTTCTTCAGCCTCGGCTGCTCCGGCCGTCTTGTTGAGCGGAAACGGCGTGAACATGCGCATGGCGTGTTGCAGCATTTCCGTATTGCGGCGGACTTGCTCTTCCACAAGCTTGACCGGTGCGCTGATGTCCATCATGTCGATGGGTGATTTGCCAAAGGCGGTCGTCAGTTGCTCGCGCATGCGCTCCTGCTCCTTGGCAAAGGCGCTCATCGACTGTTCAAGGAATGTTGGCAGAACCACCTGCATCTGGTCGCCATAATAGGCGATGAGCTGGCGCAGGAAGGGGATCGGCAGCATGTTCTGCCCGTCCTTGTTTTCCAGTTCAAAGATGATCTGGGTCAGTACGGGATGGGTAATATCTTCGCCTGTCTTGGCGTCCTGAACGGTGAAATCCTCATTTCTCTTCACCATCTCGGCCAGGTCTTCCAACGTCACATAGGTGCTTGTGCCGGTGTTATAGAGGCGCCGGTTGGCATATTTTTTAATGACGATTTCGCCGGTTTTGGCTGCCATCTGAGAACTCCCCAACTCATGTCATCAGACTCGAACGGTCCGAATTTGCGTGCCCGCTAACTCATATACATGCGAGGATAGGGGCAAAGTTGCACAATTCAAAGTGATTTGTGCAGCGCATCCATTGCGCAGATCATTCTAGCCTTTCCCTGCCGCAGAAGCGTTAAATTTGCCTTCAGGGCGAATGCCCCTTGTCAAACGGTCGCAGGGAGGGAATTCTGTTCAGGAAACCAAGCTGAATAAATTCAGCAGTCCATATGAGGAGACGTCCATGACCCAATCCATCGTTATCGCCAGTGCTGCACGAACCGCCGTCGGTTCGTTCAATGGCGCTTTCGCCAATGTGCCGGCTCATGAGCTTGGCGCTGCGGTGATCAAGGAAGTGCTGAGCCGCGCCGGTGTCGATGGTGCCGATGTCGATGAAGTGATCATGGGACAGGTGCTGAGTGCTGGCGAGGGACAGAACCCGGCTCGTCAGGCCGCCATGGAAGCGGGTATTCCGCAGGAAGCCACGGCCTGGGGGCTCAACCAGCTCTGTGGTTCCGGCCTGCGTGCAGTAGCCCTCGGCATGCAGCAGATCGCATCGGGTGATGCGGATATCATTGTTGCCGGTGGTCAGGAATCCATGTCCATGGCTCCGCATTGCGCGCATCTGCGCGGCGGTGTGAAGATGGGTGACTTCAAGATGATCGATACGATGATCAAGGATGGCCTGACGGATGCCTTCCATGGCTATCATATGGGCAACACCGCTGAAAACATTGCCCGCAAGTGGCAGTTTACGCGCGATGATCAGGACAAGTTTGCCCTCGGCTCCCAGAACAAGGCCGAGGCTGCGCAAAAGGCTGGCAAGTTCAAGGACGAAATCGTTCCATTCACGGTCAAGACCCGCAAGGGCGACGTGATTGTCGCTGATGATGAATATATCCGCCAMGGCGCAACGCTGGATTCCCTCGCCAAGCTGAAGCCAGCCTTTGACAAGGAAGGCACAGTGACCGCAGGCAATGCGTCCGGTCTGAATGACGGCGCCGCTGCTGTTGTTCTGATGAGCGAGGAAGAAGCCAAGCGCCGTAATATCAAGCCTCTGGCACGCATTGTATCCTGGGCAACGGCTGGTGTTGATCCTTCAATCATGGGTACGGGTCCCATTCCCGCATCGCGCAAGGCATTGGAAAAGGCTGGATGGAAGGTGGAGGACCTTGATCTGGTTGAGGCCAATGAGGCATTTGCCGCACAGGCACTGTCCGTCAACAAAGATCTCGGGCTCAATCCTGACATTGTCAATGTCAATGGCGGTGCCATTGCCATCGGCCATCCGATCGGCGCATCGGGTGCCCGCGTTCTCAATACGCTGCTTTTTGAGTTGAAGCGTCGCAATGGCACAAAAGGCCTTGCCACTCTTTGCATTGGCGGTGGCATGGGCGTTGCTCTGTGCGTTGAGCGCATAAAAGACTGATCTTGAAAAAATAGGTCCCGGTTCGGCTTTTGTCGGACCGGTGTCTTGGCAGCACTAAATTTCCGGACAGCTGCTCCGTCTCTTTTTCAACAACACTGACTTTGAAATCCAACATGCATTAGGGAGGGGAAATATGACCAAAACGGCAATCGTTACGGGTGGAACACGTGGTATCGGCGCAGCCATATCCGTGGCTCTGAAAGCGGCAGGTTACAAGGTCGCTGCAAATTACGCCGGCAATGATGAAGCGGCGAAGAAATTCACGGAGAAGACCGGCATTGCGACTTATAAATGGGATGTTTCCAATTATGAGGAATGTGCCGCGGGTATCGCCAAGATTGAAGCTGATCTTGGTCCGGTTTCCGTATTGGTCAATAATGCGGGTATTACCCGCGATGCCATGTTTCACAAGATGACACCGGGCCAGTGGGGTGAGGTGATCAATACCAATCTCACCGGCCTCTTTAACATGACCCATCCCGTATGGACGGGTATGCGCGACCGCAAATTCGGCCGGGTGATCAATATTTCCTCGATCAACGGTCAGAAAGGTCAGGCCGGGCAGGCCAATTATTCCGCGGCCAAGGCCGGCGACATCGGCTTCACTAAAGCACTGGCTCAGGAAGGTGCGCGCGCGGGCATCACCGTTAATGCCATCTGCCCCGGCTATATCGGAACAGAAATGGTGCGGGCTATCGATGAGAAGGTTCTTAACGAGCGTATCATTCCGCAAATCCCCGTCGGTCGTCTGGGTGAACCGGAAGAAATCGCGCGCTGTGTCGTGTTCCTTGCCTCGGATGATGCGGGTTTCATCACAGGCTCGACGCTATCAGCCAATGGCGGGCAGTATTTCAGCTGATCCGAGATTAAATCGAATGACGCCGCAGGCTGGAGACAGTCTGCGGCGTTTCGTTTCTACGGGCGCGTGATTCTCGCTAGGACGGCCAAAGGTTAACGCCGCAGCCTGAATCTTGTCCTATTTCAGTTCCTCATCGGAGGCGATTGGTGCGAGTTACGCCGGAGTCGCACAAGATGTAGCCGTGAACAAAACGGGAAAATGAATAAAGCGCTGATTCGTCGCTGATTCGTTCTGCGTTTGATCATAGTGTTAACGGAAATGACCGTTTCGGCCTTTCGTCTCTTAACTAAGTGTAAGGAAATATTACGATTTTCTTAATCAGGCGAGAGTCTGGGGCCGTGCGGGTACAATGCTGAAATCCGGAAAAGCCATAGGTTAACGCGGATGGGCGGTTTCGAACAAATCTTACAATTGCTGATTCAGCATCTTGTGCGACTCATGTCGCAGAAAGCTAGATGTGGCCGTGAACAAAGCAGGAATCTGGTCCTAGAGCTGATTCGTCGCTGATTCGTTCTGCTCGCGTTCTATTTCTTAATGGAACACTCCGTGAATCGGATCGCAATTGTTTATCTTGAGGTCGCCGCATACTTTCTGTCTGATACCGATAATGCTATCGGATAGTGCATGCCCGGCATGCCTTGCTGGTTTTGGTAAGGCCGTCGTGCCGGTGTTGGATGTTTTTGATGAACCTTATGCCTACCCCCGAACTTCCTCTGATCCTGAGCGGTCGTGACGTCACCGCCGTTCTGGGGCCGACGAACACGGGCAAGACTCACCTCGCCATTGAGCGGATGCTGGCGCACCAGACGGGCATGATTGGCCTGCCGCTTCGCCTGCTGGCGCGTGAAGTCTATAATCGTGTTGCCGAACGCGTGGGCCTTGCCAATGTTGCGCTGATAACAGGCGAAGAAAAGATTCAGCCGCCCGGTGCGCGTTATGCGGTTTGTACTGTTGAGGCGATGCCGCGCCAGACCGATGTGGATTTCGTTGCCATTGATGAAGTTCAGCTCGCCAATGATCTGGAACGCGGCCATATCTTTACCGACCGCATCCTGCATCTGCGTGGGCGTCAGGAAACGCTGCTCTTGGGCGCGGCAACTATGCGCGGCATACTGGAAAAGCTGCTGCGCGGCATTTCCGTCGTCACGCGTCCACGCCTGTCCCATCTCTCCTATGCTGGCTCTAAGAAGATCACGCGCCTGCCGCCGCGTACCGCCATCGTCGCCTTTGCTGCCGATGAAGTCTATTCCATTGCTGAACTGATCCGCCGCCAGAATGGTGGCGCGGCTGTGGTTATGGGGGCTTTGAGCCCGCGCACCCGCAATGCGCAAGTTGAGCTTTATCAATCGGGCGATGTGGATTATCTGGTGGCGACCGATGCGATTGGCATGGGACTCAATCTCGATGTTGATCATGTCGCGTTCGCACAGGATCGCAAATTTGATGGTTATCAGTTCCGCGATCTGTCGCCGGGTGAGATCGGCCAGATTGCCGGACGCGCCGGACGACACCTGCGCGACGGTACATTTGGTGTGACCGGACAGGTCTCCGGATTTTCCGAAGAGCTGGTGCAACGGGTGGAATCGCACAATTTCGATTCGGTCAAGATTTTGCAGTGGCGCACGGCACGGTTTGACTTTTCCAGTATCGATGCATTGAAGCGGTCGATTGATACGCCCGCGCCGGTTGAGGGACTGACACGCGCGCTGCCTGCGGTGGATCAGCAGGCGCTCGAATATCTGTCAAAAGACCCTGATATCGCTCCGCTGGCCAATACGCCGGAGCGGGTAGCATTGCTTTGGGATGTCTGCGCTTTGCCGGACTACCGGAAAATAGCACCGGCCCAGCACGCCGATATCATCGCATCGATCTATACAGACCTCGTGAAACATGGTCATGTCAACGAAACCTACATGGGCGAACAGGTACATCGGGCTGATACGACCGATGGCGATATTGATGCTTTGTCGCGACGGATCGCCCAGATAAGAACCTGGACTTTTGTGTCTCATCGGCCCGGATGGCTGGCAGATCAGGCACATTGGCAAGAAAAGACGCGTGAAATTGAGGACAGATTATCAGATGCACTGCATGAACGGTTGACGAAACGCTTCGTAGACCGCAGGACAAGCGTGCTTATGAGGCGCCTGAGAGAGAATACAATGCTAGAAGCCGAAATTAGCCCTGCCGGGGACGTTGTTGTCGAAGGGCACCATGTTGGACGTTTGGATGGATTCCGTTTTACGACGGACAGCCAGATTGATGGAACCGATGCAAAAGCCGTAAAGGCCGCTGCACAAAAAGCCTTGGCGACAGAGTTCGACAATCGCGCCGAGCGCTTTGCCGCTTCCGCGAATGGCGACTTTGCCCTTGCCTCGGATGGGACGTTGCGCTGGATCGGCGCTCCTGTTGCTTCCGTGGTCTCGGGCGAGCAGCCGTTGAAGCCGCGTGCGGTGCTTCTGGCCGATGAGCAGTTGACGGGACCCGCGCGCGACAAGGTCGCTGCCCGTGTTGACCGTTTTCTTGCGCATCATGTGGATACGGTTCTCAAACCGCTTGTTGATCTTGCCAATGCCGATGCGCTGGTGGGGATCACGCGGGGATTGGCGTTCCAGCTGGTTGAAAACTTCGGCGTGTTGCAGCGCCGGGATGTGGCCGAGGATGTTCGCGGTCTCGATCAGGATTCGCGCGCAGCGCTCCGCCGTCTTGGCGTTCGCTTCGGCGCTTATCATGTTTTCCTGCCTGCCTTGCTCAAGCCCGCGCCTGCGGGTCTCCTGACGCTGCTATGGGCGCTCAAGGAAGATGCCAAGGATCGTCCGGGTTACGGCGATGTGGTGCAGGTGCTTTCCGCAGGCCGCACGTCTGTTGTAACCGATCCTGCTTTTGATCCATCCTTTTACCGCCTTGGCGGCTACAGGTTGCTTGGACGGCGCGCGGTGCGCATCGATATTCTCGAGCGTCTGGCTGATCTTATTCGTCCGGCACTGGCGTGGAAGCCGGGTGTGGGAACACGGCCTGATGGCGCCTATGACGGTACCCGTTTTGTCGTCACGCCTGCAATGATGTCCATTCTCGGTGCAACTGCCGACGATATGGAAGAAATCCTGAAGAATCTTGGCTATCGCTCGGAAGCAACCGATGTGGCTGTTGTATCCGCCAAGGTCGCTGAGCTTGATGCTGTCGCCCAGACAACTGCTCCGCAGGAAACGGCAAGTGCAGCGTCAAAAGCTGCGTCAACCACTCCAGCAGCCGAACCGGTCGGTGATCCGATCGTCAAACCAGTGGTTGAGGTTGTGGAAGCAGTTCCGGCTGCGGTAACAGAAGAAGCATCCGCGCCTGTTGCTGAAACTGCGGCAACTCCTGCGGTTGCGGAAGAGGCGCCCAAGCCTGTTCTTCTCTGGCGTCAGGCTCCCCGCTTTGAAGGCCGCCACAACAACAATAACCGCCGTTCGCAGGGTGCGCGCGAGAATCAGCGTGAGCCGCAGGCTCGCAATGGCAACGCTCCGGCGGAAGAGCGGCAACAGGGCCGCCCGAACCGCAATGCCGGTCCACAGGGCGAGCAGCGCGGCGAGCGCAGGGATTTCCGTGGCAAGGGCGGCAAGCCAGCTGGGGCTGACCGCTTCAAGCAGGATGGCGGCAAGCCATCCGGCAAACCCCAGCAACACGGTAAGCGGCCGGAACGTGAAGAGCGTCCGGTCAAGATCGACATGGACTCCCCCTTCGCCAAATTGCTGGCGTTGAAGGAGCAGATGAAGAAGTGAGGTTTTGCCTCTAAATGACGGGAACGGACCGGCAGCGCGTCGACAAGTGGCTGTTTTTTGCACGGGTGGTTAAATCCCGTTCCCTGGCGGCAAAACTGGCATCGGGCGGTAATATCAGGGTCAATAAGGACAAGATTGATCAGCCATCACACGGGGTCAAAGCCGGTGATGTGCTGACGATCACCTTGGACAGGCGCATTCTCATCTACAAGGTGCTCTCGGGTGGCACGCGGCGCGGTCCGGCTGAAGAGGCGCGGATGCTGTATGAGGATATTTCTCCACCACCTCCACCCAAAGATGCGATGAGCCGCCTTGATACTTTGCCGCGGCGTGATGCGGGCAGTGGCCGCCCTACGAAGCGCGAGCGACGGGAAGTCGACAGGCTGATGCTGGGCCGGAACGAAGAGCCAGAAGATTAGTTTGCGACAAAAAACGTGGAAATATCGAAATTCTCTCCCAATTCGTCGGCGGGGCTAAAATAATATTTCCCGAATACCTATATTAGGAGGCGATGGTTGCTTGTCGGCGGGTCATCGCGATGCGATGAATGGCACTCTGCGGACTTGAACTTTGGCTCATGTCCTGATGTGATGAAGACAATCTTTTACACGTCGAGATTTTTCGGGCCGCGTTCTGGTGCCGCAGTCCGTTCTTCCCCTCTTGTCAGCCCGGTGCCAAATCGTTACCTCAACCGCTGACACACTGACTATGGTGTCTTCAGGAGCCAGTAAATGACATATGTTGTGACCGACAATTGCATCCGCTGTAAGTATATGGATTGCGTTGAGGTCTGTCCGGTCGATTGTTTTTACGAAGGTGAGAACATGCTCGTCATCCATCCGGATGAGTGCATTGACTGTGGCGTTTGTGAACCGGAATGCCCTGCCGAAGCCATCAAGCCGGACACCGAGCCGGGGCTTGATAGCTGGTTGCAGCTGAATTCGGAATATTCGGAAAAATGGCCGAATATTTCGGCGAAGAAAGATGCGCCTGATGACGCCAAGGCAATGGACGGCGTAACCGGTAAACTGGAGAAGTACTTCTCACCGGAGCCTGGCGAAGGCGACTAGACCTGTTCAAAGCGCCATGCTTGCCCGCAAGACTGATTTGCCCTGAAAATCAAGTCTTGCAATACGTTTAATTTGAGCATGTGCAGCAAAAAGTTGATTCTGATCACTTTTCGTGTTATGGTCTGTCGATATGTTGATCATTGGACGTCAATTTCGTGGCGCTAAAGCATAAATCACCAATCGGCTAGATTTTTTCCGGACTTAACAGTTCAGGTTGAGGTTATTTGGTTGTGACCTGTCCTGCTGTTTGGTCTGGATTGCTTTGCGCGACATTATTGACGGCCGACAAACCGGGTTCCGGTTTCCAGTGATTGGTTTAACCGGTGCGTTTTGCCGGGCGCAGCAGGGAGTAATGAAGCGCATGACAGCAGTTCCGCAGAAAAAGACCGCCCAGCGTATCGGATTCAAAACGGGCGAGTTTATTGTATATCCGGCTCATGGTGTAGGACAGATCGTCAATATTGAAGAACAGGAAGTTGCAGGCCACAAGCTTGAGCTTTTTGTCATTGACTTTCAAAAAGATAAGATGCGCTTGAAAGTACCGGTCGCAAAGGCAACCGCCATTGGTATGCGCAAGCTCTCCGAGACAGATTATGTAGAACGTGCTCTGAAGGTCGTTCAGGGACGTGCCCGTATCAAGCGCACCATGTGGTCCCGCCGCGCGCAGGAATATGATGCGAAGATCAACTCGGGCGACCTGATTTCCATTTCAGAAGTTGTTCGCGATCTTTTCCGTGCCGACAACCAGCCGGAGCAGTCCTATTCCGAACGCCAGCTTTATGAAGCAGCACTCGACCGCATGGCTCGTGAAATTTCCGCCGTCAACAAGATGTCGGAAACCGAAGCTGTCCGTTTGATCGAAGTCAATCTCGCCAAGGGTCCCAAGCGTGGCGCGAAGACTGATGAAGTCGAAGCTGAAGCTGACGCAGACGTTTCCGTCGAAGACGAACAGGAAGAAGCCGCATAAAAACGGGTTCATCCATTTCAACAAAAAGCCCGGTTTTACCGGGCTTTTTTGTTATTCGCTAATGATCTTGACCTTATCGCCGACGGAAACCGTACCGCCCGGCGGCAGGGCATTGATCAACCGGAAGAGATCGAGCTTACGGTCTGTTCCCATGATCTGGTTGGACAGGCTGGCAAGCGTATCACCCGATTTGACCGTGACAACCCTGATACGCAGCGGCTTGATATTGGCCTTTTCCTGCGGCGTCAGCAGATGAAAACTCTGTGTGACCGTTTGTGCAGCTGGCATCAATGCAGTGCTGCCCGTGGGTGCTGCTGTCAGGAAGCGATAGATACGGTCGCCGGAGTTCACGACAAAAATATCAAATTCCCAACGATCCGCTTTGGCCTTTGCCGACGCGGCAGGCATGCCATTGAAGGTCGTTGCCTTGACGCTGGCGTTGTCGAGGCCCGTGACCCAGCCGCTGCGCATATAATCGACCATGGATGTCTTGCCGGATATCTGCGTTCCGTCGAAACGGATCGCGACTTCGCCGGGTCCCGTTGCCATGACAGCGGCAGCCGAATTGTCGATGACAAAGCCATCTGGAACCGTAAAGCTGACACCAAGCAGCGGATGCACAAAGGTACGACCGCGCACATAGCCTTCTTCCGGGGTGTCGCCATAAAGCAGCCCGTCAATGCCTTGCAGGAAGGAATCGCGGTCGGTCGTACCGACACCCGGCGCACCGATCTTGCGGGCATGGCCGCGCGCAAGCTCAATACGCTGCGGCGCGGAGGGATGGCTGGCAAGGAAGTCGAGGCTGGCATCGGTGGCGCCGGAGACGTTGCGGAAATCCGAATAGGCGGCCATGGATTGCAGGAACCGCGCGGCGGCAAAGGGATCATAACCAGCTTCACCGATCATCTTGATGCCGATGGCGTCAGCCTGCAGTTCCTGATTGCGTGAGAACTGCGCCATGCGCAGCTTGCCGCGAATAAGCGCTTCACGCCCCGCCTGATCATCCTGCAAAACTTCCGATACAACACGCCCGGCAATAACAGCTTCCGCCTCGCGCTGTTGACGTTCAACACCGTGATTGGCGATGACGTGGCCCATTTCGTGGGCGATAACAGCGGCGAGTTCGGCGCTGTCATTGGCCAAGGCGAGCAAGCCGCGTGTGACATAGAGATATCCACCCGGCAGCGCGAAGGCATTGATATTGGGCGAATTCAGAATGGTGATGCGGTAGGTATGGGTCGGATTATCAGAAACGGTGGTCAGATTGCCGACAACCTTGGCAACCATGCGCTCCAGCTTTGCGTCCTTATATTCGCCGCCATAGGTGGCAAGGATACGCGGATGCTGTTCGGCGCTGAGTTTCGCCAGACGGTCATTCTTCGAGACGTTGTCAACGATGACAGGGCTGGACGACGGCCCAAGCGCATCTTCCTTCGTTACATTCAAGACTTGGCAGCCTGACAGAAAGGCAAGCAGCAGCGTTGCCGAAGCCACAGTGGTGCCTCGCCCTGCCGGAAAGAATCGTCGATTGCCTATCGGGAGAATGTGCGAGCCCAGAATCATGTCCTCATGTCGTACGGCGCCAGTACCAACGCTAAAATCAAGTTCTCACTCGTCTTTTGCCTGCGGAATCGGCGTGCTTACTTTCTAGCTAACCCGTTGAGCAGGCGGGAGCAAGAATTTCATTGATTTCTTATGAGACCCATTGAGTACAAAATATGTCAAAGTGATAACTCTTGCGAGCCGAGATATTTTCGCAACAGCGCAGGACCCTTGGCCGATAACAATTCACGGGCAGGACCTGACGCTGCAACCCGGCCATTTTCAAGGAAAAACAACGTTGATGGTAGGCGCAGGGCATCTTCGGGGTGATGTGTAACCATGACAACGGTCATTCCGGTGTCTTTTTGAAGTTGGCTGACAAGATCAAGCATTTCATGGCGCAGCGCCGGACCAAGTGAAGCAAAGGCTTCATCCAGCAGCAGCACAGGCCGGTTACGAACCAGCGCACGCGCAATGGCCACACGCTGGCGTTCGCCTCCCGATAACGCCTGTGGTTTGCGCTGCTCTTTGCCGGCAAGACCAACTTTTGCGATAGCATCACGGACCGCAGCATAATCGGCCTCATCAAGCCGAAGATTGGACTTGCGGCCAAGGCCGACATTGGCGGCGACATCGAGATGGGCAAACAGATTGTTCTCCTGAAACACCATCGAAACCGGTCGCTGCGAGGGCTCGATCTCGGTCATGTCCTGATCGGCGATCAACACCCGGCCGGATACAGGCGTCTCAAAACCGGCTATCAGATTGAGAACGGTCGACTTGCCTGCACCGCTTGGTCCAATGATCGCAGCGATGGATGATGGTTCGATGGCAAAGTCGAAATGCATGGCCATATCGCCATAATCGAAGCGAACGGCATCAAGCCGGATCGCTGCTCCGCCCCCCGCCAACTTTCTCACCGGTTCAGTCATTTCTTTCATTGTCCTGTCGGGTGAGGCTGGCAGCACCGCGATCTGCCGTGAACATCAGCAAGAGGCAGAGAGCGCCCAGGATCAGCGCCAATCCTGCTGCATCCTGTGTGCGATAACTTCCCATGCGCTGCAAGAGCAGGAAAGGCAGAGTCTGGATGGAATCATTGCCGAAGAGCGCGATGGTTCCAAGATCGCCAAGCGACAGGGCCATGGCAAAGGCGAAGGCAACAACTATGGGCAGGCGCAAGACGGGCCAGTCGATCAGGCGCAACCGATCCCACCCTGATATGCCGAGTTGAAGGCAAAGCCTGTTGTGACGGCTTGCAGCCGTATCCCAGGCGGGGCGCAGGATGCGGAAGGCGAAAGGCACGGCCATGGCGGCATTAACGCAAATGACCATAACAGGCGCAAGGCTGAATGGGTCGATCACATGGCGTGAAAGAATGAACCAGCCAGCACCAATGACGATGGGCGGTACGACCATGATCAGGCTTGCACCCAGATCCAGCGAACGCTCGAAAACGCCTGGCGCCGATGCCTGCCTTTGGCTTTGCAGATATTCCCGTGCCATGACAAGCGAGAGCGAGATAAGCACGCAGAGGAGGGCGGCTCCCGCGCCAAGCACGATGCTTGTGATAATAGCGCGCCAGACAGCGAATTCCGTCATCAACCGGGACAGATCAGCGCCTAACCCCGAGACAACGGTTCCTGCCATGGGAAGACCAACGAAGAACAGGCCAAGGACGATTATTGCTGTATTGGCGATTTTTGTTGTCCGGTTCGGTCGATCAAACCGTCGGGCACTTGTCTGAAGACTGAAACCCTCTTCTGCCGGTTTGCCCGTCAGGCCGAGCAGGAGCAGAACGGCTATCGTCAAGCTCAACTGCAGCAGTGTAAGCGATACGGCGCGGGCAATGTCGAAGTCAAAGTGCAGGGATTGGTAGATCGCAACCTCCAGCGTGGTTGCGCGCGGCCCGCCGCCCAGCGTCAGGACGATGGTGAACGATGTGATGCAGAGCATGAAGATCAGTCCGGCAATACCGGAAAGATTGCGCCTGACGACCGGCCATTCGATCAGTTTGAACCGGGCCCAACTGCCCATGCCAAGCTGCGAGGATAGTTTCCAATAGTCGGAGGGAATGGAATCAAGGCTGGCAAGTATGAGCCGTGTCGCCAGTGGCAGGTTGAAAAAGACATGCGCTATCAGAATGCCGGTAAGGCCATAAATATTGGGTCTGGCATCGATTCCAAGCTTGTCAAAACCAAAAGCAAGCAGGCCATTGCGGCCATAAATGCTGGTGATGCCAAGGACCGCGACAAGCGCGGGCAGGGCCAATGGCAGGGCAAAGAGGCGTAAGATGAGCGCCCGGCCCGGAAAGGCGGGATGTTCATGCAGCGCCCGGGCGAGGGGAATGGCAAAAGCAACCGCAAGCAGCATCGATAGTAGCGCCTGCATGAGGGTAAACCGCGCCACACGCCATAAATAGCTGTCGAAAGCCGCAAAGCCTTCGGTGCTTCCACGCAGCGCTTCCCCTGCAAGGCCGAGAAGAGCGCCACCCGCAAGCACCGCCAGAAAGGCGAGGGCAATGGCCCCGGCCCATGGTTTCAGCATGCGGGTGGCAGTCATGGTGCTACAGGCTCATGGCCGCCAGCCATTCATCGATCCAGGCTTTGCGGTTCTTGGCAACCTCTTCGGCTGGGAAGATCAAAGTCTTGACTGGTTTCACAAGGTTCTCGAAGGCCGGGTTGAGCGCGTCAGTGGTTTTGGCCGCCGGGTACATCCAGTTGTTTTCAGGAATGGCATCCTGAAATGCCGGACTGGTCATGAAGCTTAGAAACTGCGCCGATAGCGGGTTTTTCGCACCGTTGACAGTTTGAGCCGCGACCTCGATCTGCAAGTAGTGCCCTTCGCTGAATGAAATCGCCTTGTAGCGATCCACCCGTTCGGCGATCAGATGATAGGCCGGAGAAGTGGTGTAGGACAGAACGAGGGGGGCCTCGCCCTTGGTAAAGAGGCCATAGGCTTCGGACCAGCCTGGTGTGACGGTCAAAACGCGATTTTTCAGCTTGGCCCAGGCTTCACCGGCCTTGTCGCCATAAACAGATTTAACCCAGAGAAGCAGACCGAGGCCGGGCGTCGAGGTGCGCGGGTCTTCGATGACGATTTTCTGCGTCGGATCGCCTTCGACAAGTTCTTTCAGAGTCTCGGGCGGCGTTTTCAGCTTTTCCGAATCATAAATGACGGCGAAATAGCCGTAGTCATAGGGAACGAATATATCATCCTTGTAGCCACCGGGGATATTCACCGCGCTGGTGTCGATGCCATGGGGCGCAAAAAGATTGGTTTCCTTGGCCTCATAGGTCAGATTGGTGTCGAGCCCGAGAACAATATCGGCCTTTGTCGATTCGCCTTCGAGTTTGATGCGGTTGAGCAGCGCAACGCCATCGGCAACGGCTACAAATTCCACCGTGCATGCACATTGCTTCTCGAAAGCCTCCTTGACCTTCGGTCCCGGACCCCATTCGGCGGTGAAGCTTTCATAGGTGTAAACGGTGAGTTTGCCTTCGGCCTGTGCCACGCCAATTGGCATAAGGCCGACAAATGCGGCCAAAACAGCCGCCGCTTTTACAATAGTCTCAAATGGCCGCATCGGCGCCTCCTATCGTTCGTGGTTCAAAAGGATTGGTGCGCCGGCAAATCTGCCGCGTCTAATCCCTCCGCCGGTACAAACCGGATCAGGTTCCGCGGGTTGGCAGGGTTTCCCCTTAAGCCTCTCAGCCGGTCGATCAGACCAAGCACCCCGTTAGAGCATCGCAAGGATAGAGGTTCGGCCAGAGCGGTGCAAGCGGTCGATGCTTATGAAATCCTTATGTTTTGCCCAATCTGCCAAATCGAAAGCTGACATTCCCAGCCCTATCTTCCGCCGCGAAAACATCCCCTCACGGCCTGTTTTCCAAAAGAAAGGTTCAATCATGTTTCGGGGTCATGGCTTTTATCATTCCGGCGTCAGGGTTCAGCAGACGACAGCGTCGAGAAATCCAAAGAATAATTCGATGCGCTTGCGTCTCCGCCATCAAAAATTCCTCGCGGCACTCAATCCAAGCCTGTTTCTGGCCGTGGGCGTCGCGATTGCAGGCATTGCGGCAATTGTGCTCGGCCGGCTGGGGTAGAACCGCTTCAGCAAGCCCTGTGCGACCGGCTTTTGCCATGCTATGGCCGGTGCATGAGCAAATTCGTTCTTCTCCTTGGTGGCACGCTTCACGTTACCGATCGTCTCCGGCATCTCGTGGCGGGAGCGCGTATTCTTGCCGCCGATGGTGGGATAGTTCATGCGGGCGCGCTGGGCCTTGAACCGGAGCTGTGGCTGGGCGATTTCGATTCGACATCGCCTGAGTTGGCAGAACGCTATGCCCATATACCACGTTCGGTATTTCCCGCGGCCAAAGATATGACCGACGGCGAACTGGCGCTCAACGAAGCCTATCGGCTGGGGGCGACGGAAGTGATTCTCTGCGGTGCTTTTGGTGGTGAACGCACAGATCATATGCTGCTGCACCTGACCATGGCGACCCGCTATGCTGCGGAAGGCCGAAAGATTATCCTGTCGAGCGGGACCGAAGAAGCGCACCCTCTGGTTGCAGGGGAATATTCGTTCGATTTTGCTGATGGAACTGTGTTCAGCATTGTTGCATTTACGTCCCTGCGTGGATTATTTATCCGTGGTGCGCGATGGCCGCTGGAAAATATGGAACTTTCTTTCGGTTCATCGCTTACAGTGTCGAATGCCGTGTGTGGAAATCTCCACGTATCGCTTCGTTCAGGCAATGCAGTTCTGATTGCGGCGCCGTAAAATTGCCCAACGCTTGTAAAACAAAGCGGAAAATGCAATTCTTGCGGTACAGCATTGGGGACGCAAGCTGGTAGGTTTAGTTTTAAAACGGGAGAGGTCTTCCATGTTGAAAAGTTTGTCGACAGTAGCAGTTGCAGCCGTTCTGGCACTTTCAGTGGCCGGTTGTACAACTGGTGAGCAGCGCGCTGCAGGTTATGGTGTTGGCGGTGCAGCCCTTGGTGCATTGGCCGGTGGTGCAATCGGTGGTGGCCGTGGTGCGCTCGCTGGTGCAGCTATCGGTGGTGTTGGCGGCGTCGCCGTTGGTGCCGCAACAGCCAACAATGATGGTGGTGGTCGTCGTTATTGCACGTACGAAAACCGCTATGGCGAGCGCTATCGCGCACCTTGCCGCGGTTACTAATTCTTCCCCATCAGGGAATACAGGACAGGCCGGGAAACCGGCCTGTTTCTGTTTGTGGGCACTGCAGCCTGCTCAAGCCGATCTTTCTTCTGCCGCATTAGGGCTTCAAGGTTTGCCCGCTATATTCATGTTGAGAGGATTTACAATGGGTTTTCGTTTAGCCGCGATTGCGGTTTCAGCGCTTCTGGCCATGTCGTTGGCTGGCTGCGAAACGAGCGAACAGAACCAGCGTGCCGGGACGGGTGCGCTGATTGGCGGCGGTGTTGGTGCACTTGCCGGACAGGCACTCGGACATAATACCAAAAGCACGGTGATTGGTGCGGCCGGCGGCGCGCTTCTGGGTGCAGCTGTTGGTACTGCAACAACACCGAGCGGTAGCGGTAATGGCAACCAGAACCTTTGCCGTTATCAGCGGCCCGATGGCAGCATTTATAATGCTCCCTGTGAAGGCAATGGCGGCCGTGGCGCAGGCTATGGCGGTTATAACAATGGCGGCGGCTACTAAACAGCAGCACGTTGCTGAATGAATGCAGACAGGCCGGATTTCCGGCCTGTTCTGTTTTATATGGTAAAGATATTTGACAGCGGCGCCAATCTCGCCGACAAGCGCCCGTCGGCACTGATGTCACGCAATAGCGCTCATTTTCCAGAACTGAAAAACTCCATGGCTCCTCCACTTCTTCGTCTTGACCGGATTGCATTGACGTTTGGCGGCACACCGCTTTTGACCGATGCGGCTATCTCCGTCAGCGAGGGCGACCGTATCGCCCTTGTTGGCCGCAATGGTTCGGGCAAGTCAACGCTGCTGAAGATCGCGGCAGGCTTTATTGCGCCAACCGACGGCGAAGTGTTCCGCCACCCTGGTGTGACGGTTCGCTATCTGGCACAGGCGCCCGATATGGAGGGCTTCGCCAATGTCCGCGATTATGTCGAAGCAGGTCTTGGACCGGCGGATGATCTTTATCGTGTCAGCTATATTCTCGAACATCTCGGTCTGACCGGAGAGGAAAAACCTGACAATCTGTCGGGCGGTGAGGCCCGCCGTGCGGCATTGGCCAAGGTTCTGGCACCGCAGCCGGATATCCTGCTTCTTGACGAGCCAACCAATCATCTGGATTTGACAACCATTGAATGGCTGGAAGGTGAGCTGAGGCAGATCCGCTCCAGTATCGTGGTCATCTCCCACGACAGGCGCTTTCTCGAAAACATCAGCCGCGCGACGGTCTGGCTTGATCGCGGCGTTACGAAACGGCTTGATCAGGGTTTTGGCGCTTTCGAAGAATGGCGCGACAAGGTGCTTGAGGAGGAAGAGCGCGATCTGCACAAGCTTGGCCGTCAGATCGTGCGTGAAGAACATTGGTTACGCTACGGCGTTACGGCACGGCGCAAACGCAACATGCGCCGCCTCGGCGAGCTGCACACCATGCGCGGCGAATTCCGCAATCATCGGCGCGCGCAGGGAACGGCGGTTCTCAAAGCCAGCGACAGCAAGGAATCCGGCAAGCTGGTCATCGAGGCGGAACATCTGGTCAAGACTTATGGCGAGCGTGTGCTCGTCAAGGATTTCTCCACCCGCATCCAGCGCGGCAACTGTGTCGGCTTTGTCGGCCCGAACGGTGTCGGCAAGACCACGCTTCTCTCCATGCTGACGGGTTTGCTGGCACCCGATAGCGGTTTTATCCGTCTCGGGACCAATCTTGAAATCGCGGTGCTCGATCAGAAGCGCGACAGTCTCAACCTTGAGCAGACGCTTTCCGACTATCTGACGGATGGTCGCGGTGAGAATGTCATTGTCAATGGCGAGCAGCGTCACGTCGCGTCCTATATGAAGGATTTCCTGTTTCAACCGGAGCAGCTGCGCACGCCGATTCGCGAACTCTCCGGTGGTGAAAGGGCGCGCCTGATGCTGGCGCGCGTCCTCGCCCGTCCGGCCAATCTGCTGGTGCTTGACGAGCCGACCAACGATCTCGACATGGAAACGCTTGATCTCCTGCAGGAACTGGTTTCCGGTTTTGCCGGAACGGTGCTGCTGGTCAGCCATGATCGCGATTTCCTTGATCGTACCGTAACGTCAGTCATCGCACCCGAGGGTGACGGCCGCTGGCTGGAATATGCGGGTGGCTATACGGATATGCTGGCACAACGCAAGGAAGCGGCACTGGCAACCCGCAAGGAACTCAAGACCGCCAAGCCGCAGACGTCCGCTGATGCATCCAGCGAAAAGCCAGCGGCGCAGCGCGAGGAAAAGCGCAAGCTTTCCTACAAGCAGAAATTTGCGCTGGAGAATCTGCCGGGCAAGATGGAGGTGCTGCACGCCGACATCCACAAGCTTGAGGCGAAGCTCGCTGATCCCAATCTTTTTGCCAAGAACCCGCAGCTTTTCAACAAGACAGTCGAGGAGATTGGCAAAAAACGGCATGACCTCGAACGTTTCGAGGAAGAGTGGCTGGAACTCGAAATGCTGCGCGAGGAAATCGGCGGCTAAAGCAGCAAGGCCTGCTCCCGCTTCGTTACCTAACGATCTTAATTGGCTTTTGGCGCAATCTTTGCGGCGAGATTCTCAATACGGGTTGTGACCTCGGAAAGAACACCTGTTATGGCCGTGTCGTTCTTATCTGCTTTTTGCAGCGCCTCGTCACGACTCTTGCGCAGGGCGTCGGCCTCGTTTTCGAGGCCTTTGACACGCATCTGCAATTCATGCAGTTCATCGGTGATCATGATGCCGGCCATGACAGTCAGGCGCAGATCACCAATTTCGCCGAAAGACGATTTGAGGTGCGTTACGTAGCGGTCAAATCGTTCGGCAAGGCCGGTCAGGTGTTGCTCCTGGCCTTCGTCACAGGCCATCCGGTACGCTTTGCCGTCAATCGTAACTGTTACAGTGGCCATGGGCGTCTCTTTCAACTGATGTCGATACTACCGGTCCAGTACGGTGCGAATGGATTCCATCGCCGTTACGAGACGGCGAGAGACTTCCTTGTTTGCCGCTTCCAGGCGTTCCGCACGTCCTTCCGATGCGTCCAGCTCCTGTGCCAGCTTTCGCCGGTCCATGTTCATGCGCTGGACTTCTTCCTCGGCTTCGGCAAAATCACCTTCCTGCTCAAGGCGCATATCAACTGCGTCCTCGAGGTGAGCCAAGGCTTTTGCCAGTCTTTCCAGAACCTGTTTGAGGGTGGCTTCCTGTGCCATTTTCGCGTTTCCCCTGTGTGTCGCTCTTTGTCGCGAATCGCAAAAAGAAGAACAACTTATGCGCCGAAGTCTAGAGGGCACATCAACACCGCGTCAATCAATCCGCGTTGTCACAGTCCAGTCATGCACTGATAATACAGCTAAGGATAGCCTGTGCGACGAAAGAGCCCGCTTTTCGAAAGCGCCATTTTACCTTAGGTTTTATTGACTCCCTCATGACACCTGCTATGTGTCGCGTGCCTTTTGGATTTTGTCTGAACCGGCGTCCAGAAACGGCATTTCCTATCCTCTTCGAAAGACGGTACACATGACCAATTCTGATAAATCGAACCAAATGGCCAATGCAATCCGCTTTCTGTCGGCGGATGCAGTGGAGAAGGCCAATTCCGGCCACCCCGGCCTTCCCATGGGCGCAGCCGATATTGCGACCGTTCTCTATACCCGTTTCCTCAAGCACGATCCGAAAGCGCCGCATTGGCCTGACCGTGATCGCTTTGTCCTTTCTGCAGGGCACGGCTCGATGCTGCTTTATTCGGTGCTCTATCTTTCCGGTTACGAAGATATCACCATCGACCAGATCAAGAATTTCCGCCAGCTTGGCTCGCGTACAGCTGGCCATCCGGAATATGGCCACGCCGCTGGCATTGAAACCACGACCGGCCCGCTCGGCCAGGGTCTGGCCAATTCCGTCGGTATGGCGCTTTCCGAGCGCGTGCTGAACGCTGAGTACGGCGATGATCTGGTAAACCACCATACCTATGTGATCGTGGGTGACGGTTGCCTCATGGAAGGCATCAGCCAGGAAGCCATCGCGCTTGCCGGGCATCTGAAGCTGAACAAGCTCATCGTTTTCTGGGATCACAACAACATTTCCATCGATGGTCCCGTTTCGCTCGCTGACAATACGGACCAGTGCGCCCGTGTTGAAGCATCCGGCTGGAATTCCATCAATGTCGATGGCCATGATCAGGATGCAATCGCTGCTGCGATTGAGAAGGCCCACAAATCAGACAAACCAACGCTGATTGCCTGCAAGACAACAATCGGTTTCGGTGCGCCGACCAAGGCTGGCACCAACAAGGTCCATGGTTCGCCGCTGGGTGCGGAAGAACTCGCCGGTGCCCGCAAGGCACTGGGCTGGACATCCGAGCCCTTCGTAGTCCCTGCCGATATTCTTGATACGTGGCGTCTTTCCGGCCTGCGTTCCGCTGGGGAACATACAGCATGGAACAAGCGCCTGGCCGCCGCCGATGCGGAAATCCGCGCGGAGTTCGACCGTCGCATGCGCGGCGATCTGCCCGGTAATTTTGATGCCACTATCATTGCCTACAAGAAGAAGCTTTCGGAAGACAAGCCGAAGGTTGCGACCCGCAAATCATCGGAAATGGCGCTTGAGGTCATCAATGCCGTGGTCCCGGAAACCATTGGCGGTTCGGCAGACCTCACCGGTTCCAACAACACCAAGACCAGCCAGACGCAGAACATCAGCCCTGAGGATTACGGTCAGCGCTATGTGCACTACGGCATCCGTGAGCACGGCATGGCTGCTGCCATGAACGGTATCGCGCTGCATGGCGGTCTCATTCCCTACTCCGGCACGTTCCTTACCTTCTCGGATTATGCGCGCGGTGCGATGCGTCTTTCGAGCCTGATGGGCATCCGGGTCATCTATGTGATGACACATGATTCCATCGGTCTGGGTGAAGATGGTCCGACGCACCAGCCGGTTGAACATCTGGCTGCACTGCGTGCCATTCCGAACAATTACGTGTTCCGTCCGGCCGATGCCGTCGAAACCGCCGAGTGCTGGCAGTTGGCACTGGAGTCGCGCAAGACACCGTCGACACTGGCGCTTACACGTCAGAACCTGCCGACAGTCCGCACCGTGCATGTGGATGAGAACAAGTGCGCCTATGGTGCCTATGAACTCGCTGCGGCAAGCGGCAAGGCGGAAGTGACGATTTTTGCGACCGGTTCGGAAGTCGAGATCGCTCTCGCCGCCCGTGCACAGCTGGAAGCGAACGGCCATCCGGCCCGCGTTGTATCCGTGCCCTGCTTCGAGCTTTTCGAACAGCAGAGCGAAGACTACAAGCGTGCCCTGCTTGGTGATGCGCCAGTCAAGGTTGCGGTGGAAGCTGCAATTCGCCTCGGCTGGGACCGTTTCATCGGCGTTGACGGCATCTTTGTCGGCATGACCGGCTTTGGTGCCAGCGGCCCGATTGAAGAGCTTTACCCGCATTTCGGTATTACAGCGGAAGCCATCGTTTCGGCGGCAGAAGGCAAGTTGAAATAATCGGCGGTTTACCGCTTAAGCAAGGGCGCCCAGGGTCTTGACCCTCAACCCCCAAGGAGAAACTAAAAAATGACTGTTCGCGTTGCAATCAACGGGTTTGGCCGCATTGGCCGCAATGTTCTTCGCGCTATTATCGAGTCCGGCCGCACTGACATTAAAGTCGTCGGCATCAATGATCTGGGTCCAGTCGAAACCAATGCGCATTTGATGCGCTATGACTCCGTCCATGGCCGCTTCCCCGGTACTGTTACGGTATCCGGCGACACCATCGATGTTGGTCAGGGTCCGATCAAGGTAACTGCGGTGCGCAACCCGGCAGAATTGCCTTGGAAAGAGCTTGATGTTGATATCGCGCTTGAATGCACCGGCATCTTCACGGCCCGCGACAAGGCTGCGGCTCACCTCGAAGCCGGTGCCAAGCGCGTTATCGTCTCGGCTCCCGCTGATGGTGCTGATCTGACTGTTGTGTTCGGCGTGAACGATCACAAGCTGACCAAGGAGCATCTGGTTATTTCCAATGCGTCCTGCACCACCAACTGCCTTGCGCCGGTTGCCTTTGTGCTCAACGAAGCCGTTGGCATCGATCATGGTTTCATGACCACGATCCACAGCTACACCGGTGACCAGCCGACGCTCGACACCATGCACAAGGATCTTTATCGCGGCCGTGCTGCGGCTTTGTCGATGATCCCGACTTCAACAGGCGCTGCCAAGGCCGTTGGCCTTGTTCTACCAGAACTCAATGGCAAGCTTGACGGCAGCTCGATCCGCGTTCCAACCCCGAACGTCTCGGTTGTGGATTTCAAGTTCGTTGCCAAGCGTGCGACAACGGTTGCCGAGATCAATGATGCGATCAAGACCGCTGCCAATGGCAAGCTGAAGGGCATTCTTGGTTATACGGATGCGCCGAATGTCTCCATCGACTTCAACCACGATCCGCATTCCTCCATATTCCATCTCGACCAGACCAAGGTCATGGACGGAACCTTCGTTCGCGTCCTGTCGTGGTACGACAATGAATGGGGCTTCTCGAACCGCATGGCTGACACGGCCGTCGCGTTCAGCAAGGTCATCTGAGTGACTGAGGCCTGATATGTTGCAAAATGGCGGGTCGACAACACCCGCCATTTTTGTTTTTGCTTATGATAACGGGAGTGTTCGGTCTGCAAGTGACCGGATAGTCTCCGATCCAGACAGGGATGATGACCATGCCAGCTTTCAAGACTCTCGATGATGCCGATGTTAAGGGAAAACGCGTTCTTCTGCGTGTTGACCTCAACGTGCCGGTTGCCAATGGCCATGTAACGGATGCCACCCGGATCGAGCGTGTTGCTCCCACCATTCTCGAATTGTCGAAGAAGGGCGCCAAGGTCATCCTGCTTGCGCATTTCGGTCGCCCGAAAGATGGCCCGACGCCGGAATTTACCCTGAAGCCAATTTCCCATGCGGTTGCCAAGGTCCTCGGCCAGAATGTTCATTTTGCCGAGGACAGCATTGGCGATAAGGCCGCGGAAGCCGTCGCTAAACTCAATGACGGCGATATTCTGCTACTTGAGAACACACGTTTCCATAAGGGCGAAGAAAAGAACGATCCTGTTTACGTCAAGGCGCTTGCGGCCAATGGCGATATTTACGTCAATGACGCGTTTTCGGCAGCCCACCGCGCCCACGCCTCGACTGAAGGTCTGGCGCATGTCTTGCCTGCTTATGCGGGCCGCACCATGCAGGCGGAACTTGAAGCGCTGGAAAGTGGTCTTGGCAATCCGAAGCGTCCGGTTGTTGCTGTTGTCGGCGGTGCAAAAGTTTCATCCAAGCTCGATCTTCTCGGCAATCTTGTACAGAAGGTCGATGCGCTTGTGATTGGCGGCGGCATGGCCAATACATTTCTGGCGGCACAGGGTGTCAAGGTTGGCAAATCGCTGTGCGAGCATGATCTTGCCGACACCGCTCGCGAAATTATGGCCAAGGCGCAGGCCGCCAACTGCACCATCATTCTGCCTGTAGATGCCGTTGTTGCCTGGCATTTTGAAGCCAATGCGCCGTCCCACGCCTATGGTCTGGATGCAATCCCCGAGGATGGCATGATCCTCGATGTGGGGCCTCAGTCAATCGAGCGCATCAAAGGTGCGATTGATGATGCGGCAACACTCGTCTGGAACGGCCCGCTTGGTGCTTTTGAGCTAACGCCGTTTGACAAGGCAACCGTTGCGGCGGCCCGGCATGTGGCCCAGCGTACAAAAACAGGCCATCTTGTCTCGGTTGCAGGTGGCGGCGATACGGTGGCCGCGCTCAACCATGCGGGCGTTGCCGATGATATGACCTATATTTCGACCGCAGGCGGCGCTTTTCTTGAATGGATGGAAGGCAAGCCGCTTCCGGGTGTTGATGTACTCAAGCGTTAATGGCGCATTCAAGCTGATCCGGGGTCTTTAAACAGGCCCCGGATTAACGAAGAACAGAAAATGTTATCCTGTTAAATCGGTTGAAAAAATTTCAATCGTTTCAAAGGCTTGAACTGCCATTCCGTTTGATATGAGCTTCTGGTATGGGCCAGACAACGAAAAACGGAGTGCATGATCTATGAGCGAACGCCTGGAAGATATCGCAATTGCAATGGTTGCCAACGGCAAAGGCCTGCTTGCTGCGGATGAAAGCACCGCAACGATCAAGAAGCGGTTCGATACAATCGGGCTTGAATCGACAGCCGATAGCCGCCGCGACTATCGCGAAATGCTGTTCCGCTCCGATGATGCCATGAAGAATTACATCTCCGGCGTCATTCTCTATGATGAAACCCTCCGTCAGAATGCCAAGGATGGCACACCTTTCGTGCAGCTCCTGAAAGCTGCGGGCAGCATTCCGGGTATCAAGGTTGATGCGGGTGCCAAGGATCTCGCCGGTTTTGCTGGTGAGACGATCACCGAAGGCCTCGATGGCCTGCGCGACCGGTTGGCCGAATATCACAAGCTCGGTGCGCGCTTTGCCAAATGGCGCGGCGTTATCAATATTTCCGACAATTTGCCGACTTGGGGCGCTGTGAAGCAGAATGCGCAGGCTTTGGCCCGTTATGCCGCTCTTTGTCAGGAAGCCGGTATTGTGCCGATCGTCGAGCCTGAAGTGCTGATGGACGGTAAGCCCGGCACGCATTCGATTGAGCGCTGCTACGATGTGACCGAATGGGTTCTGAAGACTGTTTTCACTGAACTTTATGATGCCCGCGTTGTGCTTGAAGGCATGATCCTCAAGCCAAACATGGTTATCGATGGCAAGAATGCCCGCAAGGCTTCGGTCGAACAGGTTGCCGAGCAGACGGTTCGTCTGTTGAAGTCGACGGTTCCATCGGCGATCCCAGGCATTGCGTTCCTCTCCGGTGGTCAGTCGGATGAAGAAGCAACAGCGCATCTTTCAGCGATGAATGCTGCTCACGACCTGCCATGGAAGCTGACTTTCTCCTATGGTCGCGCTTTGCAGGCCGCGGCTCTGAGCGCCTGGAACGGCAAGTCGGAGAATGTTGCAGCCGGTCAGCGCGCTTTTGCGCACCGCGCCAAAATGAACAGCCTTGCCGCAACAGGCGGCTGGAAAAAGGACCTGGAAAAGGCCGCTTAAGCGTTTTTTATCTAAAAGCGTCTCTCATAGAGCCCGGGCCGGAATCAGGTCCGGGCTTTTTTATGTTTATGAGGCACGTTTGACCAAACCATCGGCTTTCCATCCCCTTGTCAGCTGGCTGCTGTTTCCCGTCTATGCGTGGCAGGGAATAGCGGTACGCCTGAATACGGAACGCATGGTGCCGCCGGGTGCGTTTCCGGTTGGCGAAATTGCAGGCAAGGAACCGGCAATCCGCCTGCTGGTGCTGGGTGATTCCTCGGCTGCTGGTGTGGGTGTCAGTGATGTCTGGCAAAGCCTTTGTGTGCGGCTCGCCGTGCATTTGCAGGGGCGCACTGGTCGCAAGATCATCTGGCGTGCTGCCGGGTTCAATTCGGCTACATCAGGCCAGTTGCGTGATCATGTGGTGCCCAATATCGAACGGGGCATGTGGACCCATATAGTGCTGACAACCGGCTCGAACGATACCAAGAATTTCCATTCGGTTTCCCGTTTCAAGAAGGAATTCGGCGGGCTGCTCTATGCGCTCAAGGCAAAGTGGCCTGAGACATCGATTGTCTGGTCACCAGTTATCGATTTTCGTGATGTGCCTGCCATGCCGCCGCTGCTCGGGCGCATTCTGGAAGGGCGTGCAAGTGCGATCAACGCCATGGGCGAACGGCTTTGCCGGGAACGGATGGCAATACCGGCAACGCGCCTGCCGGTGGAAGGGCCTGAAGGCTTCTCCAGTGATGGTTTTCACGCTTCGGCGCTTGGCTATGATGCCTGGGCAAAACACCTCGTGCCCTATGTGCTTAATTTGACAAATGGTGAGAGGGCATCGGGCTGAGGTTTCTGCTGTTCGATTGATTCAGCAGAGCGATTGCACCCCACCCCCCTCTGCCCTGTCGGGCATAACAACCATGAGGGACTTGGGTGGATGCAACGACAGTCACCAACGTTGCAGAATTTGACTCCCTACAACCCACCCATCCATCCGACTCACAACCCGCTATGGCTGGCAATCACGATGATCAGCATGGCAAAAATGGCTCCGGCGGCGATTTTCCAGAAATCCCCACGCTTTTTCATCCCCGGCCAGCCCAGTGGCTTGATGAGATGCAATGCCATCAGGAGAATCAGCAGCAGGGGCAAAATCTTGAGCATTGTGATAAAAAGCCTGCAGCCTGATCGGAACGGGTGAAGTGGGATTCGACAAGTGTGCGATCCCCCGCCAATTGTCAAATAGGCCTTTGACTCTGCCGCATACATTGAGGAAGGTGCGGTATCTGGGAGGATATTTATGACATCACGTTACGCGCAGGTCTATCGGGATTGGCAATCCGATCCGGAGGGATTTTGGGCCGGGGCTGCTCAGGCTATTGACTGGATGCGGCCATGGGAACAGGTGTTTGATGCCACACAGGAGCCCTATGGGCGCTGGTATCCGGGCGCTGAATGCAACACCTGCTATAATGCCGTTGACCGCCATGTGGAGCGCGGACGGGCTGATCAGATCGCCCTGATTTATGACAGCGCGATAACYGGCACAGGCCGCAAGATCACCTATGCGGCGCTGCTGGATGAGGTGAATGCGCTGGCAGCTGTGTTGATCGACAGAGGTGTCGGAAAAGGCGACCGCGTTATCATCTATATGGCTATGGTTCCCGAGGCTGTGGTGGCGATGCTTGCCTGTGCGCGGATTGGCGCTGTTCATTCCGTCGTATTTGGCGGCTTTGCTGCCCATGAGCTGGCAACGCGTATTGATGATGCGAAGCCCGTCATGATTATCGCCACTTCCTGCGGTCTCGAACCGGGGCGGGTGGTGGCCTACAAGCCGATGCTCGACAAGGCCATTGACGAGGCGGCGCACAAGGTCAGTTCCTGCCTCATTCTCGTGCGCCCGCAGCAGCCGCATGAGCTGGTGCAGGGGCGCGATTTCGACTATGCGCAAGCAGTAAGCGCGGCGAAAGACCGGAAGGTGCCCTGTGCGGCTGTAAAGGCAACCGATCCGCTCTATATTCTCTACACATCAGGCACGACAGGTCAGCCAAAGGGCGTGGTGCGCGATAATGGCGGGCATCTGGTGGCTCTGGCTTGGTCCATGGGGGCAATCTATGACACATATGCTGGCGAGGTATTCTGGGCCGCTTCCGATATCGGCTGGGCCGTGGGTCACTCATACATAACCTATGCACCGCTGTTCATAGGCGCAACAAGCGTGCTCTTCGAAGGCAAGCCGGTGGGAACACCCGATGCCGGAACATTCTGGCGGGTGATCTCAGACCATAAGGTCAAGGTGCTGTTTACGGCGCCAACGGCTTTCCGCGCCATCAAGAAGGAAGATCCGAAGGGCGAATTCATCGGCAAATATGATCTCTCCTCGCTCAAATATCTGTTTCTGGCGGGCGAACGGGCGGACACCGACACGATCAAATGGGCCGAGGAAAAGCTCGGCGTTCCCGTCATCGACCATTGGTGGCAGACGGAGAGCGGCTGGCCGATGGCCGCTAATCCCGCAGGCCTTGGCATGCTTCCTGTCAAATACGGCTCGCCGACAGTGCCGATGCCCGGTTATGACGTGCAGGTGCTTGACGATGCCGGACATCCGGTAAAGCGGGGCGAACTTGGCAATATCGTCGTCAAGCTGCCGCTACCGCCCGCGTGCCTGCCGACATTATGGAAGGCCGATCAACGGTTTCGCGATGCCTATATGGCGGAATTCCCCGGCTACTACAAAACAGCTGATGCCGGGATCATCGACGAGGACGGCTATATCTACATCATGAGCCGCACCGACGATATCATCAATGTTGCGGGCCATCGCCTCTCCACGGGCTCTATGGAAGAAGTCTTGTCGAGTCATCCGGATGTGGCCGAATGTGCTGTTATCGGCATTGCCGATCATCTCAAAGGGCAGGTACCTTGCGGCTTCATCGTGCTTAAATCCGGCGTTACCCGAGCGGCCGAAGACATTGAGAAGGATTGCGTGGCGCTTATCCGTGACAGGATCGGGCCGGTTGCCGCCTTCAAGATTACGGTTACTGCCAAGCGCCTGCCCAAGACGCGCTCCGGCAAGATCCTGCGCGGCACAATGCAGAAGATCGCCGATCAGGAGCCGTGGAACATGCCGGCGACCATCGATGACCCTGCCATTCTCGACGAGATCAAGGCGGTGCTGAATGCAAGGGGTATTGGCGTTCCCGCCGGTTGACCCCCGGGGCGTGAGAGTTAAGCTTCGATTCCCAATCAGGAGAATCGAATATGGCTTTGGATGGCAAGATCGCAATTGTTACCGGCGGTGCTCAGGGTATCGGCAATGCCATTGCCCGGCGCTTTCTGCAGGACGGCGCGAGCGTGATGATTGCCGACAGCAATGATGAACGCGGGCTTGCGGCGGTCAAGGATCTCAGCGGTTTTGGCAAGGTGCGCTTCACTTCTACGGATGTCAGCAGCAAACTTGATGTGCATAATCTGGTAGCAGCGACCCTTGATGCATTTGGCGATATCGATGTTCTCGTCAACAATGCCGGTATTGTTCACAAGGCCGAATTCCTCGATCTCAAGGAAGAGGATTTCGACCGGGTTCTGCGCATCAACCTGAAAGGGTCGTTCCTGTGTGGGCAGGCGATAGGCCGTCACATGGTGGACAAGGTGCAGAAGGGCGGGTCGCCCGGCGCAATCATCAATCTTTCTTCGATAAATGCCCTGTTTGGCCTACCCAATCAGGTGCCCTATTCCATCTCCAAGGGCGGTGTGAACCAATTGACACGGGTTATGGCCGTGTCGCTCGCCACCCACGGGATCAGGGTCAATGCCATTGGACCCGGTTCGATCAATACGGATATGCTGGAGGCTGTGAATTCCGATGCGGCTTCGAAGCAGCGCATGCTTTCCCGCACTCCGCTTGGCCGGATTGGGGAACCATCAGAAATTGCTGCCATTGCCGCGTTTCTGGCGTCCGACGATGCCAGCTATATCACCGGCCAGACCATTTATGCCGATGGCGGGCGATTGCCCCTCAATTACACGGTTCCCGTCAAATCATAGGTGCTATTTTTCACTCCCTGCTGACAGGCTCCTGACAGAAGGTTGTCAGGAGGGGTGTGCGATAGTGTCTTCATAAGCAAAGGAGACACGGACATGAATATGATTGATTTCGGCATCGTCAACACGGTGAAGCGTCTGTGGACGGGATACACGCACACACGCGAGGAAATGCGGACTGAACGCGCCATCAACAATCTTCCTGACTATCTGCTGAAAGACATTGGCTGGCCCGATGCCTATGCGGAACGTCTTGCGATGCGCAATTCGGTGAAGGACATCGCAGCTGGCAATGACAATGCCAGCGCGATTCGCCGTTCCGATCGCCTGCAGCGCCCAATGCCGCATAGAGGCAGAAAAACAAGCCAGAACGGTCATTTGACGCTAGAATACTAATTATTGAAGCCAAAGGGAGCATCTGCCATGGACCAGAAAAAGACAATCGGCCTCGTATTCATCGATCAGTTTGCTGATTGGGAATTCGGCTTGTTGGCTGGCTCAGCTGTCGAATGGTTTGGTGCGCGGATAATTGCCTTGGCTCCGACATCAGGTCCACTGAAATCCATTGGCGGCTTGCATCTTGTGCCGGATCGCGGGCTTGAGCCGCAGGATAATACCGATCTGGATGCGGTTGCCGTCATCGGTGCCAACACATGGCCGTCAGAAGACGCTCCTGACATTGCACCGCTTTTGAAGTCAGTTTTGTCAGGCGGCGGAATTGTTGGGGGCATTTGCGGCGGCACGCTGGCTCTGGCACGCGCTGGTCTTTTCGAGGGCCGCAAACACACCAGCAATGGGGCTGGCTGGATACAGTCGGTCATGGGTGAATATGCGGGCTCTTCTCTCTATCAGGATGTGCCCCATGCGGTGCGTGACGCGCATATTGTCAGTGCTGCCGGCTCGGCTCCCGGCACATTTGCCACAGAGTTTCTTGAAGCGGTTCTGCCTGAGCAGGCTGGGCAGATTGCCGAAATGCGCAGCTTTATCGCACGTGAGTATCAGGCAACGGGTTGACTGCCGAAGAAGATTTGTAACCGAACAGCGCCTCAATGAAGGCCTGAAGGAATAGTGACATGCGACGAGCAGACCGTCTCTTTCAGATTGTGCAGAAACTCCGCGGCGGACGCCTTGTCACCGCGCGCCAGCTGGCGGAAAAGCTTGAAGTGTCCGAGCGTACCATCTACCGCGATATCGCCGACCTGCAATCAACAGGCGTGCCGATCGATGGAGAGGCAGGCGTCGGTTACATCCTGCGCGAGGGTTTTGACCTGCCTCCACTGATGTTTACCCGTGATGAGGTGGTGGCGCTGGTTGCCGGAGCCCGGTTGATTACGGCCTGGGGCGGTGCTTCCATGGCGCGTGCCGCTGAGGAAGCCATCATCAAGATTGGCGCAGTCCTGCCCAAGGATGACCGCCCGCGCATCGCCAACACGCATATCCATTCGTCCAGCACCAATATCAGCAGCCATGACCGGGCGATGATCGATCTGGCTGAAAACGCTGCGGACCAATGTCAGGTGCTGTCGATCACCTATAAGGACCTTGATGGCAAGGAAAGCCTGCGCGATATCCGTCCGCTTGGCCTGTGGTTCTGGGGCAAGGTCTGGACTGTTATCAGCTGGTGCGAGCTGCGCAATGATTTCAGGACATTCCGTATCGACCGGATATCCAAGGCTGACAAAGCATTGCGCATTTTCCGTCAGGAGCGCGGCAAGACGCTGGCCGATTTCTACCGCCGTGTGGAATTGAGTGAAGCGCCTGATGCGAAGAAGGCGTCTTAAGGCGTCATATCCTCTTGGGTCATGACAAAACGTTTGTATGGAACACCATCCTGCTCGGCTTTGAACCCGATCTTTTGTGCGACATGGATCGATGCCGCATTCTCAGGATGAATCTCGGCGATGATGCGATCGATACCCACGGTGTTAAATGCATGAAGAATGAGAGGCCGTGCCGCTTCGGTCGCATAGCCCTTGCCCCATGCGTGGCGATTGAGCCGCCAACCGATTTCGATATCCGGTCCCACGGCATTATCAGGAATGAGCAGAACCCATCCTAAAAACAGTTCTGGCTGTTGTTTCGCAAAAATAGACCAATAGCCCAAACCGAAGCCGAAATTTGTCTCAATACGGGATGTGACGAAGCGGCGATGTTCTTCCGGATCATGCCAAGGTCCCGGTACATATTTCGTCACTTCCGGGTCGCGGTCCATCGCCATGCTGGCCTCAAGATCGGCCATGGTGCGCGGGCGCAGGAAAAGGCGTTCGGTCTCGAATATCGGCAGCAAAACCATTCCCTCCAAAACAAAAAAGCTCCACCAGAGGCGGAGCTTTCCTGATTTCGGAACTGCCCGTCAAGGCAATCGTGATGCTTATTCTTCTTCGTCTTCGTCCGCATTGCGGCCCTTGAGCGAAGACAGCTTGGCGAAAACCTTGTCCGCATCAAGCTCTTCGTCCTCTTCACGGACGACTGGCTGGATATCCAGATTTTCCGTAGCGGAGGCTGGCAGCAATGTGTCGCCGCCTTCGCCTGGCTGGACTGGACGGTTGCGTGAAGAACGCTCGACCTCAAGGTCGAGATCGATCTGCGAGCACAGGCCCAGTGTTACCGGGTCCATTGGCTGAAGATTGTTCGAGTTCCAGTGGGTGCGGTTGCGGATCTGTTCGATGGTCGATTTCGTCGTGCCGATGAGGCGCGAAATCTGCGCATCTTTCAGTTCCGGATGGTTGCGCACCAACCAAAGAATAGCGTTCGGACGATCCTGACGCTTGGATAGCGGTGTGTAGCGCGGGCCCTTACGCTTGGCTTCCGGCACACGTACTTTCGGCTCAAGAATCTTCAACTTGTGATTGATATCGGCTTCACCCTTGGCGATTTCCTCGCGCGACAACTGACCTGTGATCAGCGGGTCCAGCCCCTTGATGCCCTGCGCCGATTCACCGTCCGCAATAGCTTTCACCTCAAGCGGGTGCAGTTTGCAGAAACCTGCAATCTGGTCAAAAGACAGAGCGGTGTTGTCGACAAGCCAGACGGCCGTTGCCTTTGGCATGAGAAGCTGGGTGGCCATTGAATATAGTCCTCTCGTTCGTCCGCTCCGGTGAGGCGGGACGTGGGTTCAACCACAATTTCCGGGAATTCGAGGCGTTATATAGCCTTAAATTCCCCGTTCGGCAAGAATCGGTTTTCGTTACGTCCCAATGCCGTTGCCGGTTTCATCGAACTGTCACGAAACTGTCATTGCACTGCAATGCAACCGGGTGACTCATCCCTGATAAAAAAGAGGAGATTCAACCCATGTCGCACAAATTCCTTTGCTTCGGGCTGTGGACCGCTCTGGCCGCATCCGTTGCTCTGCCCGCCGCCGCTGAACCGGTTTTCAACCGCATCGCCAGCTTTCCCGTTGCAGATAATCTGCCAAAAGATGCAGACAAATCGAAGGCAACATCCTCCGAGATCATCACGGCGTCGGAAGACGGCAAGACGCTTATTTATTCCGATAGCCCTTATGGCGCGATCGGCTTTGTCGATATCACCGATGCGGCCAAGCCGAAGGCTGGCGGCCTGATCAAGGTTGAAGGCGAGCCCACATCTGTTGCCGTTGCCGGTGGCAAGGTATTGGCTGCGGTCAATACCTCGAAGGACCACAAGAATCCCTCAGGCCGGCTCGATGTGATCGATCTGGCTTCACGCAAGGTGCAGGCAAGTTGTGAGCTTGGCGGCCAGCCGGATTCGGTCGCCGTTTCGCCCGACAAGACATTCGCTGCCATCGCCATTGAAAATGAGCGCGATGAAAAACTGAATGACGGTGAAATACCGCAGCTTCCCTCAGGCGATCTCAAGATTTTTGCGCTTAAGGATGGCGCCCCTGACTGTGCCAGCATGAAAAGCGTGACGCTGACAGGTCTGTCCGAAATTGCCCCTGATGATGCCGAGCCTGAGTTCGTGTCCATCAACAAGGAGAACCAGATCGCCGTTACGCTGCAGGAAAACAACCACATTGCAATTATCGATGCGGCAAGCGGCAAGATTACATCGCATTTCTCGGCGGGTGCTGTTGATCTCGACAAGATTGACGTCAAGAACGACGGCGTCCTCAAGTTCGATGGCGGCATGAAGGGCGTGCTGCGTGAGCCGGATACTGTTAAATGGCTCGATAATGACCGGATCGTCATCGCCAATGAAGGTGACTACAAGGGCGGTTCGCGCAGCTTCACCATTTTTTCCAAGGACGGCAAGCTTCTCTATGAATCAGGCCCGTCGCTTGAGCACAAGATTGCCGAAGCTGGTCATTATCCCGATAAGCGCAACAAGAAGGGCGTTGAACTTGAAGGCGCTGAAGTCGCCAAGTTTGGCGATGTGAACTATCTGTTCATCGCCAGCGAGCGCGCCTCCGTTGTGGGCGTTTACAAGGACACCGGCAAGGACCCGGAATTTGTACAGCTGCTGCCGTCCGGCATTGCTCCGGAAGGTATTCTTGCCATTCCATCGCGCAACCTGTTCGTGACAGCCAATGAAGCCGATCTGGTCGAGGATGGCGGTGCGCGATCCCACGTCATGGTCTATGAGTTGAAAGATCAGCAGCCGTCCTATCCAAAGATCGTGTCCAAATCGAAGGATGATGGCACGCCGCTCGGCTGGGGTGCATTGTCGGGTCTTGTTGCTGATCTGAAGGAGCCGGGCAAGCTTTATGCCGTATCGGACTCGTTCTATTCCGCCGCGCCCACCATCTACACAATCGATGCCAAGCAGACCCCGGCAAAGATCACCAATGCGCTGGTGGTGACGCGCGGTGGTCAACCGGCACAGAAGCTCGATCTTGAAGGCATCACCACTGACGGTGCTGGCGGCTACTGGCTTGCCAATGAAGGCGACCAGTCCAAGCTGGTTCCTCACGCCATTTTCAACGTGAACGACAAGGGTGAGATCAAGAAGGAAATCGCACTTCCCGAGGAATTGCTCCCGCATCAGACCCGCTTTGGTCTTGAGGGGATCACCCGGGTTGGCGAAGGTGACGCAACGGTGTTGTGGATGGCCGTGCAGCGGGAATGGAAGGATGATGAAAAGGGCTTTGTCAAACTCCTGAGCTACAACATCAAGGACAAGAGCTGGGGCGCTGTTGCCTATCCGCTTGACAAGACCAAGGACGGTTGGGTCGGTCTTTCTGAAATCACCGCCCATGACGGTCAGCTCTTCATCATCGAGCGCGACAATCTTGTTGGCGACAAGGCTGCCAACAAGAAGCTCTATCGCGTGGCGCTCGAAGGTTTGAAGCCCGCGAAGATTGGCGAGAAGCTGCCTGTCGTTGAAAAGAAGCTGGCGCATGATTTCATCGCCGACCTCAAGAGCACCAATGGTTTTGTGGTCGACAAGCTGGAAGGCTTTACAGTGGATGCCGACGGCAATGGCTATGCGGTCACCGACAATGACGGCGTCGACAATTCATCCGGCGAAACCCTGTTCTTCGGCATCGGCAAGGTCGCTGCCACGAACTGACCGAGATATCGAGACTAAAAAGGCCGCGTCTTGTACGCGGCCTTTTGTTTGCCATCAGCCGACATCAAGCATGATCTTGCCGACATGCTGGCCCTCTTCCATGCGCTCATGCGCACGCCAGGCTTCATGCAGCGGGTAGACCATGTCGATAACAGGCGCGACACGGCGTTCCACCAGTAGTGGCCAGACTTTCAGCTCCAGTTCACGGGCAATTGCCGCCTTGAACTCGATTGGCCTGGTACGCAAAGTTGATCCCGTATGGGTCAGTCGCTTGACCATTATCTTGGAAACATCGGCATTGGCCTTTGCACCATTGAGGTGAGCGATCTGCACAATGCGTCCATCCATGGCAGCGGCATCATAATTGCGCTCGACATAATCTCCACCGACCATATCAAGCGTCAGGTTGACACCCTTGCCGCCGGTGGCTTGTTTCACCGCATCGACGAAATCGTGGGTGCGGTAGTTGATGGCTCTGTCAGCACCGAGCTTTAGACACGCCTCGCATTTGTCATCGGAGCCTGCGGTCGTGATGACATAGGCTCCAAAGGCGCTGGCAAGCTGGATTGCCGTGGTGCCAATACCGGATGTGCCGCCATGCACGAGAAATGTCTCGCCGCTCGTGAGGCCGCCACGCTCGAAAACATTGTGCCAGACCGTGAAGAATGTCTCGGGCAGTGCCGCTGCTTCAATAAAGCCATATCCTGCAGGGATCGGCAGAGCCGTGGTTTCATGCACCGTGCAATACTGGGCATAGCCTCCGCCCGCCACCAGCGCTGTCACGCGGTCGCCAATGCGAAAGCGGGTAACGCCAGTGCCCACAGCAACCACTTCGCCCGCAATCTCAAGGCCGGGAATATCCGACGCACCTGGCGGTGGCGGATAATGACCTTGCCTTTGCAAAATATCTGGCCTGTTGACACCAGCCGCGTGTACCTGAACCAGAAGTTCGTTCGGACCCGCCTCCGGAACGCCGCGCTTTCCCGGCTTGAGGACCAGCGGACCACCCGGCTGGGTAATCTCGATTGCGGTCATCGTCGTCGGAATCTTGCTGGCCATGAAATACTCCTTCAGTTGATTCGCTTGAATGATTTGCAATTCGAAGCGGGGGGACTGTATCCTTTCAGCATAGAGCGACAAGTGGAGGATGTTATGTCACTTTTCGATGAGGAACCGAAACGCAAGATTGCCCACGAAATCGGGCAGGAGCTTTCCCTGCTTTCCGTGGGTGAACTGGACGAGCGTATTGGCATCCTGCGCGCCGAAATCACGCGGCTTGAGGAAGAGCGCGCCCGCAAGGGCGATAGCAAGACGGCGGCCGAAGCACTTTTTCGCTGAAACGGAACGTAAATGATGCGGATGTCATGATGTCTCCGCATTGCTGACTGAGACGAATCTGTATCGGTAGTGTTACCGGTTCTGTCAAAGCATAGGGGTATCGCTGTGTTCCGCTCGTTCGTACAGGTCTTTGCCCTTTTGTGTGGCACGTCGTTTCTGGTTATGGCGTCAGGCCTGCACGGGCTTTTGCTGCCCTTGCGCGGCGGGGCGGAAGGCTTTTCCACCACATCGCTCGGTCTGTTGGGCACGGCCTGGGCTGGCGGGTTTATCACCGCCTGCCTGCTTGCACCGCGTCTGGTGCGCCGGGTCGGGCATGTCAGGGCATTCAGCGCCTTTGCCTCGATTGCTGCCATTGTTGCCCTCAGCACCGGCATACTTGTTGATCCGACGGCATGGATTGTCCTGCGTGCGCTGACCGGCTTTGCCATGGCCGGCGCTTACATGGTGATCGAAAGCTGGCTGAATGAGCGGGCAACCAATGCCAATCGCGGTCAGATTTTTGGTCTTTATATGGTGGTGAATTTTGCTTCCATCACCGCAGGTCAGATGATGATCGGCTTTGGCGATGTGCACAACGGCACTTTCTTCATGCTATCGGGTATTCTGTTTTGTCTGGCCCTCATTCCGACGGCGATTTCCACTGCTAGCAGCCCCAAACCATTGACCGAAGTGCAGCTTGATCTGCGAGCGCTTTACCGCAATTCGCCGGTGGCGTTTGTCGGCTGTATTCTTATCGGCGTTGCCAATGGTGCCTTCGGTACGCTCGGTGCCGTCTATGGTGCGGCGACAGGCATTACAACGACCGAGATTGCCCTGATGATGAGCGCCTCGGTCATGGGTGGTGCATTGATGCAGATTCCTGTGGGACGTATGTCTGACCGCACAGACCGGCGTTACGTGCTGGCCTTCGTTGCCGGTGCCGCTGCCATTGTCGGTATGCTGATTTTCCTGATCGGTTCGCGTCAGGCGACAGTCATCCTGTTCATGACCGCCATCTATGGCGGCTTGGCCTATACGCTTTATCCGGTCGCCGTGGCCCATGCGAACGACTATTCGGACACGCAGAATTTCGTCAAGGTAACCGGCGGCCTGCTGCTTCTTTACGGGTTCGGTACGATGATCGGCCCGATCCTTGGTGCCTGGTCCATGGAATATATTGCGCCGGAGGGCCTGTTTGCGATCACGGCGCTGGCGCATGTATCGATCATGACCCACGCGATCATCCGCTCACGCATGCGCGCGGCCATGCCGATTGCCATGCGAGACAATTTCCAGACCGTTCCGTCGGAACGGGCGACGCCGGAAGGTATCAAGCTTGATCCTCGCGCCGAAGCCCAGCCGGACTAGGTTTTGGTGTCGTTTTTTGTACAAAATACGTTGACATTGATAGCAATTTGAAACGACTATTCGGTATGGTCGAAACAGATGCATTTGCAGCCATTTCTGATCCAAACCGCCGCTACCTGCTGGAAGAGTTGCGGCGCGGGCCCAAGACAGTCAATGAACTTGCGGTTGGTTTGCCCATCTCACGCCCCGCTGTTTCCCAGCATCTCAAGGCGCTGCTCGACGCACGGCTGGTCAAGGTTAAATCCGAAGGCACGCGCCGGATCTATGCGGTCGATGATAGTGGCTTCGTTCACCTGAATTTGTGGCTGGATCAGTTCTGGAGCGAATGAATTCGTATACAGGGCAAATAAAAAACCCGGTCTCGCGACCGGGTTTTGATTTTAGTGCCTGCACAGCTGCCTCTCCGGCAACCGGCTGGAATTCTTTTTAACGTCAGCCAAAGGCGGTCAGTGACGTGTGGCGGTCAATCTCAGTTTTTCGATTTGCTCTTTCAGCATGAGCTTACGACGTTTCATATCGGTAATTTTCAGATCGTCAGTGGCAGGGCTGGCCTGCGCTTCGGAGATTTCCTTCTCGAGTGCACCATGCTTACGTTCAAGCGTTTCAAGATGAGACTCAATGGCCATCCGGCTTCTCCCTTGGTTGGTTTCCTACTCGTCCATGCTCTGCTTGCCAAAAGGCGAGATTATGACAGAGCCGTGACACTCTGCCACCACTTTAAGCAATTGTCGAATTTGTTTCGTAGGATTTTCTTGTCATGTAAAATATGATATGGCCACGTCCTGATCCGGTATTCTCGAACGCCGGACCAGACATTGGATTCTTCTATAACAAAATACCGGGAATCACTGCATGTCCGACCAGGATCAGGCTGACATTCGATTGGCAGTCGCACGATTGAAACAGGAGCATCTGGATTTTGATGCCGCCATACAAGCGATGATCCAGGTTGGTTGCGACCAGCTTCGAGTTCAGAGAATGAAAAAGAAGAAGCTGATCATCAAGGACAAGCTCATCGAGCTTGAAGACAAGATCATTCCGGACATTATCGCCTAATATTCCACAGCTTGAGACAAGCGGGCCGTGCATAACTTGCGGCGCCTCCGCTTTTGCTCTAATTCCTGCACACTCCGCTGATCAGAGGATGTTCAATGGCCGATAAACGCGCTGACGTCGCAATCATCATGGGTAGCCAGTCCGATTGGGCGACCATGCGCCACGCTGCCGAGACACTTGATGCACTCGGCATTTCTCACGACGACCGCATTGTTTCCGCCCACCGCACGCCAGACCGGCTTGTTACCTTTGCCAAGGGTGCACGCGATGCAGGTTTCAAGGTTGTGATTGCCGGAGCAGGCGGCGCTGCCCATCTTCCTGGTATGGCTGCTTCCATGACACCGCTGCCGGTTTTCGGTGTGCCGGTGGAATCAAAAGCCCTTTCCGGACAGGACTCGCTTCTTTCCATCGTTCAGATGCCAGCTGGCATTCCTGTCGGCACTTTGGCAATTGGCAGGGCAGGCGCTGTCAATGCCGCGCTTTTGGCGGCTGCGGTTCTCGCGCTGAACGACGCCGCGCTGGCAAAGAGGCTTGATGACTGGCGCACGGCGCAGAGTGCAAAGGTCGCCGAACGGCCGTCTGACGAGGCATAAGATGATTGCAGCAGGATCGACTATCGGCATTATCGGCGGTGGACAGCTTGGCCGTATGCTCGCCATGGCTGCGGCCCGTCTGGGCTATCGCACGGTTATTCTGGAGCCTCAGGCGGATTGCCCGGCAGCGCAGGTTGCCAATGAGCAGATTGTGGCTGCCTATGATGATCCCAACGCACTGGAACGTCTGGCTGATCTGAGTGATGTCATCACTTATGAGTTCGAGAACGTGCCCGTTGATTCGGCTGAAACGCTGAATGAGAGCAAGCCGGTATTTCCGCCACCGGAAGCGCTGAAAGTCTCGCAGGATCGTGTAACCGAGAAGCGCTTTCTCAACGCGGCGGGTATCCAGACAGCGCCATGGCGCATTGTCGAGAATGAAGGTGATCTCAAAGCGGCGCTTCTGGCCTTTGAGGGCAAGGGCATCCTCAAGACCCGCCGTTTTGGCTATGACGGCAAGGGGCAGGTCAAATTCTCCGGCGCGAAGGGCGAAAGCGCCAAGAACGCTTTTGCTGCTGTCGGCAGTGTTCCATCCATTCTGGAAGGTCTTGTCGATTTTACCCGCGAGATTTCCGTGATCGCGGCGCGTGACGAGGCGGGCAATATCCGCATTTATGACATTGCGGAGAATGTGCATAAGGACGGTATTCTGGCGACCTCAACGGTGCCTGTTTCCGTTTCATCAACGATAGCGGGAACCGCTGCCGATTCGGCGCGCAAGCTGCTGGAGGCGCTCAATTATGTTGGTGTTCTCGGCATGGAATTCTTCGTGCTGGCCAATGGAACGCTGCTGGCCAATGAATTTGCGCCGCGTGTGCATAATTCCGGCCACTGGACCGAAGCCGCCTGTGCGGTCTCGCAATTCGAGCAGCATATCCGCGCAGTTGCCGGGCTGCCGCTTGGTGATACGCGGCGTCATTCCGATTGCGTGATGGAAAATCTCATCGGTGATGATGTGGAGAAATTACCGGCGATTCTTGCCGAAAGCGGAGCTGTGGTTCATCTCTATGGCAAGGCTGAAGCGCGTCCGGGCCGCAAGATGGGCCACGTCACACGCATCACAAAGCGGCTGTAACAGCAAATAAATATGCTCCTGACCCATGAATCGCCATATGAATCATGAGTCGGGAGTTGACAATCGGGGCATTCCTTGGCTATTTCCCCGCAACGTGTTTCCGGCGCGCTTATGAGGCGCGCTTTATTATTGGTGCCCGGTTTCGGGCGTAAAGATACCGGTGCTGAAATGAAGATCAAGAATTCGCTTAAGGCTCTTAAAGGCCGTCATCGTGACAATCAGCTGGTGCGCCGCAAGGGCCGCATCTACATCATCAACAAGACTGCTCCGCGTTTCAAAGCGCGCCAGGGCTGATTTACCGTTTCACGGTTATTTGCATTTGACGTTTCGCTGATACGGATTACGATCCTGATCATGCGGAACGTTTTTGCTATTCTGGTTAGTTGTTTTCTTGTGATGCCGTCAGCGGCTGCGCTGGCGCAGGATAAATCCGGGACAGATGTTCCAGCGGCTTCGCCGCAAACGCGCACTCCCGCGGCTTCGCCGCAAACACTCCCCTCTGCGGCTGCGCCACAGGCCGTATCCCTGCCGGACAAAACTCTGGCGGAAAAGCGCGCTGATCGCCTCAATGAATTGTTTTCCGCCTTGAAGCGAGAACGCAACGAGATGAAGGCCACCCGCATTGCCGAGCAGATCCAGACCCAATGGCAGAACTCCGGCAGTGCAAGCATTGATCTGATGATGCAATGGGCCGCTGGTGCCATGGCCGAAAAGAAATATTCGGTTGCGCTGGATTTCCTCGATCAGGTCACGGTGATGAAGCCGGACTTTGCTGAAGGCTGGAACCGGCGCGCCACGGTCAATTTCCTGATGAATGATTATGGGCGGTCCATGGCCGATATCCAGAAGACGCTGTCGCTGGAGCCACGCCATTTTGGCGCTCTGGCCGGACTGGCTGCTATTTTGAAGGATACGGGGAAGAAGGAAGCTGCCCTGCACGCTTTTGAGCAGGTTCTGAGCGTTTACCCTATGATGCGCGAGGCACAGAAGCAGGCGGGCGAACTGGCTGACGATCTGGCGGGTCAGCGCACCTAGTTTTTCTCAGCTGTATAAGCAGGAAATTCGTTTGAAAAACTGTATCGGGCTGGCGATGATACACCACCAACCCGAACAGTAATCTTAGATACCGGTCAGACCGTCCGAACCGATATAGGCGATACGCAGCATATTGGTTGAGCCTGGGGTGCGCAGCGGCACACCAGCTGAAATGATGATGCGGTCGCCCGGATTGCCGAACTCTTCCTGATAGGCGATGTGGCAGGCACGATCGACCATGTCGTCAAGATCAGTCGCATCTTCGGTCACAACGCAGTGCAGGCCCCAGACGAGCGAGAGCTTGCGCGCTGTCTCGACAACCGGCGACAGGGCGATGATCGGCAGCAAGGGCCGTTCACGCGCTGCACGTAGCCCTGTGGTGCCTGACGCCGTATAGGTGACGATGGCGGACAGGTTGAGCGTTTCGGCGATCTGGCGGGCTGCCAGCGAAATGGCGTCGGCGCCTGTTGCATTTGGTTCGGGGCGCTGGGCGTGAATGATGCCGGGATAGTTGGGATCGCGTTCAACCTCTTCGGCAATGCGCGCCATGGTCGATACGGCTTCCACAGGATAATCACCCGCTGCGGATTCTGCGGAAAGCATGACAGCGTCAGCGCCTTCGAACACGGCAGTTGCCACGTCGGAAACTTCGGCGCGTGTCGGTACCGCTGCAGTAATCATCGATTCCAGCATCTGCGTGGCAACGACAACAGGCTTGCCAGCCCTGCGGCAGGCGCGAATGATCTGCTTCTGAATGCCGGGAACGGATTCCAGTGGCATTTCAACACCGAGATCGCCGCGCGCCACCATCAGCGCATCGGAAAGCTCGATGATTTCCGCAAGACGGGTAACGGCTTGCGGCTTCTCAATCTTCGAGAGCAATGCAACGCGGCCGCGCGAGATCTTGCGTACTTCGGCAAGATCCTCCGGCCGCTGAATAAAGGACAGGGCCACCCAGTCGACTTCTTCCTGCAGGACGGCATCAAGATCGCGGCGATCCTTTTCCGTCAGCGCGCTGACGCCGAGCGTTGTATCGGGCAGGCTGACGCCCTTCTTGTCTGAGATCTTGGTGCCTGATACCACGCGGCAGGTAATGGACTTTCCGTCCGAAGCTTCCGCGACCAGAGCGAGCTTGCCATCATCAACAAGCAGACGGTGCCCGGCTTCGACAGCTTCCAGAATTTCCGGATGTGGCAGGAATACGCGGGTGTTGTCACCCAGCGCCTCGTTGTTGTCGAGCGTGAAAATCTGTCCCGGAACGAGGTCAACCTTACCTTCGGTGAATTTGCCGACGCGCAGTTTCGGTCCCTGCAAGTCGGCCAGAATGCCGATTGGCCGGCCCACTTCCTTTTCGACGTTGCGCAGGCGGCGGACAAGTTCGCGCATGAGTTCATGGCTGGCATGGCTCATATTGATGCGGAACACGTCGGCACCGGCTTCAAACAGTTTGCGAATCATCGCTTCGTCTGAAGAAGCGGGACCCAGAGTGGCGAGGATTTTGACCTTACGGCGACGTCTCATCGAGGAGGGGTATCCGTTACAATTGGAGCTGAGGGAGGAGTTTCTTCCGTAAGCTGGACCATCCAGCTTGATTGTTCCCCGGTATCATACTCCTGAAATCCCGCGCGCTGGAACCCGCGCGCAAAACAATCATTGATACCGGTAATCTTGAACTGGTTTTCTGCCACGCACATATTCACCTTGCCATCCCAGCGGCCGCCGCTCTGAGCGTCCTCGGCATAGAGATAGTAATAGCGCGACGTCAGTGGGCCAACGACCAGTGTGGTGCAGGAGGACGCATTGACGTGCCACCAGCCTTCCGTGATCCAGCCCGTCTTCGCCCGATAACCAAGCGCGACGCCGACGAGATTTTGTGTGGTGTTGCACACGCGAAAATCGGCATGGGCTTTCTCCGGCGCAAAGACACTGCCTGCTACGAAAATGAATAAAAAAGCCGCTAGAAAGCTGCTCAATCGCGTCCGCTGATGCTGGTCAGCGCGGAAAATGATGCCCCTGCGCAATATTGCCTCCGTCCGTCTTAGACTCCTTTTCCGCAGTTTCACGTGCATTGTCAACGCGCTAATCGGCCTAACGTGCAGTTCCTTGACCACTGCGACAAAAGATTGGTGGTTGCATTCGCAGTCAGGGCGTGAAACACAAAAAAATCTCCCGAATAATCGCGCAAGAGAACGTTCCTATGCCGTTTTCCCCTTTCCATCTTGTCAATGGCAACGAGGCCAGAGGTCTGGTGCTGCTGGCTGATCATGCCCGCCGCGATTTGCCCGAGGAATATGGCTCGCTTGGACTGCCACCACAGCAGTTTGAACGGCATATTGCCTATGATATCGGTGTCGAGCTTTTGACTTGGAAACTGGCTGTTATGCTGGATGTTCCGGCGGTGCTTGGCGGCTTTTCCCGTTTGCTGATCGATCCAAACCGGGGAGAGGACGATCCAACGCTGATCATGCGCCTGTCCGATGGCGCGATTATTCCGGGAAACAATCCAATACCGGAAGCCGAACATCAAAAACGCGTGAATGATTTCTATCGCCCCTATCATAATGCGGTCGCGGATAGGATCGATGCGGTTGCCAAGGTAAGCGGCAAGGCACCGCTGGTCATCTCCATCCATTCATTCACTGCGTTCTGGAAGACAACGCCAAGGCCATGGCATGCGGGTATTCTCTGGGACAGCGATCCGCGCGCGGTTCTGCCGCTCATCAAGGCTTTGGAGGCTGATCCACAACTGGTGGTCGGGGATAACGAGCCCTATGACGGGGCACTGCGCAATGACACGATGTTCAAACATTGTATCGTGCCGGGCCTCGCCCATGCCTTGATCGAGGTGCGGCAGGATTTGATCGCCGATGAGACTGGCATCAGCGAATGGGCCGATCGTCTGGCACCGATCCTTGAAGCCATCAATGCTGATCCCGATATGCATGTTGTCAGGCAATATGGTTCGCGAACTGGCCCACTGGAGGAAGTTTGAACATGAACGATCTTACGGAAGAACAGCGTATTGCCCTTGAGGCGGCGGCGTTCCGGCGTCTGGTGGAGCATCTGCGCGAACGCAGCGACGTTCAGAATATCGACCTGATGAATCTGGCCGGTTTTTGCCGCAACTGCCTCTCCAACTGGTATCGGGAAGCCGCTGACGGGGCGGGTATTGCCATTTCAAAGGATGAATCCCGCGAGATCATCTATGGCGAACCCTATGCCGAATGGCAGGCCAAACATCAGCGCGAGGCCAGCGATGCGCAAAAAGCTGCATTTGAAGTGAACAAGCCTTCCCATTGAGGGTGTGGGTGGTGGTTGCGTGGCGATTGGTTCGTGGTTCGACAAGCTCACCATGAGGGAGAGTGTGGATGTAACGCTAATCGTAAAGATTGCAGAATAAAGCTCCCCTCATCCTGAGCCTGTCGAAGGGCCTCATGGTGAGCTTGTCGAACCACGAACCACGAGCCAATCGCCACACAACCGCGAACCACACCATGGGCAGCGCAAGCCCCCCGGAATGATGAATCAAACACAACTATCTTGCGATGAAACTTGATGTGTCTTGACTCATCCTAGGCGGGTCGGGCATCGGAACCCCAGAGGCGGCGCTTCCGAGTCGCACAATCAATTTTTACGGAGCAGAATATGAGCATGGATGATGTAGCGCCACAGGGTGGTGTCGAAGGTGTTGCGGCTGCGGAATTGCGGCAGTTCATTGAGCGCATTGAGCGCCTTGAGGAAGAAAAGACCACCCTTCAGGACGACATCAAGGAAGTCATGGCTGAGGCCAAGGGGCGCGGCTATGACACCAAGATCATCCGCACGATCGTTCGCCTGCGCAAGAAAGATGCCAATGAGCGCAAGGAAGAAGAAGCGATCCTCGAGCTTTATATGAACGCGCTCGGCATGGTCTGATCGGCGCTTCCGGATTTGAGGTATTGGGCAAGAGAGAACTGTTGGTTCCCTCTTGCCGCTTTAAACGCTGAAGCCTGCCGTGTTTCCCCCAAATGCCATCAAGCACCGGGAGGAGTTATCGCTCTCGGGTTCTAATTAGGCATAGGCGCCGGAATAGGGCACAAGATATGTGCAAGGCGTTGCATACATCCAGAAATTAGCGGCAGGTTGGGTCGGTTGAAGAATATCCAGCACATTGGTTTGCGGGTGACGCAACCGGTCGGCGGCCTGATGAACCAGTTTCGTTTCGCGATCTTCGTCCGGATGCCATTTATATTCATTTTTGCCGGATATGGTCAGTTCCAGCATAGACGTTCCGTTGCTCTGGCGCTCTCCCATATACACCCAGTCGAGCGGAAATGAGCCAAGGGCCATCCACCAGTCTTTGTTGGTGTAATACGCCTGCTTTACCCAATAGCGGCCTTTTTGACCTGGCTTCATTGGGGATTTTTTTGTCTCGCTGTTGATTGCGTTGATGAAGCCACGAGAAACACCTGAATCTTCATTCAACAATTGGCTGGCCATAAAATATTTGGGCGTTCCGGTCCCGTCCATATAGTGGTTGATATATTCTTCGGCCCTGCCGCCGCTTTTCATCATGACGATTTTCGCCATCTCGATGAGAGTGCGGTCAGTGCGCCATTGCGACTGCATCACCCTCATCGGTCCGGGGCCATTCTTGGCAACAAAGGCCGCAAATTCAACCGCTGATCGGGTCGACATGATCTGTACCTCAAGCAAATAAAATGAGTGTTATTTGCTCAAAGTTAATCCAACTCGGCTTCACCTGACAAGCAGCACGAAATCTCTGTCTCACCCAGCCGTGACTGATATCGCTTGAACTGACCGCGCGCCGGGTATACTCGTCAACGCGCCCACCTATTCTTTCACGATCCACTTCTTTCGAATGATGTGATCTGCCGACATTCGCGTTGGGGCAGCTGCCTCGGCCGTCAGGGAGTAAATTCAATGTCCGTATCCACAGCGCAGCTGTCTGTAAAGGCACCTGCCAATTCGCGTTCCCGCGTTATTCTGGCCAGCCTGATTGGCACCACCATCGAGTTCTACGACTTCTACGTCTATGCAACCGCTGCCGTTCTCGTTTTCCCGCATCTGTTTTTCCCCCCAGGCAATGAGACCACGGCTCTCCTGTCGTCCTTTGCCATCTTTGGCGCGGCCATGGTGGCGCGCCCGCTTGGCGCGATCTTCTTCGGCCATCTTGGTGACAAGCGCGGACGGAAAATCACGCTGGTCGGCGCCCTGTTGACCATGGGTATTGCCACATTCCTCATCGGCGTTTTGCCGACTTTTGCCAGTGTTGGCTGGTTTGCACCTGCCATGCTGGTTGTCCTGCGTCTGGCGCAAGGTTTCGCATTGGGTGGCGAATGGAGCGGTGCCGCACTGGTGGCCACGGAGAATGCACCCGCTGGAAAACGCGCCATCTTCGGCACCTTTCCACAACTTGGCGCTCCCATAGGTTTCATTATCGCCAACGGCCTGTTCCTGCTCATCGCGGCAATCCTGCCATCGGATGATCCATCACGGCCATCCCTCGCGTTTCTCGATTGGGGTTGGCGCATTCCGTTTCTGTTCTCGGCTGTCATGGTGATTGTCGGCCTATGGGTGCGGCTTAATCTGGTTGAAAGCGCAGCCTTCGAGAAAACAGTGAGCAAAGGCGAGATCAAGAAGGTCCCGCTGGTTTCCGTCTTCCAGTCACACTGGAAGCAGCTTGTGCTTGGCACTTTCTACATGCTTGCCACCTATGTGCTGTTTTATTTGATGACGACGTTCTCGCTCAGCTATGGCCGCGCAGCAACAACAGGACCAATTGCCGGTCTTGGTTATGACTATACGACGTTTGTTCTGATGATGATTGTCGGTGTGGTGTTCTTCGGCATTTTCACCATGGCCTCCGGTCCATGGGCCGACCGCTGGGGCCGCCGCAAAACACTGATCTGGGTGACCCTTACGATTGCCGTGTTCGGCCTTTTGTGGGTGCCGATGCTGTCGCTGGGTTCAGCTGGCGTCATGGCTTGGCTGATATTGGGCTTTGCCCTGATGGGAATGACATTTGGCCCGATGGGCGCATTGCTTCCGGAGCTGTTCCCGGTGAGCATGCGCTATACGGGATCGGGTATTTCCTACAACGTCTCGTCCATTCTCGGTGCCGCGGTTGCCCCCTTTATCGCTATTGCCCTGTGGAAGCTTGGCGGCGGTAGCCCGTTCTGGGTCGGCGTCTATCTCTCGGCAATGGCTGTTCTGACGCTGATTGCATTGGTGATCGGCAAGGAAACCAAGGATGTGGATATCGAAGCTTAGGTCGATACTGCTCCGAAATGAAAAAGGCGCGGCGAGCTGTGGAAGCTGCCGCGCCTTTTCTTTTGGCCTTAGTAATTCGGATTGTAGATCAGCCGGTCACGGTTTAACGGACGATTATAAACCGGTGCGCGGTTCTGGTTCTGCTTGGCAAGCGATCCGACAATCACGGCACCGAGCGCGAGACCTGCAACACCGGCGATGATTGCTGTATCGCGGTTTTTGTGGCGGCGATCAGAACGGTAATCGCGGTCACGATAGTAGTCCCGGTCGCGATAATCATCGTCGTAACGATCACGGTAGTAACGATCGCCGGACCAGCTATCATCGTCATAGGAATAATAGCCGCCTGCCTGGGCCGGAGCCGATGGGAGGCTGATTGCGCTGAACGATACGGCGGCAACCAGCAGAGCAGCGAGTGTCTTTTTCATGATGCGGTCCTCAACATTAAGTGTTGACCACAGATATAAAGCGCCTCGGCTGAACCGGTGATGAATGCCGCCGTTAGCTGCCGTTCACAGGGTGATTGTGCGGGCGTTCACATGCAAGGCGCGCCCCGCGCCCCAGCCGAAAACGGCAACGCCAATCCCCAGCAGAACAAACAGAATAGCCGTTGATGCATAGCTTTCGGTCGCGCTGTGGATCAGACCAACGAGCAGTGGGCCAATGGCAGCCAGCATATAACCAATGCATTGGGCCATGCCCGAAAGATGCGACGCGACATGCGAATCCGGCGAGCGCAGCACGATCATTGTCATGGCGATGGCGATGAGGCCACCCTGACCGATGCCTTGAATAATAGCCCACAACCAGACCGTGGAGAGCGGCGCAAACAACAGGCCAAGCAGACCGATAACCGCAATCGTGGCAAGTCCGACATTGATGAGGCGCTGGTCCTTGCAACGGACGGCAAAGGACGGAACGAGCAGGCAGGTGACGACCTGCGCCATAACAGAGACGGAGACGACAACACCGGCAGTTGTTCCATCCAGCCCGCGATCGCGCAGGATTGGCGCAAGCCAGCCGAAGATACAGTAGGCGAGAGCAGATTGCAGCCCCATGAACAGGGTAACCTGCCATGCCAGACGGTCACGCCACAGGCCAACCACCTTGAAGCCCGCATGTTTGGTACGCACCTTGCGGGCAAGGGCCTGTGGCAGCCAGATCGCGGCGACAATGAGGACGGGGAGTGCCCAGGCGCTGAGTGCAAGCGACCACGATCCGTCAAGCATCTTCTGAACGGGCAGGGTCAGTCCCGCAGCGCTTGCGGCACCGGCGCAGAGCGCCATGGTGTAAAGGCCGGTCATCATCCCGGTACGGCTGGCGAAATCGCGCTTGACGAGACCGGGCAGCAGCACATTGCCAATGGCGATACAGGCGCCGGCCAGTGCCGTGCCGATGAACAGCAAGGGCAGGGATTCCAGTCCGCGCAATGCCGTGCCGAGAGCAAGCAGCAGAAGAACACCCAAAAGCGTGCGCTCCGCACCGATCCGCTGCGCAAGGCGTGGGGCCAGCGGGGCGAATACACCAAGACACAAAACCGGCAGCGTGGTGAGAACACCTGCACCAAAGGACGAAAGCCCGGTCTGCGAAATGATCTCGGGTAGAAGCGCCGACGCGCTGGAGAAAACAGGACGGAGGTTATAGGCGATGAGAACGAGACTGAGGCCGAACAGAATCTGTGCGCCACGGCTTTTAAAATCAGGCACACGCGGCTGGGGAATGCTGTCCACTTCCGCATCGACAAGTTGTTCGGCGGCAATATCGAGATCCGTGGAGAGCCGGGAATGTTCAGTCTTGGAGTGCTGATTCATGATGCAAGCAACCGATCAAGTTCAATAAGGATGGGGGCAATGAAGGTGCGGGTGGTCGAGGCGGCCCTGTCAGGGTCTCCCGAGGCAATCGCATCGATAATGGCTGCGTGAGCGGCCATATCGGGTTCGGGGAGTTCGCCAGTTACGGTCGCCCGGATGATTTCCTGAGTGGAAACCGAAAAGAATTCGTAGACTTCGATGAGGGCAAAATTGCCCGATGCCGCGACAACCGCCTTGTGAAAAGCGAGGTCCTGTTCGACATATAAATCATGTCTGGAAGCGTTATATTCGCCGCGCTCAGCCAATAGCTGCCGCAACTCGGCAATGACTTCAGGTGTATGGCGCATGGCTGCCAGTCTTGCCGCCTCAACTTCCAGCGCACAGCGCGTCTCGACCTGATCGCGCAGGCCAGTGCGCCGGATGCGGAGCAAGCTTTCATCGGGATTGCTGATCGAGCGGACATAGGTGCCCGAGCCCTGTTTGGTTTCCAGAAAGCCCTGTGCGACAAGCACCCGCACCGCTTCACGCACAGTTCCGCGGCTGACGCCAAGCATATCGGCCAGTGCGGCTTCATTGGGGATGCGCTCCCCAATCGGCCAGCGATTGGTGATGATTTCCGCGCGGATATTATCAATGGCTGTTTCGGCCAGATTGGTGCGGGCTGCGGGTTGCATTCGGATCAAGTCCCAAAGTCATCGGATGACTTGATAACTATGGGACTTGGCTGTGCCTGTCAATGCACCTTGATGACGGTGAGCGGCTTAGCGATAAATAATGATGGGCCGACGATGCACAATAATTGGCGCGGGGCGCTCGATGATCACGGTTCTTGGCCCGAATGCTTCGAGCGGAAACCAGTAACCGCGATAGAAACGGTAACCGGGCCGAAAATAGCCATAGCCGCGATGGCCGTTGTAATAATAACCGTCGTGCCAATTATAGTAGCCGCGCCGCCAATAGACAGGCTCAGCCTGGGATTGCAGATGATCGCCCTGCATGGGCAGGAGTGGCATGGCGCTGGCGCTTTGCGCTCCGGCCAAGGTGCCGACGGCTACAAGGCCAGCGGTGACAATGCTTAAGACTGTTCTCATAATAACCTCTTCTGGGGTTGGTTGGTGCTCAGGTGTTGATCAGTCCGTGCAGGGACCGGTCAAAGGGGCGGTTCGGAAAGAGCGTTTTCATGGTGCGCTCCGGGTCGAGGCCGAAGGTTTCAGCGGCAAGAGCCGCAATCAGCGCATCGAGATCCATGGTGGGTTTCAAATCGCGGTTTTCGTAAAGGGCACTTGCGGCAAGGCCCGGCCAGTCGGCGAGAATGCGGCCACCTTGCACCGCGCCGCCCAGAATAAGCGCCGTGGTCGCCGTGCCGTGATCGGTTCCTCCCGTGCCATTGGCGGCGGCGGTGCGGCCAAATTCGGTTGCCACGAGGACAGTGGTCTGCTGCCAGACATCACCGAGCCCGTCGCGCATGGCGTCGATCATCGCATCAAGCGCCTTAAGCTGATTGGCGAGCCGGTTGTCCTGCCCGCTATGGGTGTCCCAACCGCTGGTCTCGATCATGGCAATGCGTGGACCATCGGTTCGAACCAGCGCTTCGGCAGCCGTTCTACCCGCCGCTGCAGGGTTCTGGCGTGTTTCCATATCCTTGAAAAAGCCGCGCGCTTCCATGGCAGCGCTCCAGACAGGGTGAAACTGCTGATCCTTGTCGTAGAGTTGCGCAACCCGCAGCAACAGGTCATCGGGGGCTTCGGGCAGGCTCGACGGTGCATAGGATGTAACGTCAGCCGAACCGCGCAGCGCGGCGGGTATCGTCGGGGCGAAAGCAATGGCCTTGTCGGCAGATTTCGGCAGGAGCGTCACAAGCCGGTTCAGCCAGCCATCCCGGAGCTGGTAGGGGCTGGTGCCGCCGGTTTCGAGTACATTCTGGCCGTCAAAGTGCGAACGCTCACGGTAAGGCGAGGCGACGGCATGCACAAAAAGTGCCTGCCTGTTGGTATAGAGTGTTCCCATATTGCCAAGTGAGGGATGCAGAGCAAACGTGCCGTCAAGTTTGATGGCGTCGGCGACATCAATGGCAAGCTTGCCGCGCAGTTGTGCATAGGCAGGGTCCGCATAGGGAATGACGATGTTGAGGCCATCGGCGGCACCGCGCTGGATGATGAAGACGAAGCGACGGTCCGTTGCGACATTGGCAAAGACAATGCGGGGCGCAACGAGCATCGATCCCGCACCGATTGCGGCCAGACGCAGGAAGTCACGGCGGTTGGTCATGCTCATCTCCGTTGAAAATCCGGTGAAACAAGCAGAAGGGCGATGCCCGTCTGGATGGATTCGGCGCGGTTGATTTCCGTTGCCGTCGTGCTGCTCAGTGTGGTTCCAAGAAGATTGCTCGCCAATTCGTCCGGCTTCAGACTGCGGTCTGCCTTTGCGGCCAGCCGCTGCGAAACTTCAACCCGTCGAACGAGCGCATCTGGCGCAAGCCAGCTGGCGGCGATGTCGTCATAACCGGCGGGTGAACGCGGCAGCCATACCGGCTGGCCAAGCTGGTTCAAGAGATTGGAGAAACTGGCTTTGCCGAGATCGGGATAATCCAGACCGCGCATGGCTGAAACCAGCCACTCCCATGGTGTCTTGATCTTGGAGGCCTGTGTCGCCCACGCTTCGGGCGATTCAATGAGTGCTCTGTAAACCGTTGGCAAATCCCCGTCCGAGCTTAGAAATGCCTTGCTGACCCGATCGACAGCGGCCTTTGAGGGCGTGTCTGAGATAAAGTGGCGACAGAGTTTTGTAGCAATGTGCTGGGCGGTTGCCGGATCGCTGGCCAGATCTTTCAGAACGGCGCCCGCCTGATCTTCGCCAGTTGCCCCATAGACGCGGCGGCGTATCAATCGGTCACCTGGCTGATGCAGGCCGGGGCGGTATTGGAAAATACCGGCCTCGCTGGTATCGGCCTTGCCGCCCATCCCTCCCGCAGACCAGCCGGTCAGGGCGAGGGCAAATTCCGTTACATCCTTCTGGGTGTAGCCGGAACCGACGCCGACCGTGTGCAGCTCCATGATCTCGCGGGCGAGATTCTCGTTGATGCCCGGCAGCCTGTCGGCATTGCGCTTCCTGGCACGATTGGCAAGCGGGCTGTCGGGGCCAGCGGAGCGTATCTGGTCGAGATAGATCAGCATGGCCGGATGCTGCTCGACGGCAAAGAGCAGGTCAGCAAAGCGCCCTGTTATATGCGGGCGGATTGCCTCGCGCTCAAAAGCACCCGCAAGGCTGAGCATTGGCGGATTGTCGGCCGAAACGGCAAAATGGTTTGACCAGAAATGGACGAGCGCTTCCGTGAAGGGTGTTGTTGTTTGCAGGGCATTGAGGCCGCGCGCATCGATCTCGCTGCGATAAAGCAGCCGGGCCGCTTTGTTCAGCTCCTGCCGCAGGGCAATCTTCGCGTCGCCATCAAGCGCCTGCAGCTTTACCCGGTCATTGGCGTAATTTGTTGCGATGTCACGGGTGGCTTGCATAGCCGCAAAAGCTGGCGGCTGGGCTGTGTATTGCCCGATCTGATCAAGCAGCCAATGCCGCGGGTCGGATGGAAGCGGCTCGCTTGCCCGCTTGCCCAAACCAAAGCGATTGACCGCAATGGCAGCTGTCGCATCTGTTGGCGTGGTACCCATGGTCTTCTCCGTTCGCCGCCTGTCTGGCATCGACAGTCATTGAACGGGGGAGCCAAAAGAATCCGTCGCCGGTGCCTATTCTTTTTTTGCGGGCGCCTGCCTGATGATGATGTTGCGCTTCTTCAGGCCATCGATGAGCGCCTTGCGATCTTCGGGTGAAAGGCTTTCGGCGAAGGAGACGATTGTCTGCTCGATACGGGTTCGCAGGGCGAAATCCGCCTCGCGTGCTTTGGTCAATTCGGCATTGATGGCAACCGGGTCAATGACATCCTGCGCCAGCAGCCGGGCAATCTCGGTGCGGCTTGCGCGTCCGGCATCGGCCAAAGGTATATTGTCCTTGCGTGCTGCCGACAGGTTCTGGCGCAAGGTCTTCTGCTGTTCCGGCGTCAGATATTCGGCGGCAAAACGGACACCGCGTCGATTTTCCGTCGCCCAGGAATGGCCGAATGTGTGCCAGATATATCCGCCGCCAATCACGCCTCCGGCAATGAAGACATTCAGCGCAAGCGAGGCGACGAGGAGTATATTGCGTGATCGTTCGCTCATTTACTCGTCCAGTTCATCAGAGATGTTGAAAGCGGTGACGGCATAGGCCTGATCCTCATATCCACGGGTTTCCGCGGAGTGGATGACGCCGATGACAAGCGCGCCGGTGACAGCACCGGCGAGGCCAATGCCCGCAAGGCCGGTGCCTTGCCACCAAAGATGCGCCCGCATCCAGCCAGACCGTGGTTTGCCCGATGCGGCGATGATCCGCTCGCGCAGTGCCGTGTCCGGCTGGGCGATCTGATAGCCTGACAACAGGCTGTCGAGTTCTGCGGCTGCCTTGAGTGCGGATTGGGCAAGATCGGGATGGTCCTTGATAAAGGAGACAGCCGCTGCCTGTTCCGGCGGTGGCCATCGCCTGGTATCTGCGCCGTAGATCTCAGTAAGTTCGTGAAAACGCTCCGGTGTCATCGGGTTTTCTCCTGTTCATCGGCCTCTTGCAAGATCGTCCGCAGATTACGGCGGGCGCGGGCCAGAAGGCTTTCCAGTGCTTCAATGCTTATATCCATGATCTCAGCCGCCTCGATATTGGTGAATTCCTGATAATATTGCAGCACAATCGCCTCCCTTTGCCGGTCTGGCAGGGAGGCTAGGGCTTTTCTGATCCGGTCGCTTTCGTCCTGGGTTGAAAGCGTCTCTTCCGGGCCGGGTGCCGGATCGGCACGCTCAGGTGCTTCGGCTACCGGCTGTTCGCGATGGCGGCGCAGCCGGTCGTAGCAGAGGTTGAGCGTCACCCGGTGCAACCACGTATCAAAAGTCGCGCGGCCGGACTGCCATTTGCCTGCCTGCCGCCAGAGCCTGACAAAGGCTTCCTGCGTTACATCTTCAGCCTCGTGCCTGTCGCCAAGCATCCGCACGGCCATGGCAAGGAGGCGCGGCAGCTTTCTCGATACCATGGTCCTGATGGCAGCGTCGTCGTGCTGACCGATCCGGACCAGCAGTTCTTCATCCGTCTTGCGATTGTCCAAGGCTTTGCACGCTTGCCGTTACTCCTGCGGACTGTCTGTGGCATCCTTCTTGTGCGGATGGCGTTCTTCCTTCGACAATTGTCCATCGGAATTCTTGTCGAGGCGCTCAAACCGCTTCTTCGATACAATATCCATTTCTGCGGCATCGATGAAGCCGTCATGATTGGTATCGAGGCGATTGAAGACTGCCGCCGGGTCGCGCTTGGCATTCTTCGGCGCCGGGCGCTTCAGCCATTCCTCAAGCGACAGCTTGCCGTCGCCATCCGTGTCAAGCTTGAACAGCCGTGTCCGCGCCGCCGTCTGGTATTCAGCCAGCGAAATGGTGCCATCGCCGTTGGTATCCGCTTTTGGCGCGGCCATTGCCGCAGGCGCCGCCAAAGACAAGGATAACACAGCAAGAAGAGCGGCTGGGCGTTTCAATTTCATAAAACTTTCCTTTCGGGAGATTGTCATCTGTATCGGCTTAAACGGCCCGAGCGGGACAATCCGTCGCTTGCAATCAAACTTTTTTGAGACCAGTGTTTGGGGACGACGTTGTCCCCCCACGCAGTGCGGCTGCACAACTTCCGCGAGTGTCGCAATTGAATGACATGAACCCACTGGAATCGTTGATCTTCTCTTGAGAGCGCAAAGCTGTGCAAACTGCATAGACGGTTAACTTGATGGTTTTAGAAGGATTTTTGATTCAGCACGGGACGCCGTCCGTGCACAGGTCACGCTACAGAACTGTAACATTACTGTCATATGACTGTTATATTGGTTCTATAGACGGCAGACGACGTCGGAGGCGTCACACAGTTAATCCAACAGGAGCTGCTCCTATGAACAAGCTTATTTCCACCACTGCTCTGATTGCGATCTCCGTGATTGCCACGACAGTTGGCGCATCCGCTCGTGACCAGATTCAGGTCAGCGGTTCATCCACAGTGCTGCCATATGCCAAGATCGTCGCTGAAGCTTTCGGCGAGACTTTCCCCAAGTTCAAGACTCCGGTTGTTGAATCCGGTGGTTCGGGTGCCGGCATCAAGGAATTCTGCAAGGGCGTCGGCGAAAACACCATCGACATTGCCAATTCCTCGCGTCCAATCAAGGACACAGAGTTGAAGTCTTGCGTCGATGCAGGCGTCAAGGACGTTGAAGAAATCCGCATCGGCTATGATGGCATCGTATTTGCGACCGACATCAAGGGTCCCGATTGGGCTTTGGAGCCTAAGGACGTCTACACAGCACTTGCTGCACAGATCGTTGTTGACGGCAAGCTCGTTGCCAATCCAAACACCAAGTGGAATCAGGTCAATGCCAAGCTGCCAGCTTGGGACATCGCTGCCTACATTCCTGGCGAAAAGCACGGCACGCGCGAAGTTTTCGAAGAAAAGCTGATGACTGGCGGTTGCAAGGCCACTGGCGCTGCTGATGCCATCAAGGCTGCTGGCCTTGACGAAAAGGCTGCCGCTGCTGCCTGTATCGCAATCCGCAAGGACGGCAAGGCAATCGACATCGATGGCGACTATCCTGAAACACTGGCTCGCATCGATGCGAACAAGACTGGTGTTGGCGTATTCGGCCTCGCTTTCTACGAAAACAATGCCGACAAGCTGAAGGTTGCTACCGTCAACGGCATCAAGCCAAGCACGGAAACCATTGCTACAGGCAAGTATCCGGTTTCGCGCCCGCTGTTCTTCTACGTCAAGAAGGCGCATCTCGGCGTTATTCCTGGCCTGAAGGAATATGTGGACTTCTTCCTTGCTGACCAGATGGTTGGTCCGGAAAGCCCGCTCGTAGAATACGGTCTGGTTGCTGCACCGGATGCAGAGCGTGAAGCTCAGCGCGCTGCCTTTGCAGCCGGCAAGACGATGGCTGGCAAGTAAGCCCCATAATTGGCGCGGTCGGGAATGCCTGTCCGCGCCAGTTCTTCTTCAGGCGGTACGCTTTTGAATCTGGTCTTCTGTTATTCGACCGCATCCATGAGCTTGCGACCTAGTTTACAGGACAGATCGGGGAAGCGTTGATGTCCAGCTTGTTGGTTTTAGTGATTGTCATTGCGATTGGTATTGTCGGGTTTGTTCTCGGCCGCCAGCGCGCGGTCCGCAAGGACGACAGAAGCATCAAGGCCCATTCCTTGCCGCATTATCACGGCTGGTGGGTTTTTCTGGTTTCGGTATTGCCAGCAGTTATCTTTATTGCGGTATGGGCGGTTGCCTCGGGCTTTTATATCGAACATCAGGCAGTTGCCAGCTTGCCTGCCCACAACGACCAGAGTGTCATTGCCAGTCAAAGTCTTGAAATCGGCATGGTCAGCGGTATCGCGCGCGGCCTCAACAAGCTGACCGATCAGGAACGTGCAAATCTGCCAACGACCTTTTCCGAATTGCGTCCGCTTCTGTCCGAGAAGGGCGTTGCCCTTGCGACGGAAGGTCAGGATTTCATGATCCCGATTGCCATTCAGTGGAACAAGAGCACGGCACGCGCCAACAATATCGGTGCAATAGTTGCGATTGTCCTTGCGCTGGCTGGTGCCATTTTCGGCCTGTCAGGCGTCAATGTCCGCACGCGGGCACGCAACAATGTTGAACGGATCATTCTCGGGGCACTGCTTGCCGCCTCGACAATCGCGATCCTGACAACAGTGGGTATCGTTCTGTCGATGCTGTTCCAGACAATCACCTTCTTCCAGTCGGTGACCCCTTCCAGTTTCTTCTTCGGCACCGTATGGGATCCGCGTTTTTCCGCCGCCGGTGGCGATGCAACGCAGGGCCAGTTCGGCCTGATCCCGCTGCTTGCCGGTACGCTTTATATCGCGCTGGTCGCCATGCTCTTTGCGGTGCCCGTCGGTCTCTTCGCCGCGATCTACATGGCTGAATATGCCAGCCGCAGCGTGCGCTCGGTGGTCAAGCCGCTGCTTGAAGTGCTCGCGGGCATCCCAACGATTGTCTATGGCTTCTTTGCCCTCGTCACAGTCGGGCCGTTCCTGCGTGATCTCAGCGCGGCGATCTCGGGCGGTTATCCGTTCATCATGGCACAGAGCGTGCTCACAGCCGGTATCGTCATGGGCGTGATGCTGATCCCGTTTGTCTCGTCACTGTCGGATGACATTATCACGGCAGTACCCGGTTCGCTGCGCGATGGCTCTCTTGGTCTTGGCTCGACAAAATCAGAAACGATACGCCGGGTTGTGCTTCCCGCCGCCTTGCCGGGTATTGTCGGTGCGCTGCTGCTCACCGCATCGCGCGCCATTGGTGAAACCATGATCGTGGTTCTGGCTGCCGGTGTTGCCGCCAACCTCAATATCAATCCATTCGATGCCATGACGACGATCACCGTCAAGATCGTCAACCAGCTGACGGGTGATCTGGAATTCAATTCACCGCAGACGCTGGTGGCATTTGCCCTCGGCCTCACTCTTTTCTTTATCACTCTGGCGATGAACATTTTCGCGCTTTACATCGTGCGTAAGTACCGGGAGCAGTACGAATGACCGACACAACTCTCAATCCTGCAACAACTGCCCCAACCAAAGTGATCAGGCGCGACATTGGCCTCAAGCGCCGTTACGCTGCGGAACGCCGGTTCAAACTCTACGGCATCATAGCCATTGCTATCGGCCTGTTTTTTCTGGTTGCGCTGCTCTACTCAGTTATCTCGAACGGCTACACTGCCTTCTGGCAGACGGAGCTCAATCTCTCGGTCAAGCTCGACGAAAAGATTATCGATCCGACCAACAAGCGCGCCACCGATCCAACGGTTTTGCTGACTGCCAACTATCCTGTTCTGGTGCGCAATGCGCTGGCGGAAAAGCTCGGCGTCAGCCTTGATGACAAACCTGGTATCCGCGAGTTGAGCAAGCTCGTATCCGATGGTTCGCGTAGCCAGGTGCGTGAGCTTGTCGCCGGCAATCCGGCATTGATCGGCACGACGCAAAATCTCTGGGTTCTGACCGGCGGTGATATCGACTCCGCCTTCAAAGGGCAGATCGACCTGACTGTCGATCAGGCAAACCGCAAGGTGTCTGATCGTCAGGTCGCATGGATGAATGCCCTCGCCAAGGAAGGGGTGATGGCACAGCGCTTCAACACCGGCCTGTTCACCTTCGGCGCATCGAGCCGTCCCGAAACGTCGGGTCTTGGTGTTGCGCTGATCGGCTCGCTCTACATGATGCTGATCGTGCTCTGCCTTTCACTGCCGATTGGCGTGGCGGCTTCCATCTATCTGGAAGAATATGCCAAGAAGAGCCGTCTGACCGATATTATCGAGGTCAATATCAACAATCTGGCCGCGGTTCCGTCCATTGTGTTCGGTCTTCTCGGGCTGGCCGTGTTCATCAACTTCTTCGGTCTGCCGCGGTCTGCCTCGCTGGTTGGTGGTCTGGTTCTGACCCTGATGACACTACCGACGATCATCATCGCCACCCGCGCTGCCTTGCGCGCCGTGCCACCGTCGATCCGTGCTGCGGCGCTGGGTGTCGGTGCATCGAAAACACAGATGGTGTTCCATCATGTACTGCCGCTCGCTGCACCCGGCATCCTGACCGGCACGATTATCGGCCTTGCCCATGCGCTGGGCGAAACGGCGCCGTTGTTGCTGATCGGTATGGTGGCTTTCGTTGCCAATTATCCGGTTACGCCGCTTGATCCTTCGACTGCGCTGCCGGTGCAGATTTATATGTGGGCCAACGAGGCGGAACGCGCCTTTGTGGAACGCACCTCAGGGGCTATCATCGTGCTGCTTCTGTTTCTCGCAGTCATGAATATTGGAGCCATCATTCTGCGTCGCCGCTTTGAGCGTCGCTGGTAAAAACGGGAGCGAACAATGAATCTGATGACAGAACGATCTCTCGAAAAAGCGGTAAACGACAAAATGAGTGCACAGGTCAATACGATCAAAATGCAGGGCAAGGATGTCACCGTTCATTATGGTGAAAAGCAGGCCCTGTTCGGTGTCAGCCTCGATGTGCCCGAGAAGATGGTCACAGCGCTGATCGGTCCATCCGGCTGCGGCAAGTCCACTTTCCTGCGTTCGCTTAACCGCATGAATGATACGATTGAAGGCTGCAAGATCGGCGGCAAGATCATGCTCGATGAAGAGGATATCTACAATCCGAAGATCGACGTGGTTGAGCTGCGCGCCCGCGTCGGCATGGTGTTCCAGAAGCCCAATCCGTTTCCGAAGTCCATCTTCGAAAACGTTGCCTATGGCCCACGCATCCATGGCCTTGCCAAGAACCGGCAGGAGCTTGAAGAGATCGTTGAGAAGAGCCTGCGCCGCGCCAGCCTGTTTGACGAGGTGAAGGACCGCCTGCATGAAGCCGGCACAGGTCTTTCCGGCGGCCAGCAGCAGCGCCTGTGCATCGCCCGCGCCATCGCGGTCAGCCCTGAGGTCATCCTGATGGATGAGCCCTGCTCGGCGCTTGATCCGATTGCTACGGCGAAGGTCGAAGAACTCATTGACGAGTTGCGCCAGAACTACACCATTGTCATCGTGACCCACTCGATGCAGCAGGCGGCCCGCGTTTCGCAGCGCACGGCCATGTTCCATCTCGGTAATCTTGTCGAGGTGGGTGATACGGAAATGATGTTCACCAATCCGACGGAAAAGCGCACGCAGGACTACATCACCGGACGCTTCGGCTAATCACGGGAAACAGGGATAAAAAAATGACCGAGACGCAGCATACCGTCCGTTCCTATGACGACGAACTGAAGTTCCTGACCCACAAGATCGCCGAGATGGGCGGCCATGCGGAACGCATGGTCGAACAGGCTGTTACAGCCATGGTGAATTCAGACAATGCGCTGGCCCAGCGCGTTATTTCTGATGATCTCATTCTCGATGCTGGACAGCGCGAGATTGACGAGAAAGCCATCACCATCATCGGCAAGCGCCAGCCCATGGCGATTGATCTGCGTGAAATCATCGGCGCCATCCGTATTTCGTCCGATCTCGAACGGGTCGGCGATCTCGGCAAGAACATCGCCAAGCGCGTTGTTGCCGTCACCGATACGCGCCAGACGCTTTCCGTCTATCGCGGCCTGCAGACCATCGCCGAACTCGCTTTGACACAGCTCAAGGATGTGCTCGACGCCTATGCGACGCGTTCCGTGCAGCAGGTCAATATTGTCCGCGAGCGTGATGACGAAATCGATGCGCTCTACACATCGTTGTTCCGCGAACTTCTGACTTACATGATGGAAGATCCGCGCAACATTTCTGCCTGCACGCACCTGCTCTTCTGCGCCAAGAATATCGAGCGCATCGGAGACCATGCGACGAATATTGCTGAAACGGTCTACTACATCGTGACGGGTGCACAGCTTCCAGCCGAACGGCCCAAGGAAGACCAGACCCACAGCATCATCGTTGATGAAGCCAGACAGCCTTAATCAGGAATCCAGCAATGGCGATAGCTCCCAAAATCACAGTTGTCGAAGACGAGGAAGCGCTGAGCGTCCTTCTCCGGTACAATCTTGAAGCCGAAGGCTATGTCGTCGAGACGATTGCACGCGGCGACGAGGCCGAAATTGCGCTGCGTGAAAAAGTGCCAGATCTGCTCATCCTCGACTGGATGCTGCCGGGCCTTTCCGGCATCGAACTTTGCCGCCGCCTGCGGGCACGGCGCGAGACGGAAATCCTGCCGATCATCATGTTGACAGCACGCGGCGAAGAAAGCGAACGGGTTCGCGGTCTGGCGACGGGTGCTGATGATTATATGGTCAAGCCGTTCTCGACACCGGAATTGCTCGCCCGTATCAAGGCCATGTTGCGCCGGGTCAATCCCAGCCTCCTGTCGCATGTGCTGAGCTTTGGCGATCTGAAGCTTGATCGCGAGCAGCACCGGGTGTTCCGCAAGGAGCGCGAGTTGAAGCTTGGTCCAACCGAGTTCCGTCTGCTGGAATTTTTGATGCAGTCCCCCGGCCGGGTTTTCTCACGCGGTCAGTTGCTGGACAATGTCTGGGGTGCTGACATTTATGTGGATGATCGCACTGTTGACGTCCATGTCGGACGGCTGCGCAAGGCGATCAATATTGGCCGCTCGATCGATCCGATCCGCACTGTGCGTGGTGCCGGTTATTCGTTTGGTTGATGGTTGCAAATTAGCTGCATAGCGCGTGGTTCGTGGTTCGACAAAACAACCATGAGGGAGAGGGAGGATGCAAAGCTAATCGCAAAGGTTGCAGAACATGATAGCGCCCASCTCCAAGTTCGTTTGAGCTTCTTAGCCGTGGGTCCTCGGGTCAAGCCCGAGGATGACGGAGAGGGTGAGGTGTGGGAGTCAAGTTCTGCAACCTTTGCGATTAGCTTTGCATCCTCCCTCTCCCTCATGGTTGTTTTGTCGAACCACGAACCACACCGCTCACAACCTAATGCCTGCGCGAAAGCTCCCGTGTTGCCTGTTCAATACCCGCAAGGGTCATCGGATACATGCGATCTGCGAAAATCTTGCGGACCATTGCGGTTGAGGCGGTATAGCCCCAGTACTGCTCTTTTGATGGGTTGAGCCAGGCGGCATTTTTCCAGTGATCGAGCACGCGGCTGAGCCAGATTGCACCGGCTTCCTCATTCCAGTGTTCGACCGACCCACCTGGATGGGATACCTCATAGGGCGCCATGGCGGCATCGCCGACGAAGATCACCTTGTAGTCAGGTCCATATTTGTGGATCACATCAAGCGTCGGAATCTTTTCCGCATGGCGGCGGCGATTGTCTTTCCAAACGCCTTCATAGAGGCAATTGTGGAAATAAAAATACTCCATGTGTTTGAATTCCGAGCGCACGGCGGAGAATAGTTCTTCGGCAATCTTGATGTGCTCATCCATCGAACCGCCGACATCGAAAAACATCAGCAGCTTGACGTGGTTGCGCCGCTCCGGGCGGGTCTGCACATCGAGATAGCCGTGCTCGGCGGTTGATTTGATGGTGCCTGACAGATCAAGCTCATCATCCGCGCCCTCGCGCACCCAGCGGCGCAGGCGTTTCAGCGCAACCTTGATATTGCGGGTGCCAAGCTCCACGCTGTCATCGAAATTCTTGAATTCGCGCTTGTCCCACACCTTCACCGCGCGGCCATGGCGGCCCTCATCCTGACCGATCCGCACCCCTTCCGGATTATAGCCATAGGCGCCAAACGGCGAGGTGCCAGCGGTGCCGATCCATTTTGACCCGCCCTGATGCCGGCCCTTTTGCTCTTCCAGCCGCTGGCGCAATGTTTCCATCAGCTTGTCGAAACCACCAAGCGCCTCGATCAGCTTTTTCTCTTCTTCGGTCAGATGTTTTTCCGCAAGACGCCGCAGCCACTCCTCGGGGAGATTGGCAATGTCGATACCGTTCTCGCCGGTCAGGGATTCCAGTCCCTTGAAGACATGGCCGAAAACCTGATCAAAGCGGTCCATATGCCGCTCATCTTTTACCAGTGCCGAGCGGGCGAGATAATAGAACCCCTCAACATCATAGGTCACCAGCCCGGCATCCAACCCTTCAAGCAATGTCAGATATTCCCGCAGCGATACGGGAATTTTTGCAGCTTTCAGTTCGAGAAAGAAGGGAATGAACATGACGCGATTATACCATTTTCAGATATTCAATGAATGGGGTCAGTTCACCGATGCGGTCATAAAGTTTGCGGGCCGTTTCGTTGTCATGGGCGGTGGTCCAATAGACGTATTGCGAGCCAACCTTTGTCGCCTCCATATGGACAGCTTCGATCAGCGCGCGGCCAATGCCCTGACCGCGTATTTCCGGGTCGGCGTAAAGGTCCTGCAGATAGCAGGTGTCGGCAATGGTCCAGCAATGGCGATGAAAAAGGTAGTGCGCAAGACCGACAGGCTTGCCGTCAAGCTCGGCGAGAAAGCCGCGATATTCATGCTCGCCGCCGGAAAGCAACCGCTTGAATGTCGTCTGATAAACGTCTTCGGCTACGGATGTTTCGTAGAACGTCAGGTAAGCGGTCCAGAGGCGGCGCCATTCGGGTTCATCGGCTTTCTGGACGGGGCGAATGATAATAGTCATCTAGCCCTGCCGCCTTGCCATGAAGGCCAGCCGTTCGAACAGATGCACGTCCTGCTCGTTCTTCAGCAATGCACCGTGCAGTTTGGGCAAGGCGTTCTTGGGATCAGCGCGTAAATCCTCCGGCGCAATGTCATCGGCAACGAGAAGCCTGATCCAGTCCAGCGCTTCGGAAGTTGACGGCTTCTTCTTCAAGCCCGGCACATCGCGGATCTCGTAGAATTGGGTGAGGGCAGCGCGAACCAGATTCTGCTTGATGCCGGGATAGTGCACTTCGATGATTCTGGTCAGCGTGTCGACATCGGGGAAGCGGATATAGTGGAAGAAACAGCGGCGCAGGAAAGCGTCGGGCAATTCCTTCTCATTGTTTGAAGTAATGATGACGATTGGCCGGTGCGCGGCGCGGATTGTTTCGCCCGTCTCGTAGACATAGAATTCGTTACGGTCGAGTTCCTGCAAAAGGTCATTGGGAAACTCGATATCGGCCTTATCAATCTCGTCGATCAGCAGCACAACTTTTTTGTCGGTCGTGAAGGCATTCCACAACTTGCCCGGTTTGATGTAGTTGGCGATATCGTTGAATTTGGCATCACCAAGCTGCGAATCACGCAGACGGCTGACCGCATCATATTCGTAGAGACCTTGCTGCGCCTTGGTGGTGGATTTGACATTCCACTCGATCAATTCCAGATCAAGCGCCGCAGCGATCTGCCGGGCAAGCTCGGTCTTGCCGGTGCCGGGCTCGCCCTTGACCAGCAACGGGCGCTCCAGCGCAATCGCCGCATTGACCGCCACCATCAAATCCTTGTCGGCCACATAAGCCGCTGTTCCTTCAAACCGCATCGCATTCCCTTTCATGATGGGCAAAGAGTAGGGATGTGACGCGGCGAGGGCAAGAGAGAGCAATGTGGTAGTTCGGGGGCGTTGTTTGCCAATGGGTTTGCAGTCGGACCACGAACCATGCACCGGCGGCGCTCACCCCCCTCTGTCCTGTCGGACATCTCCCCCACAAGGGGGGAGATCAGCTGTCACTACTGCCTTTGCGCAATCTGAAACATTTCCGGTTGTGCAAAGGCGTAAATGTCAATGTGATCTCCCCCCTTGTGGGGGAGATGTCCGACAGGACAGAGGGGGGTGATTGCATCCACCAACATTGCAGTTACGGAACACACTCCCCCATCACCACGCCCGCTTTCGCGTCTGGCTATTGAAAGGTGGGAAAGACGGGCGATCCAAAGGGGAACGCGGAAGTCTTGGTATTGGTAGTCTAATCAGTGCGTTCCCCCGGAACTTTCCTGTTTCAACCAAGAAAACTCCCGGATCACCCGCCTCGATGACTGGTTTATCCTTGAGAGATAAAACCTTTTCATCTGCAGGATTGTCAGTACCGCAGATGAAATCACCGATCCTTTCCTGACTTCGAAAGTTTTCCGGAGCATTCCCGCCGGAAAGGACACCATCAGAATAAGCGAGGTGAGATGGTGTTGGATAAGTTGGTGTGATTTTTTTGAGAATGGGTGGTTGCAGTAACATCGTGCGTGGTTCGACAGGCTCACCATGAGGTGCTTGGGTGGATGCAATGCTAATCGCAGAGATTGCAGCGCAAGGGTTGCAGAACTTGGCTCCCTTTCATCACCCCTCTCCCTCATGGTGAGCTTGTCGAACCACGAACCACGAACACGAAACAACAGGGCAAAGGCGTGTGGATACTCCTCATCCCAACGTCGGCACACTCTCATAAACAGGCATACCTTCAAAATCCTGTTTGCCCAGTGGAACGCCTGCAATGCGCAGGATGGCGTAGCTGATCGTCAGGTGAAAATAGAAGTTCGGCAGCACGTAATCGCGCAGGAAAGGCAGTCCTTGAAAATGCCGCGTGTTGCCGCGCCACGTTACCTCCACCGGCAATTCCTCCGTTCCATCGATTTCATCGGGGCGGATTGTCTGGAGGTAGTCAACGGTGTCGGAGATATAGGCTGTCAGCGTGGCAAAACTCTGCTCCGATTCGTGAAAGTCCTGATGATAACCGCGATTGAACACCGCATAGCGCCAGTCATCGGGCGCGGGCAATTCATGCCGGGCAAGCCGGGCCGTACAGCCCCGGACGCCATCCGCCAGAATTTGCACCTGTATTTTCAGGGGAAACATGTCCGGTGCCAACCGCTGCTCCAACAGGGGGTAGGCATCGGTGTCACGTGTCAATGCGTAAGTTTCGGCCTTTTGCAGGAACGCCGCGCAATTGCCGAGCAAGCGCGTGAAAACCGGCACGGAAGCCTGATACATGGAAATTGTCATGGTGCGTGTCCCCCACTTATCCGGCAAATCGTAACGCGCCAGAGCGTGGCCAACAACCGGATAGCTGACAAGTTGTGTCAGCAGTGGAAAATCGCTTGGCATGCACTGGTGCAATGCATCCATCCATCCTATATTGGAATCGGCGTTCTGCGCTTCTCGACAGGAGAGACATATTCCCCGGGGCCTTAATAATCCCTTAGGGAGCTGTCCCTGAGGAGGCCCGTGGGCTTCTTCACACGGCACCCACCTACTTTGTAGGTTCCCGGGATCGACTTCTCCATCGGTTGTGTGGACGCCACTTTTGTTTCATCCCGAGCTGGCGGTTGCTGGCGCCTCATGAAATCAAGCCAGTGCAACACCATTCCCCCGTCAAAGAGCTGAAGAAGAAACTCCGTCTGGAGGCCCTTGGCCGCCGGGATGCGCTGACACCAGAATTCCGCAGCGAAGCCTCGATGCGCATTGCCGATTTCGGTTTGGCGGTGCTTGCCCTTGATGCGGGAACGATTGTGTCAGGTTTCTGGCCAATTCGCTCGGAAGTGGATTTGCGTCCCCTGCTTTTCAGTTTGCGCGAGCGCGGTGCGCGGCTTTGCCTGCCCGCAATTATCGATAAGCAAACGATCCTCTTTCGCGAACTGGTGCGGGATGTACCGATGATCGATACCGGGTTTGGTACATCAGGACCAGCTGAAGATGCTGCGGTGCTTGACCCATCGGTCATGCTGGTGCCGCTGGCGGCTTTTGATATCCGGGGCCATCGCATTGGGTATGGTGCGGGCTATTATGACAGGGCGATTGCCAGTCTACAGGCCAAAGGCGTGAACCCGCGCCTTGTCGGTGTGGCATTCGACTGCCAGCAGGTTGAAACCGTTCCCGATGAGCCGCATGATGTGCCGCTGGAGGCGATCCTGACGGAAAGCGGGTTGCGCCGTTTCGGCTAGACGGATAAAGCCAATCGATCATTTCAGGCTGCGGCAGCGACCGGGCCTCTCTTTCAGGATATAGGCGTGAGATTACTCTTTCTTGGTGACATGGTGGGACGGTCGGGCCGGACAGCGGTCTACGAACAATTGCCGGGACTGATCTCCGATCTGAAACTCGATTTTGTCATCGTCAATGGCGAAAATGCCGCCGGTGGTTTTGGCATCACCGAAGAGATTTTCCACGATACGATCAATGCCGGGGCCGATGTGGTCACCACGGGAAACCATGTGTGGGACCAACGGGAAGCCCTGGTTTTCGCCGCGCGCGAGCAGCGGTTCCTGCGCCCGGCCAATTTCCCGCTTGGCACTGCCGGAAAAGGTTCTGGCGTGTTTCTGGCCAAGAATGGTGCGCGCGTGCTGGTTTCCAACATTATGGGCCGCGTCTTCATGCATCCGGACTTGCATGATCCTTTCACCATTGGCGAGGAGATTCTCGCCGCTTGTCCGCTTGGCGAGCAGGCGGATGCGGTGGTGTTTGATTTCCATGCGGAAGCCACCAGCGAAAAGCAATGTTTTGGCCATTTCGTCGATGGTCGCGCCAGCCTTGTCGTCGGCACGCATACACATGTACCGACCGCCGACGCGCAAATCCTCAATGGCGGAACGGCCTATATGTCCGATGCAGGCATGTGCGGCGATTATGATTCATCACTTGGCATGGACAAGGAAGAGCCGCTGAACAGGTTCCTGTCAAAAGTGCCAAAAGGCCGCTTCGAGGCCGCCAGCGGCAAGGCAACGATCTGCGGTGTTGGCGTGGAGATTTCCGATCGCACCGGCCTTGCTGAAAAGATTTCTCCTCTGCGGATCGGTCCGCGGCTGGAGGAAACCATTCCCGCATTCTGGAAATAGATTGATACCAACTCACCACAACCTTTTAAATCAAGGCATCGGTTTATACCCATCCGGTCTCTAACAGCTCAGGAACGACCCCATGGAAACCCTTATCTCGCATTTTGATTTCATCTATCAGCCATCAGGCCTCATCGCTCTGGTCACACTCGTGGTCATGGAAGTGGTGCTTGGCATCGACAATCTGATTTTCATCTCCATTCTGACCAACAAGCTGCCGAAGGAGCAGCAGGCGCGCGCCCGGCGCATTGGTATCAGTGCTGCGCTTGTTCTGCGGCTGGTATTGCTGTTTACCATCTCGATCATTGTGCAGCTGACGCAGCCGATATTCGAGGCTTTCGGCCATGGTTTCTCGTGGCGCGACCTGATCCTGATTGCCGGTGGTCTGTTTCTGGTGTGGAAGGCTACGAAGGAAATCCACCACACGGTTGATCATGAGGATGCCAAGGAAGATGTGATCGGCAAGGCTGTTACGCTCACCATGGGCGCAGCGGTATTCCAGATCCTGGTGCTTGATCTGGTGTTTTCGGTGGATTCCATCATCACAGCCGTCGGCATGACCGACGAGATCGCCATAATGGTTATCGCTGTTATTGCCGCGGTTACGGTGATGCTGCTGGCCGCCGAACCGCTGTCGAAGTTCATCGCCAACAACCCGACCATTGTCATGCTGGCTCTCGGCTTCCTCCTGATGATCGGCATGACGCTGATTGCCGACGGCTTCGGCTTCCATGTACCCAAGGGCTACATTTATGCGGCTATGGGCTTCTCGGCGCTGGTCGAAGCGCTTAACATGCTGGCACGCAAGGCCAAGAAAAAGCGTTGAAACCAATCACGCCCGATTTTGTAACACTCGTTTGAGGATAGTACTTCAATGACCCAGACTACATACCCCACTGCGTTCGTGCCGCTTAAGCTGGCAGATCGTTCCATTGCCTTCCAGATGCTTGCTGTTCTGATCGGCACTGCATTCCTTGCCGTCAGCTCGTGGATTGAAGTGCCGATGTTCCCGGTTCCAGTCACCATGCAGACATTTGCCGTGACGATGGTTGGCGCTCTCTATGGCTGGCGTCTCGGCGGTTTGACGGTTCTCGCCTGGCTGGGTGAAGCGATGATCGGCATGCCAGTCCTTTCAGGCGGCGGTTTCGGCTTCATCCATTTTGTTGGGCCGACAGCCGGTTATCTCGCAGCCTTCCCGGTTGTTGCAGCAGCTGTCGGCTTTTTGGCCGAGCGGGGCTTGACCCGCAACCCGTTCGCATCGGCGGCAATCATGCTGTTCGGCAATGTGCTCTGCCTCGTTCTCGGTGCATCGTGGCTTGCACATTTGTTCGGTCTTGAAACCGCATGGGCGTCAGGCGTTGCACCGTTCCTTCTCGGCGCGGTTCTCAAGTCAGGTCTGGCTGCTGCTGCTATCGAGTTGCTGCGTCGTTCGGGCATCATGGTGCGTCTGTCTTGACCATCAAACTGCGTGCACATCATCTTCTGTGCATGCTGACCTATGTCGGTAAAGGCTACAGCGTGGCCTTTACCGAGAACTATGACAGGATCATTGCCCGGATTTCAGCGGGTGAGGATATTCTGATTCAGGAGGGGCCTGATGATGTGTGTCAGCCCCTTCTTGGCGACACTGATCCGCACTGTTTTCGTGACAGTGTGCTCGAACGCGATGCCAAGGCCGCAACGGATGTCGGCCTCCTGCTGGGTAAAACCATCCAAGCCGGTGATATGCTGACGCTCGACAGTGAGACGGTTGCGCGGTTTCGTGGCGCATTCCGGCAGGGCACGACACGTGCCGCCTGTGCGGGATGCGAGTGGTTCGATCTCTGTTCGACAATATCCAAAGCCGGCTATGCCGATACGCATCTTCAACTTCCCTCATTGTGATTGTTGAGGTGCTGGACGAGACGCCGGTTTTTACCTATAAGGGCGCCATTCCAGACGCATGTTTCCGCCTGAACGGTCCGCAAACTTGGTTCGCAGGCTTCCGAGGGAAACGGCAGAACCATATCTAAGCACGCAGGGGTGCCATGGCAGGCCATTCACAGTTTAAAAACATCATGCACCGCAAGGGGCGTCAAGACGCCGTTCGGTCAAAGATTTTCTCCAAGCTCGGACGCGAAATCACCGTGGCCGCCAAGCAGGGTCTGCCTGACCCGTTGATGAACCCGCGTCTGCGCCTTGCGGTGCAGAACGCGCGCGCCCAGTCCATGCCGAAGGACAATATCGAGCGTGCCATCAAGAAGGCGGCAGGCGGTGATGGTGATAATTACGATGAGGTCCGTTATGAGGGCTACGGTCCGGGCGGCGTCGCTGTTATCGTCGAAGCGCTGACGGATAACCGCAACCGCACTGCCTCCAATGTGCGCGCAGCATTCACCAAATCCGGCGGTGCGCTGGGCGAAACCGGCTCGGTCGGTTTCATGTTCAACCGCGTTGGCGAAATCACCTACAAGCCGGAAGCCGGCAGCGCCGACAAGATCATGGATGCGGCGATCGAAGCTGGGGCCGAAGATGCCCAGAGCGACGAGGACGGTCATGTCATCCTCTGCGCCTTTGAAGATATTGGCGATGTATCCAAGGCGCTGGAAAGCGCTCTGGGCGAAGCTGAGTCCATCAAGGCCATCTGGAAGCCGCAGACATCGGCGCCAGTTGATGAAGAGAAGGCACAGTCCGTGCTGCGCCTGATCGCAACGCTTGATGATGACGATGACGTGCAGAACGTCTATGCCAATTTCGAAGTCAGTGACGAAGTTCTGGCCAAGCTCAGCGCCGCCTGATCCATTTGGTTATGTCGATAAAAAAGCCCGCCATTGGCGGGCTTTTTGTTTGTTTGGACTGGCTTGCTGCAGAACCATTGTTCCGCCCTTCGACAGGCTCAGGATGAGGGGGTGGGAGGATTGCAGGGAGCCAAGTTCTGCGATCTCTGTGATTATCGTTGCATCACCCCTCTCCCTCATGGTGAGCTTGTCGAACCACGAACCACGAACCACGCGCCCCTCACAACCCCAATGCTTCAATTCACCGGGCCATCACCACCGAGCGCTTCCATATCCGGTTCATCGGGTGTAACGCCGGTAGCACGGTTGACCAGAACGGTGATAATCCAGAGCACGACACCAACGCCGATGAGAACACCGGCGATCTTGTACTGAACCGGATCGCGGCCAGTCCAGGGACCTGCGAAAAAGGCGCAGGAGAGGCAACCCAGCACCGGCAGGATTGTCGGAGTGCGGAAATGTTCGTGGTCGACTTTCTCGCGCCGCAGGATCAGCACGGCAATATTGACGATAGTAAAAACGAACAGCAGCAGAAGCGCTGTCGTGCCGCCAAGCGCCGGAACCTCGCCGACAAAGCTGATGAGGGCAAAGGCGAGCAGGGTGGTGAAACCGATCGCGATATAGGGCGTGCGGCGGCTCGCATGTACCTTGCCGAGCAGTGGCGGCAACACATGTTCACGGCTCATGCCATAGACGAGGCGGCTGGCCATCAGCATGTTGATGAGGGCACTGTTGGCCACGGCAAACATGGTGATGAAGCCGAATATCCAGAGTGGGAAATTGGGTGCACCCGCCTGAACGACTTTCAAAAGCGGCGTTTCACCTTCGCCGAGTTCGGCAGGTGATACGAGTGTGATCGCCGAAATGGAAACCAGCACATAGATCGCTCCGGTGATGAAAAGACCGATCAGCAGAACTTTCGGAAATATCTTGGAGGGATTTTGGCACTCCTCGGCCATGTTGACCGAGTCTTCAAAGCCAACCATGGCAAAGAAGGCAAGGGTGGTTGCTGCCATGACCGACCAGAAAATACTGGAATCGGGAGCGGTGGCAAACTGGGTAATACGCGATACGTCGCCCTGTCCGGCGACAATGGCGAAAAGTCCGATGAAAATGATGATCAGAAGGCCGGTGAGTTCAACGACTGTTAATACCACGTTGGCCTTGACGCTTTCGCCTACACCGCGGAAGTTCACGATAGCCACAACAGCCATGAAAGCCAGCGCCACAAGCGTTATGCCGATACCGGTTTCAAGATTGAGCTGAAATGCGCCGGACAGATTGGCGGCGAAAGCCCGTGAGGCTGTTGAGGCCGACGTAATGCCGGAGCACATCACGGTAAAGGCAACAATGAAGGTGATGAAATGGATGCCGAATGCCTTATGGGTATAAAGGGCTGCCCCCGCAGCCTTCGGGTATTTTGTCACCAGTTCCAGATAACTCATGGCGGTGATGACAGCGACGATGAAAGCCACCAGAAAGGGCAACCAGACAACCCCGCCGACCTGCTTTGCTACCTGACCTGTCAGGGCATAGATGCCGGTGCCGAGAATATCACCCACGATGAACAGAAGCAGAAGCCAGGGGCCCATAACCCGGTGGAGACTTGGTTCTATTGGCGCTGATACAGCGGGGTTGCTACCTGTGGTCACATCAGTCATTGGGTGTCCCTCCCTTACACGCAGATAAGCTTTTGAAAAGCTATGGGCGTTGTTCAAGCTTGTCAAACCAGCCACGGTTTTACTTGTCCTCCTTAGGGCAACTGACAGCGGCGGGGTTTTGTTGCAACAGACGTGCGAAATTTCATCCCGCCCTTCAATTCAGTGGGATTTTCGCGCTATGAATTACGCCTGCGACAGCGCGAGGATCGAACATGAGAAAACTGTTGGTATCTGCAGTCTTTACCGGTCTTCTAATTCCGGTCTTGCCCGTGATGGCGGCAGAGCAGGCGGCGCAAGACCGGATCGAGCAAACAACCTATCAGTGTGAACGCGGTGTGATTGTCGATGCGACCTATATCAACACCAAGGACGGCTCCTCATTTGCTGTGATCAATGTGGAGAACAAGCAGGTGCCGATGCGAACATCGCAAAGCGGGTCCGGTGCGCTTTACATCGCGCTTGATCAGGATGACAGCTATCGCTGGCACACCAAGGGTGATGCGGCGATCCTGTCCTATCTCGATGCGGCGCCCGGCGCGCCAGAAAAGACACTGCTTTCCGAGTGTAAGGTGAGTGACGCGGAAGAATAAATCAGGCGGTTCGGGGAACGGGCTTGCTCATATAGGCAGCAAATCCTCCCATGAATGGTTCCTTGCGGTCGATACGGTAGCCCGTTTTAAGATAGAGCTGCACATTCTCGGCGAACATCTTGTTGGTGAAGAGCCGCACTTGGGTCAAGCCCATGGTATCAGCGAGCTCTTCCGCATGAGCCAGAAGCTGCCTGCCATAAATGCATCCCTAGAGCGAGACTGACGGAGCGCAATGACCTGCAAAGCAAAACGGCCCCGAATGAACGGAGCCGTTTTGAAATTCCATATGCCGAAGGGATTAAATACCCAGATTGGCGAAACGGCTCTTGAACTTGGAAACGCGGCCGCCACGGTCTGTGAGCTGCTGCGAACCGCCGGTCCAGGCTGGATGCGTGCTAGGATCGATATCGAGGTTCATCGTATCGCCTTCCTTGCCCCATGTGGAACGGGTGGTGTATTCGGTGCCGTCGGTCATCACAACCTTGATGTTGTGGTAGTCTGGATGAATATTGGCTCTCATCTGTCTTAATCCTGAACTTAAGGGGCACAAAACCAGACCCGTACAAGAGACGGAAGGCCGGTTCGGAGCCGATTGGTAGAGATGAAGCCAAACGTCACACAAACGTGGGCTTCCAAAACTGTTGGCGAGCCTATACATCAGCCTTAAAACAATAACAAGGCCATCTGGCCGCAAAGTCGCAATGCGATGCAGGATACAGGAAGACTCTTGGTATGGCCGACACGGCTTTTGCAGAAAAGAAACGGCGCTCATTGAAGCCCTTGCAGCGCATCTTCCCATATATGTCCCGCTACCGGGGTATGGTGATAGGCGCGCTGATCTCGCTCTCAATTGCCGCCGTGACCACGCTGATACTTCCGCTGGCGGTACGCCGGATGATCGACCATGGGTTCACCGGGTCAAATGGCGCTTTCATCGACAATTATTTCGGTATGCTGATTGTTCTTGCCGCAGCCTTGGCCGTCGCCTCCGCCGGCCGGTACTATTTCGTTATCACGCTCGGAGAACGTATCGTCTCGGATCTGCGCCATGATGTCTTTGCGCATTTGACCAAATTATCACCCGCATTTTTTGACAGCACCCAGTCCGGCGAGATTGTTTCGCGCCTGACCGCTGATACGACACAGATCAAATCAGCCGTCGGTGCCACGGCCTCCATTGCCCTGCGCAATCTCATTTTGGCCTTTGGTGCTATCGTCATGATGGTCATCACCAGTGCGAAGCTTTCGGGGCTGGTGATTGCGGCTATCCCGCTCATCATCATTCCGCTGGTTGCTTTTGGCCGCTCAGTACGCCGCCGTTCACGCAATGCGCAGGACACATTGGCCAATGCCACTGCCTATGCCAGCGAATCCATCATATCTGTACGCACCCTGCAGGCATTTACCAATGAAGCGCTGGCCACGGGGCGGTTTGGCGCTGCCGTCGAGGACGCTTTTACCGCTGCCCGCTCATCGGTCAAAGCACGGGCTGTGCTGACAGCCTTCGCCATTTTCATGATCTTCTCCAGTGTTGTGGCCGTGTTGTGGTTCGGCTCGCGCGATGTGCTGGCAGGTACGATTTCGCCCGGTACTCTCGGGCAGTTCCTGCTTTATGCGGTTTTTGCCGCCGGTGCCCTTGGCGCCCTTTCGGAAGTCTGGGGCGAGCTGTCGCAGGCATCAGGTGCGGCGGAACGCCTGATGGAAATCATGGCGGAAGAGCCTGCTATTGCCGCGCCGCTTAAGCCTGTCGCGCTGCCGGAACCGGCTGTGGGTTCAGTTACATTCAAGGATGTGCGTTTCAACTACCCCACACGCCCCGATGCACCAGCGCTGCGCGGCCTCGACTTCGATGTGAAGCCGGGGGAAACGGTTGCCATTGTCGGACCCTCCGGCGCGGGTAAAAGCACGGTGTTTTCATTGCTCCTGCGCTATTACGATCCGGTATCAGGCAGCATTCGCGTCGATGGTGTTGATTTGCGCGAAGCTGATCCTGCCGCTATCCGCTCGCGCATTGCTATCGTGCCGCAGGATACAACCATCTTTGCCGCGACGGCACGTGACAATATCGGGTTTGGCCGTCCGGGTGCCAGCACCGCCGATATTGAGGCTGCGGCCAAGGCGGCGCTCGCCCATGATTTCATCAAGGCGCTTGATCATGGTTATGACACGCAGGTCGGCGAACGGGGTGTGACGCTATCCGGTGGCCAGCGCCAGCGTATCGCCATTGCCCGGGCGATCCTGCGCGATGCGCCGATCCTGCTCCTGGATGAAGCAACCTCAGCGCTGGATGCGGAAAGCGAAATTCTGGTGCAGAAGGGGCTCGAACATTTGATGCGGGGCCGCACGACGCTTGTCATCGCGCACCGGCTTGCGACAGTGCTCAAGGCAGACCGCATCCTTGTCATGGAGGATGGCAAGATTGTCGAAGAAGGCACGCATCAGAGCCTCGTCAAGAAAAACGGGATCTATGCGAACCTTGCCAAGCTGCAATTTGAAGCTGGTGCGGATGCATTCAAAGGCGCGGCTGAATAGCTGCTATCCTCTGCCTGCCGCCGCACGTCCCGCCGCTCTGCCTGAAAAGATGCAGCCGCCCAGAAATGTACCCTCAAGCGCATTGTAGCCGTGATAGCCGCCACCGCCGAAGCCAGCGGCTTCCCCTGCCGCATAGAGGCCGGGCACGGGGCTACCAGCTGCATCCAGCACCTGCGACTTCAAATTGGTGTGCAGGCCGCCCAGCGTCTTGCGTGTGAGGATATTGAGCCGTACAGCGATGAGCGGCCCAGCCTTTGGATCAAGAATGCGGTGCGGCTTGGCAATGCGGGTCAGACGATCGCCGATATAGTTCTGCGCGCCGCGCATGGCGATGACCTGTGCATCCTTGGAATATTTGTTGTTGATCTCGCGGTCACGCGCCTCGATCTGTTGTTTAAGATGATCATGGTCGATCAGATTCTCGCCGGTTAGCGCATTCATCGCTTTGACCAGCTCCTGCAGATTGTCGCGGACGATAAAATCTTCGCCATGCTGCTTGAAGGCTTCCACCGGGGGCGGTGCGCCCTTGCCAAGACGGTTTTTCAGAAGAAGCTTCCAGTCCTTGCCTGTAATATCAGGGTTTTGCTCCGACCCGGAAAGCGAGAATTCCTTCTTGATGATTTTTTGGGTCAGCACGAACCAGGAATAATCATATCCCGTCGAAAGGATATGCTTGAGCGTTCCAAGCGAATCAAAACCCGGCAGAAACGGTGCGGGAAAACGGTTGCCCTTGGCGTCGAACCACAGGGAGGAGGGGCCGGGAAGAATGCGGATACCGTGGTTGGGCCAGATCGGGTTCCAGTTCTTCAGGCCTTCGGTGTAGTGCCACATGCGATCAGTGTTGATCACGCTGCCGCCCGCCCTGACCGTAATGTCGATCATACGGCCATCGACATGATGGGGCACGCCAATAACCGGGTTCTCGGGCGGATTGCCAAGCCTGTCGCGCGGCCAGTTGCGCTTGACGAGTTCCGGATTACCGCCAATGCCGCCTGATGTGACGATCACACTGGCTGCTGATAATTCGAAGCTGCCGGAGACATCGCGGGCGGATTGTTGGCCGCGGTCAACTTTCGATGGTTCCAATATGTCGCCGCTCACACCTGTGACGGCGCCGTTGGTTGTGGTCAGTGCATTGACGCGGTGGCGGCATTTAAGCGTGATCAGGCCCTTGGCAATGGCCTCGCGCACAAGCTTTTCAAACGGCGCGACAACGCCGGGGCCCGTGCCCCAGGTCAAATGAAAGCGGGGGACGGAATTGCCATGGCCGCTCGCCAGCGCGCCGCCGCGCTCAGCCCAGCCGACAACCGGAAACCAGCGCATGCCAAGCGAATGCAGCCAGCTGCGCTTTTCACCGGCGGCAAATTGCAGGTATGCATCGGCCCATTGCTTGGGCCAGTGGTCCTCGGCGCGGTCAAACTGTGCCGATCCGAGCCAATCCTGCTTGGCGAGTTCGAAGGAATCCTTGATACCGAGCCGCCGCTGTTCCGGGCTGTCGATGAAGAACAGGCCGCCAAGCGACCAGAAGGCTTGTCCGCCAACGGAATTTTCGCCTTCCTGTTCGAGCAGGATGACTTTCTTGCCCGCCTGCGCCAGCTCATTTGCGGCAACAAGCCCTGACAACCCGGCTCCAACGATGATTGCATCGGCATCCATTGCCATTCACACCTCCCAGTGGTTACGTGCGGCATGATTGCGCGGCTAAGGTTGGCACGCAAGAGTGGAATGGTGCCGTTAAGGGGTGAAAAGGGGACAGGGATGGTTGCAAATATTCTGATAGGGCTGGTCGCCCTGCTGCATGTCTATTTCATGTATCTGGAAATGGTGGTGTGGGATAAGCCGCTTGGCTTGAAAACATTCCGGCTGACGCAGGAATTTGCCTCGGCTTCCAAGGGGCTTGCGCTCAATCAGGGCCTTTACAACGGTTTTCTGGTTGCGGGTTTGATCTGGGGACTATGGCTTGGCGAGGCAGGGTTTGCCATCAAGGCATTTTTTCTTGGCTGTGTCATTGTTGCGGGGATTGTCGGCGGCCTCAGTGTCAACCGCCGGATTTTTATCGTACAGGGCGTACCAGCGATCCTTGCGCTGGCTGCCCTTACTCTGCTCTAGCGTTCGGTCAGCTTGAGCTCGATACGGCGGTTGCGCGAACGCACTTCCGGCGTATCACCGGGCTCAAGCGGCTGATACTCGCCAAAGCCTGCCGCCACCAGACGATTGGCGGAAACGCCATTGGCGATAAGGAATTTCACCACGGAAATGGCGCGGGCGGCGGAAAGCTCCCAATTGTCCTTGAACTGGCCGGTGCCTGACAGCGCTACATTGTCCGTGTGACCATCAACACGCAGAACCCAATTGATATCATCAGGGATTTCCTTCTGCAGATCGATCAGCGCCAGCGCGAGCTTCTTCATTTCGCCAGTGCCTGCTTCGTTCAGGACAGCTTGCCCTGACGGGAACAGCACTTCGGACTGAAAGACAAAGCGGTCGCCGACAATGCGGATGTTTTCGCGGTCAGACAGGATTTCGCGCAGGCGGCCAAAGAAATCCGAACGGTAGCGGTTGAGTTCCTGCACGCGTTGGGCAAGCGCCACATTCAGGCGCTTGCCGAGATCGGCGATCTTGGCGTTGGATTCCTTGTCGCGGGACTCCGACGCGTTCAGGGCTTCTTCCAGTGCGCCGATCTGCTTGCGCAGTGCCAATATTTGCTGGTTGAGAATTTCCACCTGCGAGAGGGCGCGGGCGCTCAACTGCTTTTCGTTTTCAAGGCCAGCGGTGAGTTCACTGATCTTGCCATCCGCCACCGCACCGGCTCCGGCGCCTTGTGACAGAACCGCCTGCAAACGGGATTGCTCGTTCTGTGCTTTGGTCAGCGAAGCCTGCAGATTGGCAATGGTGTCTTCCAAATCCTGCTTGTTGCCCTGTTCAAGTGACAGCATTTGCGTCAGTTCATTGATCTGCGAATTCAGCCGGTTGAGCACGGCATCCTTGCCGGTGATTTCCTGACTGAGCAGAAACTGCGCCAGCACGAAGACCGACAGGAGAAACATGATCGCCAAGAGCAATGTCGACAGGGCATCGACAAAGCCCGGCCAATAATCCACATGCCGGATAGCGCGGCGGTTGCGACCGAGCGCCATTCTCAGTTGTCCTTGCTGCGGGTGACGGACTCGCTGAGTTTCGCCAGCGTCTCGCGCATGGATTTCTGCTCTTCAGCCTGCTTTTCCACCCAGTCACGCATCATCTGCTGTTCGGAACGCATGTTCTTGACGAGACCCTGAATGCCCTCCGCCAAGCTTGCCAATGCGGCTGTCGTGCGCTGGCTGGAGCCGCCCGTTTCCTGAATGTTCTGGAGGCGTTCGGAAAGCGAGCGCAATTCATCGGTGGTGCCGCTATTGGCACCATCAAGCGCATGCAGGTCTGATCCAAGATCGGTCACACTCGACAGCCAGTTTTCCAGTTCCGTGTAAAAGCGGTTCTGCGCACGTCCGGCCTGCAGATCGAGGAAGCCGAGTACGAGAGAGCCGGAAAGGCCGAAAAGCGAGGATGAGAAGGCCGTACCCATGCCCCGGAGTGGTGATTGCAGACCGGCTTTTAGTGCATCGAGAACGCCGTTTGCGTCGCCAGTGCGTGGATCCAGCGACTGGATGGTGGTTCCTATCGATTGGATGGTTTCGAGAAGACCCCAGAACGTACCGAGCAGGCCGAGGAACACCAGGAGGCCGATAAGGTAACGCGAGACGTCGCGGGTTTCATCGAGGCGGGTGGCGATGGAATCGAGCATGGAGCGCATGGCATTGGTCGAAAGCGCCATGGACTGGCGTCGCCCGATGAGGGCACGCATGGGAGCCAGCATCACCGGCTTGGAGTTCGGATCGGAATTGCCTTCACGGAAGGAGTTGACCCAGCGCACCTCGGGGAAAAGCCTGATGACCTGACCGAATCCGAGGAGAATACCGACGATCAGCACACCAATGATGAGGCCGTTGAGGCCGGGATTGGTGGTAAAGAATCCACTGATCTGGCGGGAGAGAATGGCGGCGATAAAAGCGACAATGGCCAGAAAGATGGCCATCGACAAAAGCACAAGCCGCGGGCTGGAAAGCCTGTAAGGATCATAGTCGTCACCGTCCATGACCCGGCGGGTTGTACTGAAATCAGCCATTACATCGTCTCCGCATTCGCCACACGCCAAGCAACCTCGCTCGTGTCACTGGACGAGCGGAAATCGCACAAACCCAAATCGGTTTATGCGACCCTAACCGAAATTATGGTTAAAATGGAAGGTGGAATGCGGTGACAGCCGAATTTGTTCTGATTTTAAGCAAATTCAGCTGCACAGAGGCAAAATGCTCAGATTGGCTTCTTTAGCGTCTTGAGCAGGGCGCGCTGAATGGCTTCATTGCCAGCAATTATCGATTTGCTTTCGACAACATTCTGACTGCCATCAAAATCCGTGACGAAACCGCCGGCTTCACGCACCATGATGATGCCAGCGCCCGTATCCCATGGGGAAAGACCATCTTCCCAGAAACCGTCAAAGCGCCCAGCAGCAACTGCCGCCAGATCAAGCGCGGCGGCCCCCATGCGGCGGATGCCGGAGACTTCGCCCATGACGTTGCGCAATTGCACGAGATAGTCGCCATGATGACCGCGACCAAGATGTGGTACGCCGGTGCCGATGACGGAATCAACCAGCTTGATGCGGCCCGAAACGCGCAGACGGCGATCATTCAGGAACGCTCCGCCGCCGCGTTCTGCGGTGTAGAGTTCGTCCATCGCCGGATTAAAGATCACGCCAGCAACGATCTGGCCCTGACGTTCCAACGCGATTGAAACAGCAAACATCGGAATGCCGTGCAGGAAGTTGGTGGTGCCGTCGAGCGGATCAACCAGCCAGCGGTGCTGGCTGTCGCTGCCTTCAATTGCGCCTGACTCTTCCATCAGGAAGCTGTAATCAGGACGGGCCCGGCTCAGTTCGGCATGGATGATTTCTTCGGCTTTGCGGTCCGCCTGGCTAACATAGTCGCCGGGGCCCTTGAGCGAAACCTGCAGATTCTGCACTTCGCCGAAATCGCGCGCCAGGGAACGGCCAGCCTTCATAGCTGCCTGCACCATTACATTGAGGATCGCTGAACGCGCCATTTAAGGTCATTCTCCGTCAGAATTTGTTGATCAGGGCGCCGAAAATCCCGGCGCCCGACACCGGCTTAGTCAGCGCGGCGGACGTAGGTCAGTTCGTTGGTGTCAACGATGATGCGTTCACCCGACGAAATGAATGGCGGAACGAGAACGCGAATGCCGTTTTCAAGCACAGCTGGCTTGTAGGACGATGCTGCGGTCTGGCCCTTGACGACCGGATCTGCCTCGGTGATGGCGAGGGTAACGTAGTCAGGCAGGGAAATGCCGATCGGACGTTCGTCATAGAGTTCGACGGTGACCATCATGCCGTCCTGCAGGAACGCAGCGCGGTCGCCGACGAAATCCTTCTGCAGTTCCAGCTGTTCGTAGCTGGCGGTGTCCATGAATATAAGTGCTTCGCCCTGTTCGTAGAGGAAGGAGAAATCCTTCTGCTCAAGACGGACCTTTTCAACGGTTTCAGCGGCGCGGAAGCGCTCGTTGAGCTTGGTGCCGTTGAGGAGGTTCTTCAGTTCGACCTGATTATAGGCGCCGCCCTTGCCTGGTTTGACTGCGTTCGTCTTGACAGCGACCCAAAGGCTGTTGTCGTGTTCGATCACATTGCCAGGACGGATTTCATTACCGTTGATTTTCATTTGTTTATCCGGATTGCTGTTGAGGACCGGGCGCCGACATGTCGGCGGCAGCCGATATTGGGGCCTCCAAGACCACAAAATCGCGCGATAGGCAAGAGAAAGCGCAAAAAGAGCCGGTTAAGACCCTTTTCGCGGCTAAGCCCGAAACGTTAAGCAGCCAGCGCAGTTTCCGCTACGGAAACCCAATAGCTGATGCCATAGGGAATGGCATCATCATTGAAATCATAGGCTGAATTGTGCAGGGCAGCCGTGTCGCCATTGCCAAGGAAAATGAAGGCGCCGGGGCGCTTTTCCAGCATGTAGGAAAAATCTTCCGCGCCCATGACAGGCGGCATATTGCTGTTGACAGCACCGTCACCGGCAATCTGCCGGGCAATACCAGTGGCAAAATCCGTCTCGCGATCATGGTTGAATGTGACGGGGTAGCCCTGATCATACTTGACCTCGGCCCTGGCCCCAAAAATAGCCGCTGTGGCTTCGGCGACTTCTGTCACACGCTTGCGGGCGAATTCACGAATTTCCGGTGCAAGGGTGCGCACCGTACCTGACAGCGTTACGACATTCGGGATGACATTGGTTGCATCGCCGCCGTGAATCATCGCTACGGAGATGACGAGGGATTTGAGCGGATCAAGTTCGCGCGATACGAGCGATTGCAGGGCAAGCACCGTATGAGCGGATACAACCACGGGATCAACAGTTGTATGCGGTTTGGCCGCATGGCCACCCCGACCGATCACCTTGATCTCGAATTCGTCCGTTGCCGCCATGATGGAGCCTTTGCGCAATGCAAACTGGCCAACGGGCAGGCCGGGTGCATTGTGCATGCCATAGACTTCCTTGATCGCGAAGCGGTCCATCAGACCGTCATTGATCATCGCAAGTGCGCCAGCGCCGCCTTCTTCGGCAGGCTGGAAGATCACGGCAACCGAGCCGCGGAAATTGCGGGTTTCAGCAAGATATTGTGCCGCGCCGAGCAACATGGCGGTGTGGCCATCATGGCCGCAGGCATGCATCTTGCCCGCTGTCTTCGAAGTCCAAGGCTTGCCGCTGGCTTCCATGATCGGCAGCGCATCCATATCTGCGCGCAAGCCAATGGCAGGTCCATCGCCATGGCGGCCACGGATAATGCCGACGACGCCGGTCTGGCCGATGCCTGTCTCGACGCTGTCGCAACCGAAAGAGCGCAGTTTTTCCGCGACGAATTTGGAAGTCTCATGCACGTCATAAAGGATTTCCGGGTTCTCATGCAGATGCCGGCGCCATTCGGCGACACTCGGTTGCATTTCATGGGCTCGGTTAATCAACGGCATCTTCAGCTTCCCATTTCTGTTCGGTCATTGCGGTGTTAACGCAGCTTGTTGGCTTCAGTCAGCGCGGCCTTCATCTGGTCATCGTCGAGGCCATCCATGAAGGAATCAAGTTCGGGGTCGGTCAACCCCGCACGTCTGGCGACCATGTACCAGGCTGCAGCCTTGACGGAATCACCTTCGACCCCAAGACCCTGATAGTAAAGCTTGGCGAGCTGCGCCTGTGCTGCGACATTACCGCCTACGGCAGCGCGCAGTGTCCAGCCAAAACCGGATACATAGTCGCGGGGGCCGCCGCGCCCTTCAACAAACCACCGGCCAAGGTCAAGTTGGGCTGTGTCGTAACCGCGTTTTGCCGCCTTGATGAGATATTCGCGGGCCTTCGCATCATCGCGCGGAACCGCCAGTGTTCCGTTAGCAAGAATCTGGCTTACGGCGTATTCCCCGTCGGGAAGCCCCTGTGTGGCAGCTTTCAGAAACCATGGATAAGCATTCTCAAGACCCAGCGCGCCCGGGTGTTCCTGCACCAGAATCTGTCCGTAGTTGAATTGTGCCATGGCGTTACCACCATCGGCCGCAGCCTTCATCAGGGTCTTGGCCTTGACCGGGTCCTTGGGCGCATATTTTCCCTGAAGCAGGATGGTGCCATAGCGAAACTGCGCTTCCGGATTACCCTGTTCGGACGCCTTGCCATACCATTTTGCCGATTCAGCCAGATTGACAGGTATGCCGAGGCCGCGTGCCAGCATATCGGCAATCAGCACCTGTGCTGCACCGTCGCCGCTCTCGGCGCGGGGCAGGGCGAGATTATACGCGGTCTTATAAAGGCCGCGCTGATAAGCGCCAAAAGCCTCGTCGACGGCGCCCTTGCCGAAGCGTGTCGGATTGACAATGTCGACCGTGGGATCGCTGGCCAGTTTCGGCTTGTCCTGCTTCGGGGTCGTTTGCGGTGTTTCAAGCGACTGCGGTGCGTCGGTGGGTGCCGACGTCAATGACGGGGCGTGATTAGCCGTGGGAGCGGGCGTGTTTGGCGCAGAAGACGCAGGAGCGGCTGGTGTTTCCGTGGCTGCTGGGGCGGGCGCTGTCTGGGCTGCAGCCGCGTGCATGAAAACCGGTGAAACCGCCAGCACTGCCGCGATGGCGCAAACGAGGTTTCCGGATTTTGGTCCCATGGGCCTAGTCCTCAAATCGCGGCGCGTGCTCATCGAGCAGACGGTTCGCTTCCTTGATGGCGTCTGCCGGATTTTCATGGCCGAAAACGGCTGCGCCGAGCGCTATAAATTCTGCGCCGGTTGCCGCTGCGTCAGTGATGCTTTCCAGCGTATTGCCCGCCTGAACGATGCAGGGGATTTCGATCATTGATGCCCACCAGTCGGCAAGCTCAACATTGCGCGGATGGGCTTCAGGCGTGGTATCAGCGCCAATCTTGCCGAAAAGCACATAATCCGGCTGGGCCTCGCCAATTTCGAGAGCTGTGTGGCGATTCTTGATATTGCCGGTGCCGACAATCAGCTTGGGTGAGAATTTCTCGACATTTGCGGCAAGGTCACTGGCAGGGCCTTCCAAGTGCAGGCCGTCTGCCTTAACGCGGCCGGCAATCTGTGTGTTGCCAACGATGATGGCGGCAGCACCGGCACTCTGGATGATGGGGACAACGGTCTCCGCCATGGTCTGAAAAAGTGTTTCGTCCATCTCATAGGCAGACAGGAGCACGGAAGCGACATCGCCGCCAGACAGCGCGTCGGTCAGTTTTTTGGCCAGTTCGTCGGCGCTCGCAGCCGGGGGCGCGATCAGAACGATACGGCAGCGTTGGGGTGTCTGGTCATTGTTCATTGGCTGCAACCTTACAATCGTTCTCTATAGAATGGGCAATCGTGATGGAATTCGGGCATAGAGGATGGCCGTTCATTTGAACAGTCTTTTCGATGCCTCATCTTCCACACGTCTGTTGCATATTAGTCTTACGACGTAATTACTTAGTAGCAAACAGGTGCTTGCCGCCAAAAAGCATTTTTCAATTGCCGGTGTGATCAGCTAAGGATGAAAGACCCTCCTTACCGGATTTCCATCATGCACGATCTCCTGTTGAACCCATGGTTCTATGCCGCTGCCGTTCCGGCCACGATCCTGATCGGGTTGTCGAAAGGTGGCCTTGGCGGGGCCATGGGACAAGTCGGTGTGCCGCTGATGGCGCTGGTCATGCCGCCAGTGCAGGCGGCGGCGATCATGCTGCCAATCCTTATCATCATGGATGTGGCGAGCCTGTGGAGCTGGCGGGGCTATCGCGACAACAAAACCCTGAAGCTGATGTTACCGGGCGCTTTGCTTGGCATCGGCATCGGCTGGCTGACCGCATCTGTTGTGACCGATGACATGGTGAAACTCATCGTTGGCGCCGTCGCGATCATCTTTTTTGCGCGTTATATTTTCACCAGCGCAGCCAAACGCGCGGCGGCGCAACCGCACAATGCGGCGGCTGCAACCTTCTGGTCGACCATTGCCGGGTTCACAAGTTTTGTCGCCCATGCCGGCGGTCCGCCCTATCAGGTTTATGCCCTGCCGCTGCGGCAGGACCCGAAAATCTACAACGGCACGAGCGTTATCTTTTTCGCGATTGTTAATGCGATAAAAGTCATTCCATATTTTGCTCTGGGCCAGTTTGATGCCGAGAATCTCAAGGCCGCAGCGGTTCTGATGCCCATAGCGCCGCTTGCAACTTTTGCGGGTGCATGGATTGTAAAACGCATGCGCCCTGAGGTGTTTTATCCCTTCATGTACATCATGATCCTGCTGATGGGATTGAAGCTTTCCTACGATGGATTGGCCGCTTTGTTATAATTATGAACTAAAGTTGATCGGCCGAATCGCAACTTTCGGACTATGTAAACATTATCAATCACGACCGTCGAAGAACCGCTCCCCTACGAGGCCGGGAGTGCTGTGGTTGAATCTTGCATGACAGGAATTGGTGAATGCTATGACACAGACACAGCTCCAACAGCGGGATACCCGCATCGATGTTTTCCGGGCTCTGGCACTGCTGACCATCTTCATCAACCACGTGCCGGGAACCGTTTTTGAGCATCTGACCCATAAGAATCTGGGCTTTTCGGACTCTGCCGAGGCATTCGTGCTGATCTCGGGTATTGCAGTCGGTCTTGCCTATGGCTCGAAGTTCGAGGCGGGCAACCGCTTTCTTATAACGTTGAAAGCCTGGCGCCGTGCGGCGACGCTGTATAGCGCGCATATCCTGACGACAGTGGCAACGCTGGCGATTTTTTGCGCTGCCGGGCTTTATCTCAACCGTCCGGAATTTATGTCCTTCATCAATATCGGACCACTGATGGATCAACCGGCTGAGGCGCTGATTGGCCTTGCCACGATGGGGCATCAGCTCGGCTATAATAATATCCTGTCGATGTATGGCGTGCTGCTTCTCATGCTGCCGCTGTTCCTGTTCCTCGGCAATATCAGCCTGTCAGTCATGGTCGGATTTTCCGGCCTGCTGTGGCTGGTATCAGGTGTTTACCAGATCGCACCACCAAATTACCCGACTCCGGGCGTGTGGTTCCTGAACCCGTTGTCTTGGCAGTTCCTGTTCGTGATCGGCATTGCCGGTGTGATGCATGTGCGCCGGGGCGGCCAGATTCCGTTTAACAAATATCTGTTCGGATTTTCCGTCGGCTACATCCTGCTTGCGCTGCTTTGGGTACGCGTGCCGTTCTGGGGCGTTGATACCTCAATGGGCTTGCCGATGGTGGTGACAGGTTTTGACAAGACATTCCTGTCACTGACCCGTCTCGTCCATGTGCTGGCGCTGGCCTATGTGATCGTCTCGGTTCCGGCCATTTCCAATCTGGCACGCACGCCGGAAGATCATCCGCTGGCCATTCTCGGCAAGCATTCGCTGCCGGTGTTTATTGCCGGGACAATCCTTGCCATGGTTGCGCAGATCGTCAAGGAGATGAACCCCGGCGATGTGCTTGATGATACTTTGCTGATTGCGAGTGGAATCATGGCGCAGTTTGCGCTGGCTCATTATCTTGAATGGCTGCCGAGCATTGGCTGGGGCAAACGTCCCGTTCCGCAGGCTCACGTGGCAAAAGCAAAGCTGGTTGTTGCTGGCAGGCCTGTTCATAGCGTGGCGAGGAATTCGGGAATGAAATCCGGAACAGCGAAGACCGCGATTTCCTGATCACCCGTTGGCTTTAGCGGATATTGGCCCGTCCTGATTTTCAGGGCGGGTTTTTGTTGATTGGTCAGGAAAAACCGTTAGCCATCATTTGTTTCCATGGTCTAAGCTTCCAGATGCAAAGCGTTGGGAGGCGTGTATGGGTGGTGGAATTTTTGATCGTGATCTTGAGCGCAATGCGGCCAATTACCAGCCGCTGACGCCGCTGACCTATCTGGAGCGGGCAGCGCGGGTTTACCCGTCGAGAATAGCGATCATCCACGGCACGCAGCGCTATGATTATGGCACGTTCTATCGCCGCACCCGCCAGTTGGCTTCGGCGCTGTCTCGTCGTGGGATCGGCAAGGGCGATACGGTTACGGTGATGTTGTCCAATACGCCGCCCATGCTGGAAGCGCATTTCGGTGTGCCTATGACCAAGGCCGTGCTGCATTCGGTCAATACGCGGCTCGATGCGGCGGTGATCGCCTTCCAGCTTGACCATGCGGAAACCAAGATCGTCATTGTCGACACGGAGTTTTCAGCGGTTTTCCGCGAGGCTTTGGCACTGGCCAAGGTGAAGCCGCTGGTCATTCATTTCGTCGATACGGAATATCCAGATGATGCGCCCTATCCGCAGGGTGAGCCGTTCGGCGAGATCGATTACGAGGCCTTCGTTGCCAGTGGCGACCCTGATTATACATGGTCGATGCCCGATGATGAATGGGATTCCATTACGCTCAACTATACATCGGGTACGACAGGCGATCCAAAGGGTGTGGTCTATCACCATCGCGGCGCAGCGCTGATGGGTTATGGCAATGTGGTGGCATCCGGCATGGGGCGTTATCCTGTTTATCTGTGGACCCTGCCGATGTTCCACTGCAATGGCTGGTGTTTTCCGTGGACGCTTGCCTTGCAATTCGGCACCCATGTCTGCCTGCGCTGGGTGCGGGCAAAGCCGATTTATGATGCGATTGCCGATCTCGGCGTGACACATCTCTGTGGTGCGCCCATTGTCATGGCGGTGCTGATCAACGCAGCTGAAAAGGACAAGCGCGAATTCCCGCAGACGGTGACTTTCAATACGGCCGCAGCACCGCCGCCGGAATCCATTCTGGCCGGTATGGCTGACGCAGGGTTTGCGGTCACGCATCTCTATGGCCTGACGGAAACCTATGGTCCTGCGGTCGTCAATGAATGGCAGGATGAGTGGGATGCGCTGGAAGCCGCGTCCCGCACCGCCAAAAAGGCGCGTCAGGGCGTACGTTATGCCTCGCTTGAAGACCTTGCTGTGCTTGATCCTGAGACCATGCAGCCCGTACCCGCCGATGGTGAAACGATTGGCGAGGTCATGTTCCGTGGCAATATTGTCATGAAGGGATACCTGAAAAACCGGGCGGCCAGCGATGCAGCTTTTTCCGGTGGATGGTTTCATTCCGGCGATCTCGGTGTCATGTATCCTGATGGCTATATCCAGCTGAAAGATCGCTCCAAGGATATTATCATTTCAGGCGGCGAGAATATTTCCTCCATCGAAGTCGAAGATGCGCTTTACAAATTCCCTGCCGTGGGTGCCTGCGCCGTCGTGGCTCGGCCAGATGATAAATGGGGCGAGACACCGCTTGCCTTCGTGGAACTCAAGCCGGGGCAGGTGGCGACAGAGGAAGAATTGATCGCCCATTGCCGGACACTGCTTGCCCGTTTCAAGGTGCCAAGGCATGTGCTTTTCGAGGCAATACCGAAAACATCGACCGGAAAAATCCAGAAATTTGAACTGCGAAAGCGGGCAAAACTGATGGGAAGCTGATTGTTCGATGCAATCTTCTGGGTACTGGTGGTTTCTACTTCAATGTCGGCATTAACCGCTCGTTAAGCATTACAAGCTATAAATTGATCATCCAGTTTTCTGGATTCTTACCAAGTGGTTTGGCCACTTTGTTTGACGCCTCCCTGTTAGACTCCTGAGAGCCGCCATTTTTTGCGGCTCTTTTTTTTGTGTTCATATCTATGCGGCGGCCCTGACGTTAACCCTTTATTAAGGATAAACTTGCGCTCATGTGTGCATGCGGGCAGGTTGCTGGGGAATACCGCCCGTTGACCGTTGTGGTGACCCGCTTGCTGTCCCAGTAAGAGAGCGCTGCTTTGAGAATCAGCGGATTTTTAATGACAGGGCATGAAATGGCTGAACGGGAATATTACGCTGACAATACAATCCGGCTGGCCGATCGCATGGTCCGCTCGGAAACGTTCAATCATATCTATGATGAGGGCATGAGCCTTGTTGAAGAGGCTGCGGCCTATCTCGACGGGGAAGGCCGTGCCGAAGCCAAGCGCTTGAGCCGCATTGCGGCAACGCTTTATGCCGCCGAATCAATGCGTCTGACCACACGTCTGATGCAGGTTGCGTCGTGGCTATTGCTGCAAAGGGCCTCGCGCAGCGGAGAAATGACGCAGGAACAGGTTCTGTCGGAGAAAGCGAAAGTCCGCCTCGATACGGAATCGGCACCGGAAGATGTGGAAGGTTGGGATGAAATTCCCTTCGACTATTGCGATCTCGTGCATCGGTCACTGCGCTTGCAGGCCCGTGTCAGGCAGATGGATGACGAGATTTATAACGAGGGCACCAGCACTGGCCCGAGGCGGACGCTGACGACCAATCCAGTATCGGATCAGATCAGTCTGCTCGCTACCGCTTTCGCCCATCGCTAATCCCTTTCCGCAGAGCAATTCTATTTGAGCTGGAAAGGCTCTGGCATATGATAATCGTGCACAACATATAGATTTGTTTCTCTTTTGTTCACCTTTCTGCTGTCAAGTTCCCTGACAGCTAGATAAGGTCTCGACATGAAAGAAGCGATTCGCATCATTGGAATTGATCCCGGCCTGCGGCGTACCGGATGGGGCATCATCGAGACGCTCGGCAATTCATTGCGGTTTGTTGCCGCCGGTACCGTTCTTTCCGACGCCAAGCTTGATCTCGCATCGCGCCTTTGCCAATTGCACGACGGTCTTGCTGGAATCGTTCATGGCCAGATGCCGCACGAGGCAGCGGTCGAACATACATTCGTCAACAAAGATGCCACGGCGACACTGAAACTGGGTCAGGCGCGCGGTATTGCCCTGCTTGTTCCTGCGCTGGCCGGATTGCCAGTTGCCGAATATGCGCCCAACGCAGTCAAGAAAGCGGTGATCGGCGTCGGACACGGGGAAAAGAAGCAGATTCACATGATGGTGAAGGTGCTGATGCCCAAGGCGACATTCGATACGGATGATGCAGCGGATGCTTTGGCGGTTGCTATCTGCCATGCGCACCACAGACAGAGTGCCATTGGCCGGATTGCCATTGAACAGAAACTGGCGGCACAGCTATGATCGGAAAACTCAAAGGCACTGTTGATGAGATTGCCGAGGATCATGTGATCCTCGATGTGCATGGGGTGGGCTATGTTGCCTATTGCTCGGCGCGAACGCTGTCGAACATGCCCGGACCCGGCGAAGCAGCCGTGCTTCTGATTGAAACCTATGTGCGCGAAGATCTGATCCGTTTGTTCGGGTTCGGTACTGCGCTGGAGCGCGAATGGTTCCGCCTGTTGCAGAGCGTGCAGGGTATCGGTGCCAAGGTTGCCTTGAGCGTCCTCGGCACCTTGACGCCTTCCGAGCTCGCCAACGCCATTGCGCTGCGCGATATTGCTATGGTCAGCCGCGCACCGGGTGTCGGCAAGAAAGTGGCCGAGCGCATTGTCATAGAGCTGAAAAACAAGGCGCCTGCCTTTGCCGGTGAGGCTATGGGCACAATTGGTCTCAAGCAGGAACTGGGCGAGGGCGTTGCCCCCGCCCCGGTTGCCGATGCGGTTTCAGCGCTGACCAATCTTGGTTATTCGCGCGATCAGGCAGCCAATGCCATTGCTGCAGCGCTGCGGGATGCGGGCGAAGATGCCGACTCCGCCAAGCTGATCCGTCTGGGTTTGAAGGAACTTTCCCGGTGATACGGTTGCCTGATCCAGCGCGCTATGCGAGGACATCCGCATGAGTGATGTCAGCCGATTGATAACCCCCGACAAACGCGGTGAAGACGCCGATACGACGCTGCGTCCGCAAACGTTGAATGATTTTGTCGGGCAGGCGGCAGCGCGGGCCAATCTGAAAGTCTTTATTGAAGCTGCAAAGTCACGCGGTGAGGCGCTGGACCATGTGCTGTTTGTCGGGCCGCCCGGCCTTGGCAAGACGACGCTGGCACAGATCATGGCCAAGGAACTTGGCGTCAATTTCCGTTCCACGTCCGGCCCGGTGATCGCCAAGGCGGGTGATCTGGCGGCGCTTTTGACCAATCTTGAAGAGAATGACGTTCTCTTCATCGATGAAATCCATCGTCTTAATCCGGCAGTGGAAGAAATTCTCTATCCGGCCATGGAAGATTATCAGCTCGATCTGATCATCGGTGAAGGTCCTGCCGCGCGTTCGGTCAAGATTGATCTGGCCAAATTTACGCTGGTCGCGGCGACGACGCGTCTCGGGCTTTTGACAACACCGTTGCGCGATCGCTTCGGCATTCCCGTCCGGCTCAATTTCTATACGGTTGAGGAATTGGAACATATCGTCCGGCGCGGTGCCCGCATCATGGGTATCGGCATGACCGATGATGGCGCGCTGGAAGTTGCGCGCCGGGCTCGCGGTACACCGCGCATTGCCGGGCGGCTTTTGCGCCGCGTGCGGGATTTTGCCATTGTGGACGGGAAGGATTCCATTGACCGCCAGACTGCCGATTCCGCGCTGTTGCGCCTCGAAGTGGATGCGCTGGGGCTTGACCAGCTTGACCGGCGTTATCTGTCGATGATTGCCCATAATTTTGGTGGCGGACCTGTTGGTATTGAAACCATTGCGGCGGGGTTGTCAGAACCGCGCGATGCCATCGAGGACATTATCGAGCGTGGTTCGACAAGCTTGTCTGTTAGAGATGGTATAATGTGAAGAGGTCCACGTACCCTTTCCCGGCACGTGGACCGATTGACAGGATGCCGTTTCGACAAGCGGACATTGCAGTCCGATGGTGAGCAAGGCCCTGTCATTCGATGACACCCGAACAGTTGCAAGGGGCACCGACCCCGTATGACAAGCCAGGGAACCTCATCATGACACAGTTTGATCGTTTTGTCGGCATTGATGTGAGCAAGGATCACCTCGATATTCATTGTTTGCCCGATGGGCTGGAGCTGCGGGTAGCCAATAGCCCTGAAGGGATTGGCCTTCTGCTGCAGCGCATCGGGTCGGTTGAAGGGGTTGCCTTCGGCTGCGAGGCCACCGGTGGTTATGAGGCGTGTCTGCTCGTTGCTGCGAACGAAGCAGGCCTGCTGGTCTGGTGCCTGCATCCCCAGGACATTCGCGGCTTTGCCCGCCTCAAAGGCAAACGCGCCAAGACGGATCGTCTCGACGCCAGGGCGATTGCCGAGGTGCTGGTGATGGCCGTTGTCCATCGCATGCCGGTGGTGCGCACCAGACAGCAAAGCAGCATCAAGGAGTTAACGACGCTGCGCCGATGCCTCATCAGCATGAACAATGAGCTGAAGAGCCTGCAGGCCCGCATGACCAGTCCCGAGGCGCAAGCCGCTATCGCCGCATTGATCGCCGCACAGGTCAAGGTCAGGAAGCAGTTGGAAGCGGCCATTGCCAGTGGCCGCCCTCATATCAGGCGCATCCTCTACATGGCGTGCCTTTCCATCATAAGGGCCAAGAGCCAGCCACTGGCACGCTTCTACCAGAAACTCAGAGCCGCTGGAAAACCCTTCAAGGTTGCAATTGTGGCCATCATGCGAAAACTCATCGTCATCATCAACGCCATCATCAAAACCGACACACCATGGAGATTAGAACACCAAATCTGATCAACACCCAAACACAGTTGCTCACCATGAGGGAGAGTGGGGATGCGATGCTAATTACAAAGATTGCAGATCACAAAGGTTGCAGAATTTAGCACCCCTCATCCTGAGCCTGTCGAAGGGCCCCATGGTGAGCTTGTCGAACCACGCTCCACTCACGCTTATGCAGCCCTATCTTACGCAAATTCCATGATCACGGCATCGACAGCCAAACTATCCCCCTGTTTGGCGTTGATGGCTGAAACGGTCAGATCGCGATCGGCGCGCAGCACATTTTCCATCTTCATCGCTTCAACAATTGCCAGCGTGTCGCCTGCTTTTACTTCCTGACCTTCGCTCACATTGATCGAGACGATCAGGCCGGGCATCGGGCATAGCAGCATTTTTGACGTATCGGGCGGCAGCTTCACCGGCATCAGCTTTTCCAGCGCGGCGACATGGGTCTGCATGGCATGGCCAATGACCGACATGCCCTTCCAGTCAATGCGCATGCCATTGAGCACGGGGCGCAACTGTGCCTTCACCGAGCGGTCATCAATATAGCCGTCCCAGACCGCATCGCCGGGCCGCCAATCGCTGCGGATGGTAATGTCCTCTCCACCATGCAACGAGAGTTCAATCTTGACTGGCGGCTTGGCAATACTCTGGTGAATGCTCACCGGCACATATTCATCATTGATCCGCACGTCCCATTCGGCGCGGATTTTGCCCGTATGTGGCCGTAGACGGTCACTGAGGCCGTCGAGACGTCCCTTGCGCACCAACTCCACACTGAGAGCGATGGCGGCCAGTACGTCCCTGTCCTCGGCCGTGGGCGCGATGGGATGGAAGCCATCGGGGAACTCCTCGGCGATAAAACCGGTAGATAGCCGCCCTTCCCGCCAGCGCGGATGCTGCATCAATGCAGCAAGGAACGGAATGTTGTGCTCGATGCCGTCGACCACAAAAGTATCCAGCGCGTCAGCCATGGCGTCGATGGCTTCAAGGCGGGTTGGCGCCCAGGTGCAGAGCTTTGCCACCATGGGGTCATAGAACATCGAAATCTCGGAGCCCTCGGTCACACCGGTATCATTGCGGATGATGGCTTTGCCAACCGGGCCCTCACTCGGCGGGCGATAGCGGGTCAGGCGACCAATCGAAGGCAGGAAATTGCGGTACGGGTCTTCCGCGTAGAGACGGCTTTCAATAGCCCAGCCGTTTAGCTTGATATCCGACTGCTTGAGTTTGAGCTTTTCGCCCGCTGCAATCAGGATCATCTGCTCGACAAGATCAACACCAGTGATCAATTCCGTGACCGGATGCTCCACCTGCAGGCGCGTGTTCATTTCAAGGAAGTAGAAGTTGCGGTGCTTGTCGACGATAAATTCGACCGTACCGGCGCTTTGATAGTCAACGGCCTTGGCCAATGCCACGGCCTGCTCGCCCATGGCCTTGCGGGTTGCTTCGTCAAGAAAGGGTGACGGCGCTTCCTCGACGACTTTCTGGTTGCGGCGCTGCACGGAACATTCGCGCTCGCCCAGATAGATGCAATTGCCAAAACTATCGCCGAGCACCTGAATTTCGATATGGCGCGGCTCAACGACGAATTTTTCGATGAAAACCCGGTCGTCGCCGAAGGAATTGCGCGCTTCCGAGGTAGCGCGTTCAAACCCGTCGCGCACTTCGCTCTCGTCCCACGCAATGCGCATTCCCTTGCCGCCACCACCGGCGGAAGCCTTGATCATCACGGGATAACCGATCTGACCGGCGATCTTTTCCGCATGGGCGCCATCGGTGATAATGTCGAGAAAGCCCGGCACGGTGTTGACCTTGGCGGCATTGGCAAACTTTTTCGATTCGATCTTGTCGCCCATGGCGATGATCGCCCTGGGTTTTGGTCCGATGAAAATGATACCTTCCTTCTCAAGCGCCTCGCAGAAGGAGGCACGCTCGGACAGGAAACCATAGCCGGGATGAACCGCTTCCGCGCCTGTTGCCTTGCAGGCGGCGATGATCTTGTCCGCGACGAGATAGCTTTCGGAGGCTGCAGCAGGACCGATATGCACCGCTTCATCGGCCATTTCGACATGAACAGCATCGCGATCCGCATCGGAATAGACGGCGACCGTGGCTATCCCCATTTTCCTTGCCGACTTGATGACGCGGCAGGCAATTTCCCCACGGTTTGCAATCAGGATTTTCTTGAACACTCTTATGGACCTCCCGCACAAAATGCGTCTTTGGTTCTATTGCCAATGGCGGCTTTGCTCAACAGGTAAGATCGCTAATTGAAAGCGGGCTCCGGGGCCTTCTGCTTTTTGCCTTCGCGCCAGACCACATAGGCACCCGACGCGATGATAATGGCGATACCAAGCCATTTCGAAGCGGTCGGAAACTCCTGAAATACGAAGAGGCCAATAATGACGGCCATGACGATTTCGAGATATTGGAATGGCGCCAGAAGCGAGGCAGGTGCAAGGCGCGAGGCCTGCACAACCAGAAGATGCCCACCCGTGGCAATTGCCCCGATGGCAAACAGCAGGAACCACGACATGCCCGTTGCCGGCGTTCCCAGCGTCATATCGCTGACGCCGAACCAAGCACCCAAAAACAGAGCAATGATAACTGTCACCGTGCCGCCAATGCCCGCATAAAGCTGCATGACAAGCGGCGTATCATGGGCGCCAAAGCGGCGATTGAGAACGAGATAGACGGCAAAGAGTGCCGCCGTGCCCAGCGGCAGCAGCGACACCCAGCCGAAAAGCTCCCAGCTTGGCTGGATAACGATCAGCGTGCCGATAAACCCGATGGCAACGGCAATGCGCCTGCGCCAGCCCACCGTCTCTTTCAGGACGACAGCGGAGAGCAGCGTCAGCATCAGCGGTTCGACAAAGAACACCGCCATGGCATCAGCCAGCGGCATATATTTGACGGCGGCGAAGAAACACAGGCTGCCAATCCCCATCAGAAAGCCGCGAAACAGATTGCCCCAGAGATTGTGTGGTTTCAGAGAATGCATACCTGTCAGCGCGACAATAATCAGCAAAGTCAGGATTGTCTGGACCACGAAGCGGGAGAGCGTGACGGTCGCAGGTGGCAGGCTATCGACCGTTGAAAGCCATTTGGCGATCGCATCCATCATCGGCAGGATAAACATGGCACCGGCCATCGTTCCAACGCCCCTCATCTGCGGTGAGGTTGTGTTTTCCATGCTGTCGACCTTTCCGGGACAAATAGCTCAGGCGAGGCCTTCTGGCATATCGGCTCTGTGGAAAAATGCAATCGCCCGGAGAATGGAATACTGACGCAAAATGGCGGCAGATTTGACTTTTCAGCCAGTAAATGTTGCAAAAGGCCCCTCCCACACCCGCAAAAACAAGAAAAAAATGGAGAATCCCCATGACTTTTTCCAATAACATCATGACTGATGTGCCCGATATGGACACGACAGGCGGCCGCCTGTCGCGCGCCCGTGATGCCAAGTCCATGACAGTGGCAGAACTGGCCGAACGCATTGGTGTCCAAGCAGAAACGCTTGCCGCCTGGGAATCCGACCGGTCGGAACCGCGCGCCAACAGACTGTTCATGCTGGCAGGTTCATWGGGTGTTACGCCGACATGGCTGATGCACGGTGTCGGGCAATCGCCCGATGAGAGCGAAACAGTCGACGATAATCAGGTGCTGAAAAGCCAGATTGCGAATCTCAAGGTTCTGCATGAAGCGCTTGGCGAGCGCATTGAAGAACTCGAAAAGGTGGTGTTAAGTCTCAAAGCGGCTTGAAACCTGGGTTATCAGACCATAGTTCTGTGGTGAACGCCGGAACAGATCRCGAACTCCCATCGCGTTTCCATGCGAACCATGTAAAGATTGCTGGTGATTCGCAGCCCCTGTAGCATTGGCCAAAATACGATATGGATGACAATAACGACCTCTTTTCAGCGATAGTCAAAACAGCACGGGAACGTCAGGCGGGGGTTGCGCAACCTAAGCCCGAACCTGTTGTGACCCCGGCCGCTCCAGTGACGCCAGTCACGTCAGTGACACCTGTGAAAATCGCACCTGCTCCGGCGACCAAAGCATCCCCGCGTTCAACACCCGCAAGCAGCGGCAGCTACAGCGCTGCGGATATTGAGGTTCTCGAGGGGCTTGAGCCGGTTCGCCGCCGCCCCGGCATGTATATTGGCGGAACGGATGAGCGGGCGCTGCATCACCTTTTCGCCGAAGTCATCGACAATGCCATGGACGAAGCGGTGGCCGGCCATGCCAATTTCATCGATATCGACCTTGACGAAAACGGCTATCTCTCGGTGACGGACAATGGCCGCGGTATCCCGATCGATGCGCACCCCAAATTCAAAGACAAATCTGCTCTCGAAGTCATCATGACGACGCTTCACTCCGGTGGCAAATTTGACTCGAAGGTCTATGAGACCTCCGGCGGTCTGCATGGCGTTGGCATTTCCGTCGTCAATGCCCTGTCCGATCACGTTGAAGTGGAAGTGGCGCTCAACCGGCGTCTTTACCGGCAGCGGTTTTCCCGTGGTCATCCTCTCGGCCCCCTTGAGGATATTGGCGAGGTGCACAACCGTCGCGGTACGCGCGTGACATTTCATCCGGACCCCGATATTTTTGGTCAGGGTGCCAAGTTTGATCCTGCCCGGCTTTTCAAGATGGCGCGGTCCAAGGCCTATCTCTTCGGCGGCGTTGAAATCCGCTGGAACTGCGCGCCATCCCTGCTCGATCCGAAAGATCCGACGCCCGACAAGGCGGTTTTCCACTTTCCCGGCGGATTGAAGGATTATCTCGGCGCTTCGCTTGGCAAGGATTTTCAGGTCACGCGCGAAATGTTCGCAGGTAAGACCGAAAAGACCAGTGGCCATGGCGCGCTGGAATGGGCGGTTGCGTGGTATGGCGGCGATGGCTTTGTCAATTCCTATTGCAACACCATTCCGACAGGCGAAGGCGGCACGCACGAGGCGGGTCTGCGCATCGCCCTTACCCGTGGCCTCAAAGCCTATGCGGAACTAACAGGCAACAAGCGTGCCTCAATCATCACCACCGATGACGTGATGATTTCTTCGGCGGCCATGCTGTCCGTGTTCATCCGCGAGCCGGAGTTTGTTGGCCAGACCAAGGACAAGCTGGCGACCGTTGAAGCACAGCGTATCGTTGAAAACGCCATCCGCGATCCATTCGATCACTGGCTTGCTGCCTCGCCGCAGGAAGCATCAAAACTGCTCGAATGGGTGGTGGAACGCGCCGATGAACGCGTGAAACGCCGTCAGGATAAGGAAGTCAACCGCAAGTCGGCCGTGCGCAAACTGCGTTTGCCGGGCAAGCTTGCCGATTGCAGCCAGACCGGCGCGCTTGGTGCTGAACTTTTCATCGTCGAGGGTGATTCCGCTGGTGGTTCGGCCAAGCAGGCGCGCGATCGCGCCACGCAGGCGGTTTTGCCCCTACGCGGTAAAATCCTCAATGTGGTCAGCGCCGGTCGCGAAAAGATGACGGCCAACCAGCAGATCGGTGATCTTATCCTCGCGCTCGGCTGTGGCACACGGTCAAAATATCGCGATGAGGATTTGCGTTACGACCGTGTTATCATCATGACCGATGCCGACGTCGACGGTGCGCACATCGCCTCGCTGCTGATCACATTCTTCTATCAGGAAATGCCTGATCTTATCCGCAATGGCCATCTGTTCCTTGGCGTTCCGCCGCTTTATCGCATCGCTCAGGGCGGCAAGGTCGCCTATGCGCGCGATGATGCCCACAAGGACGAATTGATGCGCACGCTGTTCACCGGAAAAGGCAAGATCGAAATCGGACGCTTCAAAGGCCTTGGCGAAATGCGCGCCGACCAGCTCAAGGAAACGACGATGGATCGCAAGAAACGCACGCTCCTGCGCGTTCAGATCGATGAGGAATGGATCGAAGAAACCAGAATTGCGGTGGATGATTTGATGGGCACCAAGCCCGAAGCCCGCTTCCGGTTTATTCAGGACCGCGCTGCATTCGTGGAAGAGCTGGATATTTGAACATCCGTTTGAGGTAATCAGTTTGAAATGGCGGTGCTTCGGTACCGCCATTTTTGTTTGGAGGGGTGAATGCTGGTGGTTCGTGGTTCGACATAACACCATGAGGGAGATGGTGGGTTGCACAACCATTGTCGCGCCCTTCGACAGGCTCAGGATGAGGGAGA